>NZ_LUVY01000009.1:0-132379 GCF_002992185.1 Pseudomonas sp. LLC-1 | reverse complement strand
AAGGTCTGTTGCGCCAGCTCTGCAGGCAAGGCTTCGCCGCTGCACACCACGCGCTTGAGACTGCTGCAGCGCTCGACCTCGGCGCTGCCCATGAACGCCTGCAGCATCGACGGGACAAAGTGCAGCGTGGTCACCGCGTGCTGCCTGATCACCTCCACCAGGCGCTCCGGATCACGGTGCTCGCCCGGTTGCGCCACGGCCAGGCGTGCGCCGGCCAGCAGCGGCCAGAAAAACTCCCAGACCGAGACATCGAAACTGAACGGGGTTTTCTGCAGCACCGTATCACTGGCATCCAGGCCGTAGGCCTGTTGCATCCAGCACAGGCGGTTGACCAGCGCGCGATGGCTGTTGCCCGCGCCCTTGGGCCGGCCGGTGGAACCTGAGGTGTAGATCACGTAGGCCAGGTTGCCCGGGCGGGTGTGGTGCACCGGGTCGGCGTCGCTGTAGCCCGGCAGCGGTTCGAGCAACAGTGGCTGCACACCCTCAGGTACCGGCAACTGCGCCAGCAGGTGGGCTTGCGTCAGCAGCAGGCCGATGCCGCTGTCCTGCATCATGTAGGCCAGGCGCTCGGCGGGGTATTCCGGGTCCAGCGGCACATAGGCGCCACCGGCCTTGAGGATGCCCAGCAGGCCGATGACCATGTCCACGCTGCGCTCGGCGGCAATGCCCACCAGCACGTCCGGCCCCACGCCTTGTTGGCGCAGCTTGTGCGCCAGCTGGTTGGCGCGCCGGTTCAGCTCACGGTAGCTCAGGGCCTGTTCGGCAAACACCAGCGCCGGCGCGTCCGGAGTGGCGGCGACTTGCGCCTCGATCAGTTGCTGCAGGCACTGCTCCAGCGGATAGTCGGCGTGGGTGCGGTTCCAGTCGTAGACCACCTGTTGCTGCTGCGCGGCATTCAGCAGCGGCAGCTCGGCGATGCGCTGCTGCGGCTGGGCAACGATGGCGGCCAACAGGCCCTGCCAGTGCCCGGCGAGCTGGGCGATGGTGGCTTCGTCGAACAGCGCGGTTGCGTAGGTCAGCGACACCGCGATCCCTGCCTCGTGCTCCACGGTCTCCAGCGTCAGGTCGAACTGCGCGGTCCCGCGTTCCCAGTTCAGGGTCTCGACAGCCAAGCCAGGCAGCTGCCGACCCTGCCCGCGCGCTTCGGTCTGGTGATTGAACATGACCTGGAACAACGGGCTATGGCTGAGGCTGCGCTCTGGCTGCAAGGCTTCGACCAGCTGCTCGAACGGCAGGTCCTGATGGGCCTGGGCACCCGAGACGCGTCGCTGAGTCTGCTCAAGCAGTTCAGTGAAGGTCATCCCCAGGTCGAAGTCCGCCTTGAGTACCTGGGTGTTGACGAAAAAGCCGATCAGGCCTTCGGTCTCCATTCGATTGCGGTTGGCCGTGGGTATGCCGACACGGATATCGTTCTGCCCGCTGTAGCGGTGCAGCAAGGTCTGGTAGCTGGCCAGCAGGAGCATGAACACTGTCACGCCCCGATCACGCGCCAGCTGCTTGAGGCCGGCACACAGTGTGTCGTCCAGGCTGATATCCAGGCTTGCACCTGCCCGGCTCTGCACGGCCGGGCGAGGACGGTCGATCGGCAGTTCCAGCACCGGCTGCTCACCCCCCAGCTCGGCCTCCCAGTACGCCAGCTGACGCGCCAGCTCGCCCGCTTCCATGCACCGGCGTTGCCAGATGGCATAGTCGGCATACTGGATCGGCAGTTCCGGCAACGACGCCGGCTGGCCAAGGCGATGCCCCTCGTAACTGCGGATCCATTCGTCCAGCAGTATCGGCATCGACCAGCCATCGGAGACGATATGGTGCATGACCAGGATCAGCACATGGTCGGCCTCGTTCACCTGCAGCAGCCTTACTCGCCACAGGGGCGCCTGCCCCAGGTCGAAAGGCTGGCCGGCCTCTTCTTCGATGCGACGTTCAAGGCGCTCGGCAAAATCAGCGTCTGGTGCCGCTGCAAAGGGCTCTCGCACAATGTCCACCCGCACACTCGGTTCAATGACCTGGACAGGCTGGTCGCCGTCCTGGGCAAAAGCGGTGCGCAGGCTTTCGTGGCGGTGCACCAGGTCTTCCAGGCTACGCTGCAGAAGCGCGGGGTCCAATGCGCCCCTGAAACGCAGGGCCATGCTGATGTTGTAGGCCGCGCTTTCGGGCTCGAACTGCCAAAGGAACCACTGGCGCTGCTGGGCATACGACAACCCGATGGGCCCCCATTCGTCCCGTATCCGCGGGATCGGCAGCCGAGCGAAGCTCATGCCCTTGGACTGCATCTTTTCAAAGAATTGCTTGCGCTGCTCCAGTGGCAGATGCAGGAACCGTTTAACCAGCTCGATGTTCTGGGCCGTCATTTCAAACACTCTCCAGTTCTGCCAGGAAATCACTCAACTCATCGACATCCGCTGCGCTGGCAGGCGCCAGCTCAGCCATCGTCGCCACGTAGTCCGCAAGTCGCCCTGCACCGAACAAGGCCGAAAGCGGCACCTCCAGCCCCAGCAGCAACTGCACGCGCTGGGTCGCCTGGACTGCCAGCAGCGAATGCCCGCCCAGCTCGAAGAAGTTGTCGTTCATACCGACCCTTTCAAGCTTCAGCACATCGGCCCAGATCGCTGCCACCTGCACTTCAAGTTCGCTGCAAGGCGCCACGAAACCTTGCTGAAGCGTGTTTGCATCCGGTGCAGGCAGGGCTTTGCGGTCCAACTTGCCATTGGGGGTCAGTGGCAGAGCGTCCAGCGCGACGAAGTGCGCCGGGACCATGTATTCCGGGAGCATGGCCTTCAGGTACTCACGCAGGATGTCGCGAAGCGACTGCATGCACGCATCAGCCACAAGGTACGCGACCAGTTGCCGCCCACCCGGGCCTTCGCTATCGATCACCACCGCTTCGCGAATGGCGGGATGCGCAAGCAGCTTGAGTTCGATCTCGCCCAGCTCGATGCGGAAGCCACGGATCTTCACCTGATGATCGATACGCCCGATGTACTCGATCATGCCGTCGTTGCGATAGGACGCCAGATCACCTGTCCGGTACAGACGGCCTCCGCCATGCTCGGAAGTGTCGAAAGGATCGGGCAGGAATTTCTCCGCGGTCAGTGCCGGACGCCCCAGGTAGCCCCGGGCAAGACCGGCACCGGTAAGGCAGAGCTCGCCCGCAACACCGGACGGCATGGATTTACCATTGATGTCCAGCGTGTACGCTGTCGTGTTCGCGATAGGCCGGCCAATATTGGCTCGCCCACCGGACTCACGGCGGGTCCAGGTGGAATAGGTGGTGTCTTCGGACGGCCCGTACAGGTCGTAGACATGCTCCACGTGGCCCAGTGCATAGAGCCTGTCCACCACTGGCTGCCGCAAGGGTTCGCCTGCCAGGTTGACAATGCGCACGCTCGCAGGCAGCGAACCGGCGTCGAGCAGCGCCTTGATGGCCGAAGGCACGGTATTGACCAGGCGTACGCGTTCTCGCGCCGCCAGGTAGGGCAGTTCCAGCGCATTCTGCGCGAGCACCGCGTAGCCACCCGCAGCCAGCGTGACAAACAGCTCCCATACCGACAGGTCGAAACAGATGGACGTCGATGCCAGCACGCCTTGCAGGTCCTGCGTGGTGTAGACCGTACGCGCCCAGCCGATCAGCGCCGTGACATTGCGGTGCTCGATCAGCACACCTTTGGGCAGCCCCGTGGATCCCGAGGTGTAGATGCTCAGTGCCAGGCTGCCCGGCGCGGTGACATTGTCCAGATTCCCATCAGCGTCATCTCGCAGCTGCAAACGGTCAAGCAGCAAGACTTCGGCCGTCCCGCCCTGCGGCAAGCGATCCGCCAGCGAAGCCTGGGACAGCAACAGACGAGCCTGACTGTCCTGCATCATGTAGGCCAGGCGATCACGGGGGTAGAGAGGGTCCAGCGGCACATACGCACCGCCTGCCTTCAAGATGGCAAGCAGACCGATCACCATCTCCAGGCTGCGCTCGAGTGCGACCCCTACCAGCACATCCGGGCCCACCCCGCGCTCGCGAAGGTGGTGCGCCAACTGGTTGGCACGCCGGTTGAGCTGTTGATAGGTCAGGTGTTGGTCGCCGAATATCAGCGCGGTGGCATTCGGCGTGCGAGCGGCCTGCGCTTCGATCAACAGGTGTACACAAGGCGCGTCCGAAAGCGACAAGGCATCACCGTGTCGATGAGCGAGGTCCTGCAGGTCCTCGTCCTGGGTCGTCATTGCCAGGTCACCCAGCCTCTGATCTGCACCACTGACCAGCGCCTGCAACAGCGTGCCGAAATGGCGGGCGATCTGCGCGATGCTTTCTTGCGTGAAACACTGGCGGTCGTAGCTGTAGTGCACCGACAGGTGCGTACCTGCGCCAATCGCCAAGGTCAGCGGCACGCTCGACTGTTCATGCCCGTGCACGTTGCCGAACACGAGCCCGGCGGGTGCGCTCTGCTGCAGAGCATCGCCGACCGGGTAGTTCTCGAACACCAGCAAGGTATCGAACAGCCCTTCCCCACCCGATCCGGCCCAGCGCTGGATGTCGTACAAGGGGCTGTGTTCGTATTCGCGCAGCGCCAGGTTCTGCGCCTGCAGTTGCTGCACCCATTCCGCCACCCGCTGCTGCGGACGCGGGTTGGCGACCACCGGCAGCGTGTTGATGAACAGCCCCAGCTGTTGCTCGACACCGCGCAGCTCCGCTGGGCGACCGGATACCGTCGCACCGAAGCTCACGCACGATTGCCCGGTGTAACGCTGCAGAAGCAGCAGCCACGCCGCTTGCACCAAGGTATTGACGGTCACCCGCTGCTGCCGGGCAAAAGCAGCCAGCGCCTGCGTCTGCTGCTCGCTCAAGCGCTGCTGGTGTTCACCGTAGCCGGTACCCAGGCGGGCCTTGTCCTGACGCATGGCCAGTGCCAGGCGCGTAGGCTCGTTCAGGTCATGCAACTGCTGCTGCCAGAAGGCCTGAGCTTGCAGGGCATCCTGGCGCTGCATCCATTCGATGTAATCGCGATAGCGGCCCGTCAGCCCACCGTTCGGCACCCCGGCATAAGCCTGGAGCACCTCAGCGAGCAACTGCGCATTGCTCCAGCCATCCATCAGAATGTGATGGCTGGTGAAGACCAGATGGCACGATGCTTCGCTGGTGCGGATAACCGCCAGGCGCAGCAGGGGGTCATGCTGCAGGTCGAAGCCCTTGCGCAGATCCGCTTCGGCCCAGCTGTCCAGGGCCGCACCCTGCTCGGCGATGCCGGCCCAGTCCAGGTACGTGAACGGCAATTCGAGCTGCCTGCGAATGACCTGCAGCGGGTGCTGGAAGCAGGTCACGAAGTTGGCCCTGAGCACCTCATGGCGATCGACAGCAGCCTGCCAGGCGAGCCTGAAGCGTGGCACGTCGAGCCCTTTGACGTCGACGCGCATCTGGTTGATGTAATGCCCCCCGCCTTGCTCGAACAGGCTGTGGAACAGCATGCCCTGCTGCATGGGCGCAAGGGGATAGAGGTCTTCGATCTGCGCCGCCGGAACAGGCAGGCTGTCCAGTTGGACCTGGGTCAGCCCGGCCAGCGGAACATCCGAAGGCGTCAAACCTGCGTGGGTATCCGCCAGGCAATGCTCGACAATCGCCTTGAGCTCGGCAGCGAACTGGTCGGCCAGGCGCTGCACCGTGTCAACGTTGAACAGGTCGCGGCTGAAGGTCCACTCAAGGTTCAGCTCACCGGCATAGACCTGGCCATTGATCGACAACCAATTGTCCAGCGGCGCTTCGCTGCTCTGGCTGGCGCCGGCGCTTTCGCCAGCAGGCACCAGGAACGCCGACGCATCGGCGTCCGAGCCCGGCGCGAAGCTGCCGTCGAACTGCCCCAGGTAGTTGAAGGTGATGCGGGGGTTCGGCAACTGCGCAAGCGCTGCGCGGGCCTGCTCATCGCCCAGGTAGCGCAGGGCACCGTAGCCGATGCCTTTGTCCGGGATCGACCGTAGCTGTTCCTTGATCCGCTTGATCGACGCATCAAGCGTCTGCTCCGGGCTCAGTCGCACCGGGAACACGCTGGTGAACCAGCCCACGGTCCGCGTCAGGTCAATGGTATCGAACAACTCTTCGCGGCCATGCCCCTCCAGTTGCACGAGCACGTCGCTGCGCTGGGTCCAGCGTGCGATGACGCGGGCCAGTGCGGTCAGCAGCAAGTCGTTGACCTGCGTACGGTAGGCAGCAGGTGCTTGTTGCAGCAGTTGCCGGGTACTGGCCGAATCAAGACGGGTGCGGGCGGTGCCGACATGCATGCCATGCAACGAGCCACCCGGGTTGTCGCAAGGCAGGTCTGCATCAGCCTGGCCGAGTTGCGCCTGCCAGTAAGCCAGCTGCGCCTGCAGCGTTTCGCTGCGTGCGTAGCGCTGCAAGTGCGCAGCCCACGCCTGGGTCGCGCTGGTCTTGGCTGGCAGGTCGACTGGCTGGCCGGCATG
Source organism: Pseudomonas sp. LLC-1 (assembly GCF_002992185.1). NCBI lineage: Bacteria > Pseudomonadati > Pseudomonadota > Gammaproteobacteria > Pseudomonadales > Pseudomonadaceae > Pseudomonas > Pseudomonas sp. LLC-1. The sequence goes on along the minus strand of NZ_LUVY01000009.1, from coordinate 125,941 downwards.
CAACTGGCGGTAGGCGGTTTGCAGGTCTTCCAGCAGCACGCGCCAGGACACCCCGTCCACCACCAGGTGATGGATCGCCAGCAACACGCGCTGGCTGCCATCCGCGAGGGTTGCCAGCAATGCCCGCAGCAACGGGCCACGCTGCAGGTCAAGGCTACCCTGGACGTCATTGCACAACGCTTCAAGCGCCTCGGCATCCGCCACAGTAGCCTGCCACAGCAGACCTTGCTGTGGCTCTGGCGAACCGTAACGAGCCGTCCATTCACCCTCTGCACAATCGAAGCGCAGGCGCAGCGCGTCATGGTGGATCACCAGGGCCTGAAGCGCTTGCTCCAGTGCCTGGCTGTCGAGCGCCTGACCTGCCTTGAGCAACAGCGCCTGGTTCCAGTGGTGGCGCTGGGCAATGTCCTGCTCGAAGAACGATTGCTGGATCGGCAGCAGCAGGGTCTGGCCAGTGGCAGCCTTCTGCTCGATCAGCAATCCGCCTTCGTCCCCTTGCCTGGCGACCGAGGCCAGCCCTTGGACGGTCTGGTGCTGGAACAGCTCTTTGGGGGTGAAGCGGATACCCGCCTGGCGCGCGCGGCTGACCACCTGGATCGAAATGATGGAATCGCCACCCAGTTCGAAGAAGTTGTCGGACAGCCCCACCTTATCGACTTTCAGAACATCCGCCCAGATCCCGGCGATGGTCTGCTCCAGCGCATTTCGAGGTGCCACGTACACTTGCTGCAGCTGAGTGACGTCAGGCGCTGGCAGGCCCTTGCGGTCCAGCTTGCCATTGGGCGTGAGCGGCAACGTGTCGAGGAATACCAGGTGCGTGGGCACCATGTAGTCCGGCAAGGTCGCCTTGAGGTGATCGCGCAGTTCGCTGCGCAGCAGGCTTTGCCCCGGCAGGTCGTCGGGCTGCACATCCGCACTGACCAGATACGCGGCGAGCTGCTTGCCGCCTGGGCCCTGGATGTCGATGACCACACTTTCGCGCACCGCCGGGTGATCCTGCAACCGCGCCTCGATCTCGCCAAGCTCGATACGGAAACCGCGGATCTTGACCTGATGGTCGATGCGCCCCAGATAGTCAACCAGACCGTCGGCGCGGGTGCGGGTCAGGTCACCGCTGCGGTAGACCCGCTCGCCGTTCGCGGCGAACGGGTCGGGGACGAAGCGCTCGGCGGTCAGGCTTGGGCGGTCGAGATAGCCACGCGCCAGGCAGAGCCCGCCGAGGAACAGTTCGCCACTGTGCCCCAACGGCACCAGGTTGAGGCTGGCGTCGAGGACATAACTGCGGCGACGCCCGACCAGGCGGCCGATAGGCGCGTAGGCCGCGCCGCAGGTATCGCCTGGCGACGCGCTCCAGAGCAACGGTGTGACCACGGTTTCGGTCGGCCCGTAGCCGTTGAAGATGTATTGCGGGCACAGGGCCTGCCAGGCCAGCTCGTATCCGGCCTGCGGTACGGCATCACCACCGAAGCAATAAATGCGCACCGGTGGCGGGTTGCCCACGCGCAGGGCATGCTCGGCCAGCTGTTGCAGATAGACCGGCGGGAACACGGCAATGGTCACGCCATGCCGGTGCATCTCGGCGTAGGCCTGCTCGGGCAGCCACAGGCTGTCGTCACGCACCAGCACACTGGCGCCGTTGATCAGCAGGTGCATCCAGGCCTCATGGGCGCCATCGAAGGCGAAGGACATGAAGTGCAACTCGCAATCCTGCGGGCCGGTTTCATAGCGTTCACCGTTGGCCAGAATGTGCGAGGCCAGAGGCCCGTGCGCCACTGCTACACCCTTGGGCATGCCGGTCGAACCCGAGGTGTAGATCACATAGGCAAGGTTGTGCTTTGACAGCGCCACCTCGGGCGCCGTGTCCGGGCCTTGTTGCCAGGCGGCCGGCAGGTCCACCGCCAGCGTCGGCAACCCGTGCGGGATTGGCAGCGTGCCCAGCACATCGCTCTGCGTCAGCACCAAGGCCGCAGCGCAGTCCTGCATCATGTAGCGCAGGCGGTCCTGCGGATAGGCGATGTCCAGCGGCACATACACGCCACCTGCCTTGAGCACCGCCATGAACGCCACCATGATGTCGGTGGAGCGGCGCATGGCGATGACCACCCTGACCTCCGGGCCGACGCCTTGCTCGATCAAGCGGTGCGCCAGGCGATTGGCCTGCGCATCGAGTTGGCGGTAGCTCAGGCATTGATCGTCGAAGCGGATCGCGATGGCTTCGGGGGTGCGGGCAACCTGGTCTGCGAACAGTTGATGGACGAAACGGTCGTCCGGATGGTCGTCGCGAGTCTGGTCCCACCTTGCCAACAGTTGCTCACGCTCCTGGCTGCCCAGCATCGCCAGTTCGGCGACACGCTGATGGGGTTGACGCACGATGTCGGCCAGCAGGTTGCACCAATGCTGCGCCAGCGCCTCGATGCGCGGGCGGTCGAACAGCGACGTGGCGTAGACCAGCGAGGCCCCCAGCCCGTCGGCATGCTCGAAGGTATCAAGGGTCAGGTCGAACTGTGCGGTATAGCGCTCCCAGGCCATGCCTTGAACTTCCAGCCCGGGCAGGCTGCGCGCCTGCCCCCGCTGTTCGGTCTGGTGATTGTAGAGCGCCTGGAACAGCGGGCTGTGGCTCAGGCTGCGCTCAGGGTGCAGCGCCTCGACCAACTGCTCGAACGGCAGATCCTGATGAGCCTGGGCCGCCAGGGCCGTCTGACGCGTTTGCTCAAGCAGCTGGCTGAAGGTGGTGTGCAGGTCGAACTCGGCCTTGAGCACCTGGGTATTGACGAAGAAGCCGATCAGGCGCTCGGTTTCCAGGCGGTTACGGTTAGCGATCGGCACCCCGACGCGAATATCGTCCTGCCCCGAATAGCGGTGCAACAGGGTCTGGAAGCTGGCCAACAGCAGCATGAACAGGCTGACGCCCTGCTGCTGGGCCAATGCCTTGAGCGCGTGCACGAGGTCGCGGTCCAGGTCGATGGCGAAACTGGCGCCGGCGAAGTCCTGGTTAGCCGGGCGCGGGCGATCGCCGGGCAGTTCGAGCACCGGCTGCCGGTCGCCCAGCTGGGCCTTCCAGTAGGCCAGCTGGCGCTCACGCTCACCGGCCTCCATCCACTGCCGCTGCCATACGGCGTAGTCGGCGTACTGGACAGGCAGCGCAGGCAACTGCGCCGCCTGCCCGTTGCGCAGCCCTTGGTACAACTGCACCAGTTCATCGACCATCACCGGCATCGACCAGCCATCGGAGACGATATGGTGCAAGGTCAGTACGAGGACGTGGTCATCCTCGGTCACGCGCAACAGTTTCACGCGCAACAACGGCCCGAGCTCCAAATCGAAGGGGCGTTGCGTCTCTGCCTCGACCAGGCGCTTGAGCAGCGCGGCCTGTTCGTCTCCCTCGCACGGTTCGACCCCTTCGCAAGCCAGGCTGAACGGCTGCGCCGGGTGGATCGCCTGCAGGGCTTGGTCACCGGCCTGGCGGAAGGTGGTACGCAGGGTCTCGTGCCGCGCGATCAGCGCTTCGAAACTCAGGCGCAGTGCCTCGACATCCAGCTCGCCGCGCAGTCGCAAGACCGTGGCCATGTTGTAGGCGGTACTTTCAGGGGCCATCTGCCAGAAGAACCACTGCCGCTGCTGGGCATAAGACAAGGCCAACGGCTGCGTGCGGTCGACCGGCTGCAACGCCAGGGCAGGCGCGTGCGTGCCCTGCCCTGCCAAGGCGACGAAATCAGCCAGCACCGGGGCTTCGAAAAGCGTGCGCAGGGGTATTTCCAGGCCCAGGGCCTGGCGAATGCGCGAGGTGACCTGGGTAGCCAGCAACGAATGCCCGCCCAGTTCGAAGAAATGGTCGGTCAGGCCGATGCGTTCAACCTTGAGGACCTGGGCCCAGATGGCTGCAATCTGTTTTTCGCGTTCGCTGCGAGCGGGCACGTAGGCAGGCTGGTCGAGGCTCAGGTCGGGCCTTGGCAGCGCCTTGCGGTCCAGCTTGCCGTTCGGCGTCAGCGGCAATTGGCCGAGGAACATCAGGTGCGCCGGAACCATGTAGTCCGGCAATGCAGCCTTGAGGTGGCTTGACAGGTTTTCACGCAGCGCATCCTGCGGCTCAACACCGCCCTCGATCACCAGATAGGCGACCAGTTGCTTGCCGGTGGGCCCGTCGATGTCGATGACCTGCGCTTCACGCACCCTGGCATGCTCTTGCAGTCGCGCTTCGATCTCGCCCAGTTCGATGCGCAGGCCGCGAATCTTGACTTGATGGTCGATGCGACCGACATAGTCGAGAACACCCTCGACACGCGCGCTTGCCAGATCACCGGTACGGTACAGACGGCCGCCGCCGACCGGGTCGAACGGGTCGGGAATGAAACGCTCGGCGGTCAGCGCCGGGCGGTTGAAATAGCCACGGGCGAGGCAGCCGCGACCACCGATCAGCAGTTCGTTCACCCAACCGGCCGGGGCCAGGACAAGGCCATCGTCACAGACATAGGTCACCCTGCCGCCCACCGCCCGCCCGATCGGCACGATGGCCTTGCCACCGGCACCCGGCTGCAAGCCTGCACAGTCCTGAACAGTGGTTACCACGGTCGCTTCGGTAGGCCCATAGGTATTGAGCAGACGTGCCTGCTGCAACCCGCTGGCGTACCAGTCGCCAAGGCTTTCCATCGGCATGGCTTCACCGCCCACGTGCACCTGACGCAGCGACGCGCAGGCGCCGGCGGGCAGCTTTTCCGCCGCCAGCATGCGCCAGTAGGCGGTGGTCAGGTCCGCCACGGTGATGCCGTGGGTGACGATGGCCTGCTTGAGGGTTTCGATGTCCCACAGCTGCGAGCCGCGCATGACGACCCGGGCACCGCAACACAAGGCCGGGTAGAGCTGCTCGACAAAGCCGTCGAAGTTGACCGTGGCGAACTGCAGCACCCGATCACTGGCATCGAGCCGCGAATAGTCAGCCGCCACGCCGCAGAACACCGACAGCTCCCGATGAGCGATGGCCACACCTTTGGGCTTGCCGGTAGACCCGGAGGTGTAGATCACATAAGCCAGGTTGTCGGGGACGGTCAGGCTCACCGGGTTGGCCGCACTGTAGTTGCCCAGCCAGTGCTCATCCGCCTGCATTTCAAGGCAGGTCACCGCTGTGGAAACCGGCAGCATCGGTGCCAGGTGGGGCTGGGTCAGGAGCAGGTGAACACCGCTGTCCTGCATCATGAAGCGCAGGCGCTCCTGCGGGTATTGCGGGTCGAGCGGCACGTAGGCACCACCGGCCTTGAGAATGCCAAGCAGGCCTACCACCATGTCCAGGCTGCGTTCCACGGCGATGCCAACACGCACCTCAGGCCCCACGCCAAGCTCGCGCAGCTTGTGGGCCAACTGGTTGGCGCGGCGGTTGAGTGCCTGATACGTCAGTGCCTGATCATCAAGGACCAGCGCCGTAGCCTCCGGTGCGCGCAGAACCTGCGCCTCGAACAGCTGATGCACGCCGAGGCCTTCGGCGAAACGCAAGGGGGCCGGGTCGACGGTTTCGAGTGCCAGCGTGTGCTGGGCAGCCGACAGCAAAGGCAGCTCGGCCACCGGCAATGCCGCGTCCTTGGCCAGGGCGCCCAGCAGGTTGACCCAGACCGATGCGAGGCGTTCGATACGCTCGACGTCGAACAGGTCCGATGCATAGCCAAAGGAAGCGATCACACCATCGCTGCGTTCGAGGGTGTCCAGCGACAGGTCGAACTGCGTGGTGTGTTCGACCAGGTCGACTTCCTCGACACGCAGCCCTTGCACGCTGTCGCCGGAGACCCGCTCGCCAAGGTCGCTCAGGTGGTTGTACATGACCTGGAACAGTGGGTTGTGGCCCAACCCCCGCTCGGGTTTGAGCGCTTCCACCAGCACATCGAAGGGGATGTCCTTGTTCGCCTGAGCCTGCAGGGTGGTCTCCTTGACCGCCAGCAACAAGTGCCTGAAGGACTGCAACGGATCGACCGCCACGCGAGCGACCAGTGTGTTGACGAAGAAACCGATCAGCCCTTCCAGCTCAAGGCGATTGCGGTTGGTCACCGGCATGCCGATGTTGAGCGTTTCGCGCCCGCTGTAGCGCGACAGCAGCAGTGCGAACGAGGCCAGGAACACATGGAACAGCGTGGCATTGGCAGCAACCGCCAGACGCTGCAGATCGGCGGTGAGCGCGGCAGGCAGGAGCACATCCACGCGCCCGCCGCGATAGCTCTGGACCTGAGGGCGAATACGGTCGGCAGGCAGTTCGAGGACTGAAAAATCGTCTTCCAGCGTGGTTTTCCAGAATGCCAGCTGGGCCTGCAGCTCACCCGAGGCCAGGCGTTCGCGCTGCCAGGCAGCGTAATCGGCGTACTGCACCGCCAGCGCCTGGCGTTCGAGCGACTGCCCGGTGGTGTGGGCGTTGTAGACGGCAGCCAGCTCGCGGACCATGACGCTCATGGACCAGCCGTCCGAGACGATGTGGTGCAACAGCACGGTCAGCACCTGCTCCTGCGAGCCACCCTGGAACAGCTTGACCCGAATCAGTGGCCCCTGCTCGAGATCGAAGGGCGTAAGCGCCTCGTCCTGTAGGCGCTGCTGCAGCGCCCGGCCGTCGGCAGTGCTGAGGTCGTGGTACTCGATGCACGGCGACGCTGCGGGCAGTATGCGCTGCCGGGGGATGCCGTCATGCTCTTCGAAGATCGTGCGCAGGGATTCATGGCGCATCACCAGCGCATCGAACGCGGCCTGCAACGCGGCCCGGTCCACCTGGCCTTGCAAGCGGATGGCCAGGGGGGTGTTGTAGGCGGTGCTTTGCGGGTGCAGCTTCCAGAACATCCACTGGCGATACTGAGCGTGCGAAACCTGCAGCGGCACCGTCCGGTCCAGCACCTGGATCTCGCCCCCGGCGACCTGCTCCAGCCCCTGCAGCGCCTCGACGAAACCGGACAGGTCGGCAGTGTCGAACAGCACCCGCAAGGCCACGTCCAGGCGCAGTTGCTGCCTGATCCGCGAGACCACCTGAGTGGCCAGCAGCGAATGGCCACCCAAGGCGAAGAAATTGTCGTCGAGGCCGACCTGGGCCTGTTGCAACACGTCGGCCCAAATGGCCGCGACCTGCATTTGCAGTGCGGTCTCGGGAGCCCGGTAAAGGGCCGTGACAGCGACCGGCTCAGGCAATGCCTTGACGTCGACCTTGCCGTTGAGGGTTACCGGCAGATGCTCCAGCAGCATCAGGTAATGCGGCACCAGATGCTCAGGCAGGGCGAGCTTCAACGCGGCCCGGATACCGTCGACGACTGCTTGACGGGCTTCGTCCTGCGCAGCCCAGTGCTGCGGGACCAGGTAGGCGGCCAGCTGCCGATCGGCGTCTTCGCCAACCACGCGCACAACGGCGCTTTCGATTCCCGGCAACTGCCGCAGACAGGCATCGATCTCGGCCAGTTCGACGCGGTAGCCGCGAATCTTCACCTGGCCATCGATGCGCCCGGCAAACATGCATTCGCCGTCAGCGTTCAGGCGTACCCAGTCGCCGGTACGGTACATCCTCGCACCCTCGGTGCCGCAGGGGTCGGGCACGAAGCGCTCGGCGGTGAGCGCCGCCTGGCCCAGGTAGCCACGCGCAAGCCCTGCACCGGCGATATAGAGCTCCCCCCTGGCCTTGCCGGGCACGGGCTGAAGGCAGCTGTCCAGCGCATGGGCGCGCAGGTTCTCCAGCGGCTGGCCGAGCACCGGGCGATCCTGCAGGGCATGGGTAAGGACGCCGACCGTCGTCTCGGTGGGACCATAGTGGTTGATCACGTCGAGGTCGGGCGCCAAGGCCTTGATGCGGCCCAGAAGCGCCGCAGTGCACGCTTCGCCTCCGACCACCAGGCAGCGCCGTGGCAAGGCCTCGGCACCTGCGGCGAGCATGGCCTGCAAGTGCGAGGGGACGATCTTCAGTGCATCGATGGCATGCGCCTGCAGGTAGGCGGCGAAGACCTGGGCATCGAGCACGGTCTCCTTGGGCAGCATGTGCAGGGTCTTGCCGTAGCACAGTGCACCGAACAGCATGGTGTGGCCAAGGTCGGCCGCCGGCGTGGTGACCATCGCCAGGTTGGCGATCTGGTCCATGGGCAGGCGTTGGCTGACGCCGCGCACGTAGTTGACCAAGGCGCCATGGCTGACCGCGACGCCCTTGGGCTTGCCGGTGGTGCCAGAGGTGTAGATGACATAGGCAAGGTTGTCGGCATGGACCGCCACCTTGGGCGCCGACGCTGACGGGTAGTCACCCGCCACGTCAATCGCTGCGACGCCTTCAGGCAGGCTGATCTGCCCCGCTCGGCCCACTACCCACTTGACCTCGCTGTCGGCAAGCATGAAGTCGATGCGCGACTGGGGCTGGTCAGGGTCCAGCGGCAGGTAGGCGGCACCGGCCTTGAGCACGGCCAGGATGCCGATGAGCATCTCGCAGGACCGGTCGGCCACCACGCCGACCCGCTGATCCGGCTGTACGCCACGCGCCAGCAGTGCGTGGGCCAGGGCATCCGAGCGTGCCTGCAAGGTGGCATAGCTGATTCGACCGGCGTCGCCGCTCGCTGCAAGGCCTTGCAGGTTGAGGTTGGCGGCCGTTTCGATCAGGTGATGAACGCACAGGCCGGGCGTTTGCGCCCCGGCAGCTTGCGGCTCCAGCGGCTGTACCGCCTGGGTCGCCAAGGGCAGCTCGCCGACCGCAGTGGCGGGCGATTGGGTCAGCCCGTCGAGCAGTCGCAACCAGTCCTCGCCGAAACCGATGATCGTGGCTTCTTCGAAGACATCCAGCGCATAGGTGAACACCGCGTGCAGACGCCCGGCGCTTTCATAGGTGTCCAGGGAAAGGTCGAAGCGAGCGCTGTGCTTGTCCAGGGCGACTTTTTCCAGCGTCAGCCCACTGCCAAGGCGGACCTGACCGGCGTCGGCGATGGCCGCCTGATGGTTGAACAGCACCTGGAACAACGGGCTTTGCGCGCTGCTGCGATCCAGTTCGAGCGCCTCGACCAGGCGCTCGAACGGCAGGTCCTGGTGCGCCTGGGCGCCCAGGGCGGTGTCTTTGACCCGGCCGAGTAGCTGGCTCACATCCATGAGCGGGTCGATATCGGTATGCAGCACCTGGGTGTTGATGAAGCAACCGATCAAGCCTTCTACTTCGGTACGGTGGCGGTTGGCGACCGGAACGCCGACGCGGATGGCGCGCTGGCCACTGTAGCGTTGCAGCAGCAGCTTGAACGATGCCAGCAGCACCATGAACAGGGTAACCCCTTGGGCACTGGCCAACGCCCTGAGACGCTCGGCAAGCGCTGGGTCAACCTGCAACTCGCGCCGCGCGCCGCGATGGCTCGGTGCGCCGACACGGGAATGGTCGAGCGGCAACTCAAGCACGGCATGATCATCGCCCAGTTTCTCGCGCCAGTAGCTCAGCTGTCGCTCCTGCTCACCGGCTTCCAGCCAGCTGCGTTGCCACAGCGCATAATCGCGGTACTGGATGGGCAGCGCCGGCAGGGTCGCTTCGCTGCCCTGACAGGCAGCATCGTACAAGCGCACGAACTCGTCGATCAGCACGTTCAGCGACCAGCCATCGGCCACGATGTGGTGCAGGGTGAGCAGCAGCACGTGCTCGTCGGTAGCCAGTTGCAGCAGGTTCACGCGCAACAGCGGCCCTTGCAGCAGGTTGAAAGGTGCCTGCGCCTGGGCTTCTGCCAGTGACGCGACACGGGCCTCGCGTTGCGCCGCTGCCAGGGCGGTGAGGTCGTGCTCGACGATGGCAACGGCCTCGGCAGCGAGGACCTCCTGGTACAGATGCTCACCCTGGGTACGCAGGCGCGTACGCAGGCTCTCGTGGCGCGCAACCAGGCGATCGAACGCTTGCTGCAGGGCCTGGCGGTCGAGCTTGCCCTTCAGGCGCACAGCCATGGGCAGGTTGTAGGCAGCGCCCTGGGGGTCCAGCTGCCAGAGAAACGACATACGCCGCTGGGCGTAGGACAACCCATCGCGGTCATCGCAGGCAACATCGGCAGGGATCGGAAACAAGGAAAAATCAACGCCCTCTGCCTTTAGCCCGGCCAGGAACAAACGGCGTTTCTCCGGCGGCAGTTCGATAAAGCGGCGAGCGAGTTTCAACGAGTTTTCGGCATTCATGCAATGCGTCCTTAGCGATAGGAAGCGGGACCACAGGGCCCAGTCATCCCTCAAAGACGAAACAGCCGCGAGCTGATTTAGCCAAAGCCCCGGCCACCGCCGGCAGCCCAGGCTGCGCGATTAAATCACCGGGTGGGCGACTCGTCTGAACGTCATACCCATCCTCCAGAAGGCGGCCCTCGCGATGCTCTCCACCCTGGCCAACAACCTGCGCAAGCGGGTCACTCAAGCGCTCCCCGGCAAACGCCCCAGCTATCGAATCTTTAATGTCCAGCTGAAGCGGCGGATCGCGCTCAGCCCTTCGCTCACCCGGCTGGTATTCACCGGACCAGAAGTTGTTGAAATGACCACCCTGGCCCCAGACCAACGGGTCAAGCTGCTGTTTCCCGCCCCCGACGGCTCACCGCCCAGCCTGAACAACGACCTGCACTGGAAGGCCGCGCACAGCGCCCTGCCACCGGCCCAGCGCCCGCCGATGCGCACCTACACCATCCGTGCCTTGCGCCGTGAGGCGCTGGAGGTGGATATCGACTTCGTGCTGCATGGTGTCAACGGCCCCGCCTCGGCCTGGGCCACCCACGCGCAGGTGGGTGACCGTTTGCAGATAGTCGCGCCCAACCTGGCCTATGAAGGCGACCCCGGCGGTTATGAATGGAAGCCACCGCAAGGTGTGCGCAATGTGCTGCTGGTAGGTGACGAAACCGCACTGCCGGCGATTGCCGGCATCCTGGAGCAACTGGCTGACACCCAGCCCGAGCTGGCGGTGCAAGCGTTCATCGAGGTGCCGCTGGAGGCGGATTGCCTGAGCCTGCGCCATGGCGATGCCACTGCACTGCACTGGCTGCCGCGCGAACTGCTGAGCTGCGCACATGGCCAAGCCATGCAGCACGCCGTGCGCGAGCTGGCCAGCCTGCCGCTTGGGCACGCCGCACCACGGGCGAAGCTGGAAGACGTGGATATTGATACTCGCATCCTGTGGGAACAGGCCAGTAGCGACAGCAGTGAGTTTCACGCCTGGGTGGCGGGGGAATCGGCGACGGTGATGGAGATACGCCGGCACCTGATCAAGGAACGTGGATTGCAGCGAGAATGCCTGACGTTGATGGGGTATTGGCGGGCCGGGCGGACATTCGATTAACAAGCGCTAAACCCTTGGGGCTGCTACGCAGCCCATCGCCGGCAAGCCAGGCTCCCACAGGTACAGCGCAATGCTTGAGCGTTGCGCTGTACCTGTGGGAGCCTGGCTTGCCGGCGATGGGCCGCGAAGCGGCCCTAGGGATGGATCAGACTGCCGCGATGAATGCCTCGGCAAAACGCTGCGCCACTTCATCGACCTGCTCGCCGCTGATGATCAACGGCGGCAGGAAACGCACCACGGCGCCATGCCGCCCACCCAGCTCCAGAATCAGCCCACGCTTCAGGCACTCTCGCTGCACCTTGGCCGCCAGATCGCGGTTGGCCAGCGGCTGGCCAAGCGCATCCCGCTTGCCTTGCGGGTCCACCAACTCCACGCCGAGCATCAACCCACGCCCGCGAATGTCGCCCAGCTGCGGGTAATCGCGCTGCAACTGCTGCAGGTGCCCGCGCAAGCGCAGCCCCATGGCCTCGGCGTGCTCGGCCAGGCGGTGTTCCACCAGGTAGTTGATTACCGCCGAACCCGCCGCCATGGCCATCTGGTTGCCCCGGAAGGTGCCGGCATGCGCGCCCGGCTTCCAGGTGTCCAGCCAGTCGCGGTACACCACCACCGCCAGCGGCAGGCTGCCGCCAATGGCCTTGGACAAGGTGACCACGTCCGGCACGATGCCGGCATGTTCGAAGGCGAACATGCGCCCGGTGCGGGCAAAACCGCTCTGGATCTCGTCGACGATCAGCGCCACACCGGCCTGCTCGGTGATGCGGCGCACGCCCTTGAGCCACTCGATATCGGCCGGGATGACCCCACCCTCGCCCTGCACCACCTCCAGGATGACTGCAGCCGGCAGCGGCACACCGCTTTCCGGATCAAGCAGCAGGTTTTCAAGGTAATGCAGGTTGGCCTTCACCCCGGCTTCGCCACCCAGGCCGAACGGGCAACGGTAGTCGTAAGGGTACGGCATGAACTGCGCGCCATTGCCGAGCAAGGCCCCCAGTGGCTCCTTCGGCCCATGGCTGCCCATCAGGCTCAACGCCCCCAGGCTCATGCCATGGTAAGCGCCCTGGAACGCCAGCACGGTGCTACGACCGGTGGCCGTGCGGACCAGCTTCAGCGCTGCTTCTACCGCATCGGTGCCGGTCGGGCCACAGAACTGCACCTTGGCCTCGCGGCGTAGCGCCTCGGGCAGGATGCCGAACAGGTCCTGGACGAAACGGTCCTTGACCGGCGTGGTCAGGTCCAGGGTATGCAGGGGCAACTCATCGGCCAGTACCCGCTGGATCGCCTCGACCACCACCGGGTGGTTATGGCCCAACGCCAACGTGCCGGCGCCGGCCAGGCAATCGATGAACTGGCGGCCTTCGACATCCTCCACGTAGATGCCACGGGCGCGCTTTAGCGCCAGCGGAATGCGCCGTGGGTAGCTTCGGGCATTGGATTCCTGTTGTTGCTGGCGTTGCAGCAGGGGCGATTCGGTAAATTCGTACAAAGGTTGCGACGCGCTGACCGGTGCAACCTGGGCAAGGCTGGAAGCGGTGGACATGGGTAAATCCTCGCAAACAAGCGAATGGGCAGTTATCGCTTGGAAAACGCTTGAGTGCCGGGAGGATTTAGCGGTTGTTGTGGGATTTTGCTTTACCTGTGCCGGCCCTTTCGCGGGCTCGCCCGCTCCCACAGGGACCGCACGGGTTCTGAAACTTGTGTAGTACCTGTGGGAGCGGGCGAGCCCGCGAAAGGGCCGGCACAGGCAATAATGATCAACTGGCCGAGCGCGCCGGCACCTGCAGCAACACCCGCAACCCATCGCTACGGCTGTCGAAGCGCAAACTGCCGGCACACCGCTGCACGATCGCCTGCACGATCGCCAACCCCAACCCGCAGCCACCACTCTGTCCGTTACGCCAAAAGCGCTCGGTCAGGTGCTCAAGGTCGGCGTCGGCAATCCCCGGCCCATGGTCGCGCACCATGAACCCCACCTGCCCGTCGGCCATCTGCACCTCCAGTTCCACCGCCGCATCGCCCCCATGGCGCAGGGCGTTGTCCAGCAGGTTGCGCAGCGCGGCCACCGCCAAGGGGGCCGGCATGCCCAGGTAGATCTGCGTCGCTTCTTCAGGCAAACGCAGCACGATGCGCCGGTTATCACCGCCACCGGCGTCCTGCACCGCCTGCCGAGCCACCTGTTCGGCGCTGCACTGCACGCCATCTTCGAACGACAGGCTGCCTTCCACCCGCGCCAGCATCAGCAACTGTTCCAGCGTGCGATGCATGCGGTCGGCCCCTTGTTCGGCATGCTCCAGCGCCTGCTCGCGCACGGCACCGTCGGTCATGCGCGCCACTTGCAGGTGGGTCTTGATCGCGGTCAGCGGGCTGCGCAGCTCATGGGCGGCATCGTCGGTCAGGCGCCGCTCGCGCTCGATGGTCTGGGCAATGCGCAGGAACAGCTGGTTCTGGGTTTCCAGCAACGGCTGCAATTCGCTGGGCATGCCTGCCACCTGCAGTGGCTCGACGCTATCGGCACGCCTTCGCCGTAGCGCATCGCGCATGCGGTTGAGCGGCTCCAGGCCTTTGCCCAGGCCAATCCACAACAACCCCAGGCTGCCGAGCAGGGCCATCAGCACCGGTGCAGATGCCGCCAGCAGAATCGACTGGTTCAGCGCCTCACGCTCCATGTGCCGGTCAGCCGTGGTGATGCGCACATCACCATGGTTGTAGGTGAAGGTACGCCACAGTGCACCGTCGATCGTCTGGTCTCGGAAGCCACTGCGCTCGTCGTCCATGGCGCCATCGTGCTTGTGGTTGCTGGCAAGGATCTCGCCACGCAGCGAGCTGACCTGGCAGGCCATGCCGTCCGGTACGCTGAACTGGTCGGCAGAAAAGTGCGCCTCCCCGCCCTTGGCGGTGAGCGGCTGCGGCAACTGGTCGATCAGCCCGGCGACCATACGCGCCGACGCCACCAGGCGCTGGTCGAGGGAAAACATCATCTGCTGGCGCAGGTCGCGCAGCATCCACGCAGCGGCCAGCACCCAGATGATCACAAAGGCACTGCCCAGGATAAGGCTAAGGCGTACCCGCAGGCTCATGATGCGGCCTCTTCCGGCGCCTGCGCCGGGCCCAGGCGGTAACCCAGGCCACGTACGGTCTCGACGATGCCGTTGCCCAGCTTGCGCCGCAGGTGGTGAATATGCACGTTCAGGGCGTTGCTCTCGACTTCGTCGCTAAAGCCATACACGCAGTCTTTCAGTTGTTCGCTGGACAACACCCGCCCAGGGTTCTGCAGCAATGCCTGGAGTAGGGCCTGCTCCCGGCGGGACAAGTCGACCGGCCGTCCGGCCAGGGTCGCCTCGCAGCTGCTGGGGTCGTAACGCAACGGGCCGTGCTCGATCACATTCACCGCCCGCCCCGCCACCCGCCGCAGCAGCGTGTGCAGACGAGCGGCCAGCTCGCGCAGGTCGAAGGGTTTGAGCAGGTAGTCGTCGGCACCGGCCTGCAGGCCATCGACGCGGTCGGTGACGGCATCACGAGCAGTCAGCACCAGTACCGGCAGTGTTTCGCCCTGCTGACGCAGGCGGCGCAGCAGTTTCAGGCCGTCTTCGTCGGGCAGGCCGAGGTCGAGAATCATCACATCGAACTGCGCGGCCTGCAGCATCGCCCGCGCACCGGCGGCGTTACCCACCCGGTCAACGGTCAGGCCCTGGGCGGTAAGGCCGGCGCAGATGCCGGCGGCGATCAGGTCGTCGTCCTCGCAGAGCAGAACGTGCATGGTGGAGCTCCCGGAGTGGTATGGCTGGCATTGCACCTTGGGCGGATTAAGGTGGGATTATGAACCAAGCGAGGCCCTGCGGCGTGTCGACATCCAGCAATACCCCTGCATCTTCCACCTCGACCACCACACAGCTACCCCGGTGGGCATGCACCACCGAGCGCGCCCCTTCATCGCCATGCAGTTGCCCCAGCGCCGGCCAGAAATCCCGCCCGAAGATCACCGGGTGCCCTTGCTGCCCTGCATGGCGTGGCAGCACGATACGGGACGCATTGGCGGCCTCGGCCAGGCGGCGCAGGGTTGCCGGCTCGATACATGGCATGTCACCCAGCAGAATTGCTACCGCCTTTGCCTGGCTGTCGTGAAGCGACCGTGCCCCGACAGCCAGGCTATGCCCCATACCGGACGCGGCATCAGGGCTGCCGATTACCCGGCAACCGGCAGGCAACCCGAAATCCTCCCCGCGCTCCCCCTCACGCAAGACCACACGCACCTCGTCGAACACCGCCCTGGCCCGCTCCACGCTGTGCGCCAACAGGCTGCGGCCATCGGCCAGGGTCGCCCGGCGCTTGTCGGAGCCGAAGCGCGTGCTGCTGCCAGCCGCCAACACCAGCGCCATCACGCTCACGGCGCAACCTTCTGGCGCTTGCCAAACCACTGCAACGCCCGGCATACCCCCTGTCGTTCACAATGCTGCACGTTTGCTCCGCCTTCAGCGCGACGAATCGCAGGGATTCAAGACCGACATACAGGGGGCCACAATTCGTATCCGTTGAAAAGGGGTTAACCTTGGGTTAATCGACTCCAGCCAGCATGGCCCCATTCCTGGATCTGCCAAGGCGAAGACATGCGCGTTTTCCTGCTCTTCCTGACACTGTTGCTGGCCGGCCCCTTGCAGGCCAACCCGTTCGACGTCAAACCTGACTTTCTACCGGTCAACCAGGCCTTCGTGCTCACCCACGACCGCCAGGCCGACGGCCAGATGCGCCTGTACTTCCAGATCAAGCCGGGCTACTACCTGTACCAGAAGCGCCTGAAGTTCGACGGCCTGCCCGCCGATCAGCACCCGCAGCTGCCGCCGGCGCTCAACCACCATGACGAGTTCTTTGGTGACAGCGCGGTGTACCGCGACCAGCTTGAGCTGCTGCTGCCCGCCAATGCCCAGGGGCAATTGCGCCTGGGCTGGCAGGGCTGTGCCGACGCCGGCCTGTGCTACCCGCCGCAAACCACGCAAATCGACCTGGGTGGCAGTGTGGCGCCTGCCGCCGAGCAAGCCGGCGACCAGGCGCTGGCCAGCGGCCTGCAACAGGGCCACCTGGCCTGGAGCCTGCTGGCGTTCTTCGGCCTTGGCCTGCTGCTGGCCTTTACCCCCTGCTCGCTGCCCATGCTGCCGATTCTTGCCGGGCTGGTGCTGGGCAACGGCGCCAGCGCCCGGCGCGGCTGGCTGCTGGCCGGGGTGTATGTGCTAAGCATGGCGCTGGTGTACGCCGCCCTGGGCGTGGTCGCCGCGCTGCTGGGGGCCAGCCTGCAAGCTTGGCTGCAGCAACCCTGGCTGCTGGGCAGCCTGGCGGGGCTGTTCGTGCTGCTGGCCCTGCCGATGTTCGGCGCCTTCGAACTGCAACTGCCCGCCGCCCTGCGGGACCGCCTGGACCGCGCCGGGCAAGGCGCCCGTGGCGGCAACCTGTATGGTGCGGCACTGCTGGGGGCGTTGTCCGGCCTGCTGCTTGGCCCGTGCATGACCGCGCCACTGGCCGGGGCGCTGCTGTACATCGCCCAAAGCGGCGACGTGTTGCAAGGCGCGCTGGTGCTGTTCAGCCTTGGCCTGGGCATGGGCGTACCGCTGCTGTTGCTGGTGACCCTGGGCAACCGCTACCTGCCTCGTCCGGGCGCCTGGATGGAGCGGGTCAAGGGCGTGTTCGGCTTCGTGTTCCTGGCCATGGCGCTGTACACCCTGCGCAGCCTGCTGCCCGCCACGCTGCTGCTGGCGCTGAGTGGCGCCTGGCTGATCGCCCTGGCCTGGGCCAGCTGGCCGGCCTTGCAGCGCCAGCCAGCATTGCGCGCCGTGCCACTGCTGGGCGCCCTGTGGGGCGGCCTGTTGCTGGTCGGCGCAGCAGCCGGTGGCGACGACCTCTGGCAACCCCTGCGCCCGTTCGCTGGGGGCGCCACGCCGGCCGCCGCCCAGCAGGCCGAAGACCGTTTCGTGACGGTGAGCCGCCCTGAAGACCTGCAACGTGAACTGGATGCGGCCAAGGCCCGTGGCCAGTGGGTGATGCTCGACTACTACGCCGACTGGTGCGTGTCGTGCAAGGTCATGGAAAAGCAGGTGTTCGCCCGCAGCGACGTGCAGGCCGGCCTGGCCGGCGTGCACCTGTTGCGCCTGGACGTGACCGCCGACACCCCGGCCAGCAAAGCCTTGCTGCAGCGCTACCAGGTACCCGGCCCGCCCAGCATCATCTGGATCGGCCCGGAAGGCGACGAACGCCGCGCGCGGCGCATCACGGGTGAAGTGGACGCCACCACGTTCCAGCAGCACTGGGCCCAGACCAGGAGCCAAGGCTGATGCTGACCGTAACCCTCGGGCCACTGACCATGGCCCTCAACCACCTGCTGATGCTCGCCGCCCTGGGGGTCGCCAGCGTGGTCGGCTGGTTCGTCGCCCGGCGTGGCGGCGAAAGCCCGGAGTCGGCACTGTTCAACCTGTTCCTGATCGGTGTGCTGGCTGCCCGCGCAGGCTTCGTGCTGGCCTACTGGCCGATGTACCGCGATGAGCCGTTGCAGATCATCGACATTCGCGACGGCGGCTTCCTGTTCTGGTCGGGCCTGGCCGGTATCGTCCTCGCAGCCCTGTGGCAGGGCTGGCGCCAACCGGGCCTGCGTCGCCCGCTGGGTTGGGCGCTGTTCAGTGGTGCGTTGTTCTGGGGCCTGGCCAGCCTGGGCGGGCACCTGTACAGCAAAGGCACCGAGCTGCCGGAACTGAGCCTGCGCAACGCTGGCGGCCAATCCGTCGCCTTGCACAGCTACCGTGGCAAGCCGCTGGTGATCAACATCTGGGCCACCTGGTGCCCGCCCTGCCGCCGGGAAATGCCGGTGCTGCAACAGGCGCAAAGCGACTATCCGCACGTGACCTTCCTGTTCGTCAACCAGGGCGAGACCCCGGAAAACGTCAGCACCTTCCTTGCCACCACCGGCCTGAGCCTGACCCACGTGCTGTTCGACGGCACCGGCCTGCTGGCCCAGCGCGTCGGTTCCATGGCCCTGCCCACCACCCTGTTCTACGACGCCGACGGGCGGCTGGTTGGCAGCCACCTGGGCGAACTGTCCCGGGCCAGCCTGCGCCACGCCCTGGAGCCTTTCGACCGGGCCACCGCGCCCGCCCCTGCCGCACAAGGAAACTGACATGCGACTGACTGCCCTGCTGCCCCTGTCCCTGGCCCTGCTGGCCGCCCCCGCCTTGCAGGCCGAAGAGCTGCCCAAGGCCGTTCAGCAACTGCAAGCCAAGGGCGCCGTGATCAAAGGCAGCTTCGATGCGCCCAACGGCCTGCGTGGTTACGCCGCCGAGTACCAGAACAACGCCCTGGCCCTGTACCTCACCCCCGACGGCAAGCATGTGCTGGTCGGCAGCCTGTTCGACGAACAAGGCAAGGACCTGAGCGCCGAGCCGCTGGAAAGGCTGGTGTATGCGCCGATGAGCAAGGAAATCTGGGCGAAGATGGAGAAAACCGCGTGGATTGCCGATGGCAAGGCCGATGCGCCACGCAAGGTTTACCTGTTCAGCGACCCGAACTGCCCGTACTGCAATATGTTCTGGGAACAGGCACGGCCATGGGTGGAGTCGGGCAAGGTGCAGTTGCGCCATATCATGGTCGGCATCATCCGCAAGGACAGCCCGGGCAAGTCGGCAGCCCTGCTGGCGGCGAAAGACCCGGCCAAGGCATTGCAGGAGCATGAAAAAGCCGGCAAGGCCAGCACGTTGAAGGCACTGGAGCAGGTGCCGGAGGCCGTGCAGCAGAAGCTGGCGGCGAACATGGCGTTGATGGAAGAGATGGGGTTGCAGGCGACGCCGGCGATTTTCTATCAGGATGAACAGGGCAACCTGCAGAGCCAGCAAGGCGCGCCGCGACCGGAGTTGCTTGGGAAGATTCTTGGCAAGCGCTGAATGTTAGATCGCCGGGGCAATTGTCCCATCTGTTCGGGCCGCTTCGCGGGTAAACCCTCAACCACAGGCTCATCGATGCAGGTCTACCGAAGAAATTCGCGAATATTCCTACAACCGTGGGCCGTTCAGTGCTTTGCGTACTCCGTCGGTAATGCGACGAAGTTCATCATCGGAGTCCGACTCCGATGATGTGTCGAACGAAGCTGATCTGGTTCGCTGAGCCGCCCGGAATTTTCTGCTGGCCTCGATATCACGGATAAGTTGGTCCCTCGCACCATCAGGACGTGATTGGGGAGGGAGCTTTATATCGGGTCGTTTCACCAAAAGCTCATTGGAGTGGCCAAGGGCGGGGCCGACGGTACCCTTAAGTGCGGCATCGAGTAGTTGCTCAGGATGACTCAGCGAACGCTCGATCTTTTGGAAGGCTGGCCTGGTCATACGGTAAAGGTGTTTATTGGCTATTGATAATGCGCGAGCGCTTTCCAGGTCTAGATGTCTGATGATTGTGGAGAATATGTCGGGTTCATGTATGGAAGTGATGGAAGTGGCCGATTGCGGCATCTGAGCGGAAGGACGTAGCGTGCGTTTCATCCGGCCGCTGGGGTCGACGTGGTTGACGGGATCGCAACTGCAATAGCAGTATGCATTTCTCCCCCCCTTTCCAAACGGGCTCAACCTGTCAGGCGAGATGAATCGCATCATGGCGGGGTTGAATGATCGATAGCCGTTGCCTAGCGCATAGCCACCCGGAACGAGAGAGAAAGCTTCGCCATTGAAACCAAGTAATGTGAGTGATGACGGTAGCTTCGGGTCGTGACCGTAAGCTGAGTATGCGTGATGTTCCCCTGTGTCAGTTTCCTGCACCGACAGTACCGAGGCCTTTTCATCTGTCGCGAACAAACCGTATGCCTCACCGCCAGCGACTCGTTGCTCGGCCAAGGGCAGATCAGGCGTGCGAAAAAGGGTGCGATGCTGGTCACCCTGCTTCACCGTTATGAGCGTATCACCTTGGTAGAAGACCAACACCCTGTTCGATGAACTGATCATGATTGAAACCCCTGATGTCCGGAGTGGATAGAGAACGCTGCTACCCACTGTGAACCCCTTGCAGAGATTGAGGAACTGGTAGAAATAGGAGGTATACCGCGATGGCTTTTTGTCCATCAGCCCATTAATGGTATATCCCATACGTACCCCATCAACTCGGGGGTGTGGTCACGGGCGTCCTGACAAGGAGGGCCAACACTGCATCGCGACAGGAATTACTTGGGAAGATTCTTGGCAAGCGCTGAGTTTTTGGCTGCCTGCACCGGCCTCTTCGCGGGCATGCCCGCGAAGAGGCCGGTGCAGGCTAGCCAATCACTTTAAAGCCCCTCAAGCTCCGCCATCAGGTCACTGAGCCGGTCGACCTTGTCGTCATCCAGCGCACTGCCCTGAAGCCCCTGCACATACTCGGCCAGCGCCTCCACGGTGCTGCACTCGAACATCGCCCGCAGCGGCACGTTCAACTGCAATTCTTTCTGCACCCGCGAGGCGATCTGCGTGGCCAGCAGCGAATGCCCGCCCAACTCGAAGAAGTTGTCGTGCACCCCCACCCGCTCGGCCTTGAGCACATCGGCCCAGATACCGGCCAACACTTCCTCCAGCTCGTTGCGCGGCGCCTGATAGGCCTGGCTGTGCTGGCCGCCGATGTCGATGGCAGGCAACGCCTTGCGGTCGAGCTTGCCATTGGCGTTGTGCGGCAGGTGGTCGAACCAGCCCCAGTGCAGCGGCACCATGTATTCCGGCAACTCGGCACGCAGGCGTTGCTTCACCTGCTCCAGCAACCCGGCGTCAGCGGCGATACCCTGGTGTGCCACGAGATAACCGACCAGGTGCTTGCCATTGACGCCTTCCTGCACGCCCACCGCAGCGTCGAGGATTTCCGCCTGTTCGTGCAGGCGCGCTTCGATCTCGCCCAGCTCGATGCGGTAACCGCGGATCTTCACCTGGTGGTCAATGCGCCCGACGTATTCCAGCACACCGTCCGGGCGCTGCCGCGCCAGATCGCCGGTGCGGTACAGGCGCTCGCCCGGCGCTCCGTAAGGATGAGGAATGAACGCCAAGGCCGTGCGCACCGGGTCGCCGACATAGCCACGGCCCACGCCAGTCCCTGCAACACACAGCTCGCCCACCGCACCCAGCGGCACCAGCGCCTGATCTTCGCCGAACAGGTACAGGCGGTTGTTGTCGGTCGGCGTGCCGATGGGCAGGTAGCTGCCTTGGGTCGACGCAGCATCGACACGGAAGAACGCCACGTCATCGGAGCATTCTGCCGGCCCGTAGGCATTGACCAGGCCGATGTGCGGGTAGCGTTGCAGCCACTGCGCCGCCAGCTCCGGTGGCATGGCTTCGCCGGTCGGCAGCATCCAGCGCAGGCCGTCGAGGGCCTGGTGATCGTTGGCCAGCATGCCTTGAATGAGCGATGGCACGCTTTCCAGCACGGTGATGCCGGTCGTCTGCACATGTGCCAGCAGGCCCTGCGGGTCATGGGCGATGGCGTTCGGCACAATCTCCACCTTGGCCCCGAACAATGGTGCAGCCAGGAACTGCCACACCGAAATGTCGAAGCTCTGCGAGGCAGTCTGGGCGATCACGTCCTGTTCGCTCAGCGCCAGATACGGTACCTTGCTCAGCTGGTTGTTGAGCATCCCGCGCTGCTCCACCACCACCCCTTTTGGCAGGCCGGTGGAGCCTGAGGTGTAGATCACATAGGCCAGGTTGTCCGGGCCACTGTGGATGCCAGGGTTATGGCTGGCAACCGGGCTTGCCTGGATGTCTTCCCACACCAGCAACCGTGGCCGTACCGCAGCCTCCAGTTCGCCCAGCAGTTGCCGACCTTGCTCGGCACAGGCCGCGCTGCACACCAGCACCGGGGTACGGCTGAGCTGGATGATGCTTTGCAGACGCGCCGCCGGCAGGCCCGGGTCCAGTGGCAGGTAGCCGGCACCGGCCTTGAAGCTGCCGACGATCATGCCCAGCAACGGCAGACCGCGCTCGGCCAGCAGTGCCACCGGCTGATCCACCTGCACACCAGCCTCGATCAGGGCGTGGCCCAGGCGGTTGGCCGCCAGGTTCAGCCCGGCGTAGTCGTACGACGCCTCCAGGCAGCGGGCCACGGTACGTTCCGGGTGCGCGGCCACCTGCGCTTCGAACAGCGCAATGTAACTGTGCTCCAACGGGTAGTCGCGGTCGGTGCGGTTGCAGTCTTCCAGCAGGAAGCGCTGTTCTTCTGCACCCAGCAGCGGCAGTTCACTTACCTCACCCTCGAAGCCTTGCACCAGCGCCAGCAGCAGGCGCTTGAACTCGGCCAGCAAGCGCTCGACGGTCGGGAAGTCGAAGTAGCGCTGGTCGAACGACAGGTGCAGGCCAAGGTCGTCGCCCGGGTAGCACACTGCCGTCAGCGGGAAGTTGGTGTGGGTACGGCCCGAATCGGAACTGGCATTCAGGTGCTGGGCATGATCGAGCACGGCGGTTTCCACCGGGGCGTTCTCGAACACGAACAGGCTGTCGAACAGCGGCTGGCCTTTGGGCAGCTCGCTGCACTCCTGAATCGCCACCAGCGGCAGGTATTCGTACTCGCGCAGCTCCATGTTGCTTTGCAGCAGGCCTTGCAGCCACTGGCGCACACTGCGGCGCTCACCGGCTACCGGCAACTGCACGCGCAAGGCAACGCTGTTGATGAACAGGCCGACGGTGCGCTGCATCTGCGGCATGCTCACCGGGCGCCCGGCCACGGTCACGCCAAAGGCCACATCGCGGTCGCCGCTGTAACGCGCCAGCACCAAGGCCCAGGCCGCCTGGGCGAAGGTGTTGACGGTGAGCTGGTGGGCCTGGGCCAGTTCGCGCAGGCGCACGCCATCACTGACTTCAAGGCGGGTGTAGCAATCACCCACCACCATGCCGCTGCCGGCGTGGTCATGGCGCAGCGGGCGGTCACTCGGGATGGCAGTGGCGCGCTCGAAACCGGCGAGGTTGGCCTGCCACCAGGCGCGTGCATCGTCCAGGCCCTGGCGTTGCAGCCAGCCGATGTAGTCGCGGTAGCGCGGCGGCACCGGCAGTTTGGCCTGACGGCCTTCGCCAAGGGCCTGGTACACCTCGAAGAAGTCGTTCATCAACAGCGAGCGGCACCAGGCATCGATCAGGATGTGGTGGTTGCTCATCATGAACCAGTAGCGCTCGTCGGCCACGCGCACCAGGCGCAAGTGGAACGGCGCCTCGCTGAGCAGGGCGAACCCGGCCTCACGCTCCTGCTTGTGCAGGGCTTGCAGGCGCTGTTCCTGGGCATCGTCCGCGAGGCCGCGCCAGTCCTGATAGTCCACCGCCAGGTTGCCCGGCTTGTGAATGATCTGCAGCATCGCCTCGCCACTGTTCCAGCTGAACGATGCGCGCAACGCTTCATGGCGCGCCACCACGGCCTGCCAGGCCTGGGCGAAACGCTCGGGGTCCAGGGCGCTGTTGATGCGGTAGCGGTCCTGCATGTAGTACAGGCCCGTGCCCGGCTCCAGCAGGGTGTGCAGCAGCATGCCTTCCTGCATCGGCGTCAGCGGGTAGACGTCTTCGATCTGTGCAGCCGGTACAGGCAGCGCGTCGATCTGCTCCTGAGTCAGATGCGCCAGCGGGAAGTCCGACGGGGTGAAGCTGCCGTTGCCATCGGCCAGGCAGTGGGCGACCAGCGCCAGCAGTTCCTGGCGGTAGGCTTCGGCCAAGGCAGCGATGGTGTGCTCGTCGTAGCGTTCGGCACTGAACGTCCAGCGCAGTTGCAAGGCACCGCCATACACTTGGCCATCGACGCTCAGCCAGTTGGGCAGCGGTGCGTCGAGGTCATGCGCCAAGCCGGCCGGGGCTTCCAGCGGCTGGAACAGCGCCGCGCTGTCGAACTGCTGGTCGAACTGGCCCAGGTAGTTGAAGGTAATGCGCGCCTGCGGCAAGGCCGCCATCTGCTCGCGCCCTTGCGGGTCGGCCAGGTAGCGCAGCACGCCGTAGCCCAAGCCTTTGTGCGGCACTTGGCGCAGTTGTTCCTTGATGCGTTTGATCGAGCCGGCCCGCGCCGCGTCGTCCTCGCCTGGCTGTGGGCGCAGGCTGAGCGGATACGCGTTGGTAAACCAGCCGACGCTGCGGGTCAGGTCCATGTCTTCGAACAGCCCGTCACGGCCATGGCCTTCAAGCTGCACCAGCACTTCCTCATCGCCGCTCCAGCGGCACAAGGCTCGCGCCAGCGCCGTCAGCAGCAGGTCGTTGACCTGGGTGTGGTAGGCCGCCGGGGCCTGTTGCAGCAGTTGCCGGGTCTGCTCCACATCCAGCCCGATGGCCAGGGTGTGGGCGTGGCGGTGCAGGTTGCCACCTTGCGGGTGATCGCACGGCAACTCGCGGCGCACGCCACCCAGCTGGCCTTGCCACCAGCCCAGCTCGTCGCGCAGAGAATCGCTGCCCGCGTAGCTGGCCAGGCGCGCGGCCCAGTCGCCCATGGCGTGGGTCTTGGCCGGCAGCGGCTGGCCACGGTACAACGTCTGCAGGTCTTCCAGCAGTACCCGCCAGGACACGCCATCGACCACCAGGTGATGAATCGCCAGCAACAGACGCTGACTGCCCTGCCCGTCACACACCAGCAAGGCACGCAGCAGCGGCCCCTGTTGCAGGTCGAGGCTGCGCTGCAAGTCGGTGTACAGCGCCTGGCAATCGGCGAAGTCGGCGACGGTGGCTGTCCACAGCAGTTGCTCGGCGGCTGGCTGGGCGTACTCGGCCTGCCAACGGCCACGGGCCTCGCTGAAGCGCAGGCGCAAGCTGTCGTGGTGCTGGACCAGTGCGGCCAAGGCCTGCGCCAGCGCAGCCTCATCCAGCGGCTGACGCGCTTCCAGCAACACCGCCTGGTTCCAGTGCTGCGGCTGCGGCACCTCGCTGTCGAAGAACCAGTGCTGGATCGGCGTCAGGCCGGCCTGGCCCTGGCGCTCGCCCTGTTCGATGGTGCTGGCAGCTTCGCTGCGCTGAACCACCGCTGCCAAGGTCTGGATGGTCTGGTGCTGGAACAGGTCGCGCGGGGTGAATTGCAAGCCGGCCTGACGGGCCCGGCTGACCACCTGAATCGACAGGATCGAGTCGCCGCCCAGTTCGAAGAAGTTGTCTTGCACGCCAACCTGGGCAACATTGAGCACATCGCGCCAGATCTGCGCGAGTTGCGCCTCCACTTCGTTGCCGGGGGCTTGGTATTGCTGGCGGGCCTGCTCCAGATCGGGCAGCGGCAAGGCACGGCGGTCGAGCTTGCCGTTACCCATCAGCGGCAGGCTTTCTAGCAGCACCAGGTGCGCAGGCACCATGTAGTCCGGCAGGTGCTGGCGGGCATCAGCCTTTACTGCTTCGCGCAACAGGCTTTGCGCCTCGCTACCGGCAGCGGCCTGCTTGCACACCAGGTAACCCACCAGCTGCTTGCCACCGGGCAGGTCGAGGGCCAGCACCACAGCCTCTTCGACGTCGGCATGCGCCTGCAGGCGGCTTTCGATTTCGCCCAACTCGATGCGGAAGCCGCGAATCTTCACCTGCTGGTCGGCACGGCCGACGTATTCCACCAGGCCATCCGTGCCCAGGCGCACCAGGTCGCCGGTGCGGTACAGGCGCCCGCCTTCAGTGCTGAACGGGTCGGCAACGAAGCGCTCGGCGCTGAGGCCCGGGCGGTCGTGGTAGCCCTGGGCCAGGCCGGCACCGCCAACATACAGTTCGCCAATGCCGCCCTGTGGCAGCAAGGCCAGATCTTCGTCAAGGATGTAGGCGGTGCGGCTACCGATGACGCGTCCGATCGGCACGCTGCCCAGCTCTGCCGGCAGCGTTTCTGGCGCCAGGCAGGCCAACGGCATGACCACGGTTTCGGTCGGGCCATAAGCGTTGAAGAACTGCTGCGGCGCAAAGGCCTGGCGAATACGCTGCAGGTGCTCGCCAGTCAGTGCTTCGCCACCGGTAATCACCAGGCGCACCGGCAGTTGTTCGCCTTGCCCGCCCAGGTACTGGGCCAACTGGCTGCCATAGCTGGGGGTGAAGCCCAGAATGCTTACCTGCTGATCACGTACCAGCTGGCAGATCTCTTCGGCACCCCACTGCCCCTGGGCGCGCAGCACCACGCGGGCACCGCACAGCAGCGGCACCCACAGGCGCTCGCTGGCCGCGTCGAAGTTGATCGAATAGAAATGCAGCTCGCAGTCATCGCTGCGCATGCCGAATGCGGCGATCACCGCCTGGCAATGCATGGCGAATTCGCCGTGGCTGACCACCACGCCCTTGGGCTTGCCGGTGGAGCCGGAGGTGTAGATCAGGTAGGCCTGGTGCTGCGGCAGGCTGAGGTTGTCCAGCGGTGCATCGCTGTAGGCCGACAGGCTGCTGGCATCGTCTTCCAGGCTCCAGCGGGCCATGCCTTCGGGCAGCTCGCCCAGGGTTTGCAGCAGCTCGCGCTGGCTGATCAGCAAGCCAATGCGGCTGTCCTCGATCATGTAGCGCAGGCGGTCGAGCGGGTACTCTGGGTCCAGCGGCACATAGGCGCCCCCCGCCTTGAGGATGGCCAGCAGGCCGACGACCATTTCCAGCGAGCGTTCCAGCGCCAGGCCCACGCGTACCTGCGGACCAACACCTCGCTCACGCAAGGCGCGGGCCAGGCGGTTGGCCTGCTGGTCGAGTTCGGCGTAGGTCATGTGCTGGCCGGCGAAGGTCAGCGCACCTGCCTGCGGCGTGCGGGCCGCCTGGGCGGCGAACAGGCCATGCAGCGTGTGGTCAAGGTCGAAGTCCTGCTCACCCTGCAACTGGCCCACCAACACCTGCTGCTCGGCGCTGCTCAGCATCGGCAGCTCGCACAGGCGCTGTTGCGGGTTGTCCAGCAGACCGACCAGCAGTTGTTGCCAGTGCTCGGCCATCCGCGCGATGCGTGGCTCTTCGAACAGGTCGCGGCTGTAGGTCAGGCAGCAGCCCAGGCGGCCGTCGAGGTCGGTCACTTCCAGGTACAGGTCGAACTTGGTGGCGCTGGCGTCGTTGACCAGGTAATCCACCTGCATGCCGGCCAGCGTGCGGCTTTGCTGGAAGGCCCAGCGCTGCACGTTGCACATCACCTGGAACAGCGGGTTGTAGGCACTGCTGCGCGGCGGCTGCAAGGCTTCGACCAACTGGTCGAACGGCAGGTCCTGGTGCGACTGGCCTTCGATGGCGGCCTGGCGCATCTGCTCCAGCAGGTCGCTGGCGGTCATCTGGCCGTCCAGCTCGCAACGCAGCACCTGGGTGTTGAGGAAGGCGCCAATCAGGCCTTCGCTTTCCGGGCGAATACGGTTGGCCACCGGCGCGCCGATGCGCAGGTCTCGCTGGCCACTGTAGCGGTGCAGCAAGGCGGCCAGGGTGGCGGTCATGGTCATGAACAGGGTCAGGCCGCGCTGGCTGTTGAAGGCATGTACGCGAGCGACCAGTGCCGGGTCGAGCTCGAAGCGGTACAGCTCGCCACGGTGGCTCTGCACGGCCGGGCGCGGGCGGTCGGCGGGCAATGCCAGCACCGGGTGTTCGTCGCCCAGGCGGGCCTTCCAGTAATCCAGCTGGCGGGCACCCTCGCCGCTTTCCAGCCACTGCCGTTGCCACACGCTGTAGTCCAGGTATTGCACCGGCAGCGGCGCCAGCGGCGATTCGCGGTCATCGACAAAGGCCTCGTACAGCTCGCCCAGTTCGCGGGCGAAGATGTCCATGGCCCAGCCTTCGGTGACGATGTGGTGCAGGGTCAGCACGAAGAAGTGCTCACGCTCCTCGGCCTTGACCAGGCAGGCGCGCAGCAGCGGGCCACGCTCCAGGTCGAACGGCTGATGCGCCTGGTCGTCGGCCAGTTGTTGCAGGCGTTGCTGGCGGGCATCGGCGGGCAAGGTGCTGAAGTCTTGCCAGTCCAGCTGCAGGCCGCTGTCTTCGGCCACGCACTGGTACGGCACACCGTCGATGCTGGGGAAGGTGGTGCGCAGGGTTTCGTGGCGCACGATCAGCGCCTGCAGTGCACGCTCGAAGGCGTCTACATGCAGGGTGCCGCGCAGGCGCGCCATGCCGCCGACGTTGTAGGCCGGGCTGTCCGGCTCCATTTGCCAGAGGAACCACATGCGCTGCTGCGAATACGACAACGGAACAGCCTGGCGGCGGTCGACACTGGCGATTTCGCCTTGCAGGTTGCGCTCGCCGGCAGCGCGGATGCGTGCGATCTCGGCACAGAACGCGCCCAGCTCGCTGGCTTCGAACAAGGCCTTGAGCGGCAGTTCGACGTCACAAGCCTGGCGGCTGCGCGAGACGATCTGGGTGGCCAGCAGCGAATGCCCGCCCAGGGCGAAAAAGTCGTCCTGCAGGCCGACACGCGGCAGGTTCAGCACCTCACGCCAAATGGCAGCGACCTGCTGTTGCAGCTCGGTTTTTGGCTCGACGTGTTCGCGTTGCTGCCACACCGGGGCCGGCAGCGCCTTGCGGTCGACTTTGCCGCTGGGGCCCAGTGGCATCTGTGCCAGCGGGATGAGTTGCGCCGGCACCATATAGGCGGGCAGTTGTTCAGCCAGCACCGCCAGCAACCCGGCGGGTGGGGCACTGCCGCTGTAGTAGCCAACCAGTTGCGCGCCGACGGCATCCTTGTGAATCAGTACCAGTGCCTGATCGACACCGGCCTGGGCCAGCAGGCAGGCCTGTACTTCCTCAGGCTCGACACGGAAGCCGCGCACCTTCACCTGCTGGTCGAGGCGACCGAGGTACTCCAGGGCCTCAAGCTGAACCTGCCAGCGGGCGCGGTCGCCGCTGCGGTACAGGCGTTCGCCATTGCCGTCGGCCTGGGGCACGAAGCGTTCGGCGGTAAGGCCGGGGCGGCCCAGATAGCCACGGGCCAGGCCTGCGCCACCGAGGTACAGCTCGCCCGGTACGCCGGGGGCCGTCAGTTCCAGCTCATCGTCCAGCACGCGGCACAGCACATTGCCCAACGGGCGGCCGATGGGCGAGCGCTCGCCATCCGCCACCTGGCAGTGCCAGTGGGTGACGTTGATGGCGGTTTCGGTCGGGCCATAGCGGTTGTGCAGTTGCACCTGCGGCAGCACTTGCAGCACACGGTCGCGCAAGGCGGCAGACAGCGCTTCGCCGCCCGAGAACACGCGGCGCAGGCTGTTGCAGGCGGCCACCTGCGGCTCCTGGACGAACACTTGCAACAGCGGCGGCACGAAGTGCAGCGTGGTCACACCATGGGCCTGTACCAGCGCAGCGATGCGCTGCGGGTCGCGGTGCTCGCCGGGGCTGGCCAGTACCAGCTTGCAACCGGTGACCAGCGGCCAGAAGCATTCCCATACCGATACATCGAAGCTGATCGGCGCCTTCTGCATCAGCACGTCGCTGTCATTCAGCGCATAGGTGACCTGCATCCACTGCAAGCGTTCGGCCAGTGCCGCATGGGTGTTGCCCACGCCTTTGGGCTGGCCGGTGGAGCCGGAGGTGTAGATCACGTAGGCCAGGTTGTCGCCGTGCAGGTGCAGGCCTGGCGCGTGGCTCGGCCAGCTGTCCAGGTGCAACTGGTCGAGGGCGATGGCGCTGACGCCGTCGACCTGCGGCAGCTTGCCCAGCAGGCTGCTGTGGCTCAGCAACAGGCCGGCGTTGCAGTCGGTGAGCATGTAGGCCAGGCGTTCGGCCGGGTAATCGACATCCAGCGGCACGTAGGCGCCGCCAGCCTTGAGGATGGCCAGCAGGCCAACCAGCAACTGCGGCGAACGCTCGATGGCAATCGCTACGCAGGTGTCAGGGCCGACGCCTTTATCACGCAGGTAATGGGCCAGGCGGTTGGCCTGCTGGTGCAGTTCGGCGTAGTCGAGGCTGCCGCCGTCCCAGGCCAGCGCTGTGCGCTGCGGGGTCTGGCGGGCCTGTTCGTTAAGCTGCTCGACCAGCAGCCGTTGCGGCGCAGCAGCCGGCGCCTGGCCCCAGCCCAGCAGTTGCGCTCGGCCAGCCTCGTCCAGCAATTGCACCTCGCCCAAGGCCCGCTGTGGCGCGGCACTCACTTGCTCCAGCAGCGCCAGCAAGTGATGGGCCAGGCGTTTGACGGTGCTGGCTTCGAACAGCTCGGCGGCATAGTCGAAGGCCAGGCTCAGGCGGCCCTGGTGGTCTTCTTCACTGTGCAGCTGCAAATCGAACTTGGCTTCGCGGCTGTGCCACGGCAGCTCCTCGGCCAGCAGGCCCGGCAGGCGGCGCAAGGCCGACAGGTCGCGCTGCTGGTGGTTGAACATGACCTGGAACAGGCCCTGCTCGCGTGCGTCGGGCAGGGCTTCGACCAGCTGTTCGAACGGCAAGTCCTGGTTGGCCTGGGCATCCAGGGTGGATTGGCGCACCTGGGCCAGCAACTGCGTGAACGGCAGGCGGCCATCGAGCTGTGCGCGCAGCACCTGGGTGTTGATGAAGAAGCCGACCAGGCCTTGGGTTTCCAGGCGCGGGCGGTTGGCGTTGGGCACGCCGACGCGGATGTCGGCCTGGCCGCTGTAGCGGTGCAGCAGCGCCTGCCAGCCGGTCAGCAGGACCATGAACAGGCTGGCCTGCTGTTCGCGGGCCAGGCCTTTGAGTGCTTCGGTGAGCTTGGCCGGCACCTTCAGATTGAAACGTGAAGCACTGTGCTCGCGCTGGCTGGCGCGGGGGTGGTCGGTGCACAGGTCAAGCGCCGGCAGGTCATCGCCCAACTGTGCCTTCCAGTGCTGCAATTGGCGTTCGGCTTCACCGTCGGCCAGCCATTGCCGCTGCCAGGTGCCATAGTCGGCGTAACCCAGGGTCAGCGGCGCCAGGTTGGCCTCCAGGCCTTGGCAGCGGGCGGCGTACAGCTTGGCGAATTCATCCAGCAGGATGTTCAGCGACCAGCCGTCGGCGACGATGTGGTGCAAGGTCACCCACAGCTGGTGGTCTTCGTCGTCCAGGCGGGCCAGGGTCACACGCAGCAGCGGGCCCTGGGTCAGGTCGAACGGCTGGCGGGCTTCGGCTTCACGCTGGGCGCAGACCTGCTCGGCGGCCTGGCCTTCGAGGTCCAGGCGGCGCAGGCTGAACGGCTGTTGCGCCAGGATGCGCTGTAGGGCCTGGCCGTCTTCTTCACTGAAGACGGTGCGCAGGGATTCGTGGCGCGCCACCAGCGCCTGGAAGGCAGCCTCCAGCGCGCTTTCGTCCAGCTCGCCACGCAGCTGCAGGCCGGCCGGAATGTTGTAGGCTGCCGATTGTGGCTCCAACTGCCACATCAGCCACAAGCGGTTTTGCGCCAGCGACTGGGGCAAGGCCTGGCCGCGCTCCAGCGTTGCGATAGTGGCGGTTTCGGCGGCGCCCTGCGCGATGATCGACGCCACAGCGCTACTGTAATCGGCCAGCACCGGTGCTTCGAACAGGGTGCGCAGGCTCAGGTTGATACCCAGCTCATCGGCCAGTCGGGCGGTGGCCTGGGTGGCGGCGATGGAGTTGCCGCCCAGTAGCAGGAAGTGGTCGTCCGCCGCAATCGCCTCGACCTTGAGGATGTCGCGCCACACCGCTGCGATGCGTGCCTGCAGTTCATCGGCCGCACCCGCGCCCGTAACGGCTTCGCTCACATCCGGGAAGCGGGCATAGCAGTCCAGGCTGCCATCTCCCATGCGCAGGCGGCAGGCCGAGCGCTGCAGCTTGCCACTGGAGGTCTTGGGCAGCGCGCCGGGGTTCAGTAGCAGGACCACGGCCGGGGCCTGGCGGCAGGCATCGGCGATTACCTGGCGCAGGGTCTTGATCAGGTCTTGAGGCTTGATTGCCTTTTGCACGTTGCGGCTGATCTCCACCGCCACGCCGATGCCCTCCTCGCCCTGATGCTCGACGGCGAACACGGCCACCCGGCCTTTGCGCAGTACTTCGACTTCACGCTCGAGGGTTTTCTCCAGGTCCTGCGGGTAGAGGTTCTGCCCACGCACGATCAGCATGTCTTTCAGGCGCCCGGTGACGAACACCTCGCCCTCGCGCATGAAGCCCAGGTCGCCGGTGCGCAGCCAGGTCTGGCCGTCCATTTCAACGAAGGTGCGGGCGCTGGCTTCGGGGTTGCGCCAGTAACCCAAGGCGATGCTTGGGCCACCCGCCCAGATTTCACCCACCTGGTTGTCGCCCAGTACCTGCAGCTGCTGCGGCTCGACGATGCGCACGGCATGCCCGGGTTGCGGGTAGCCGCAGCTCATCAGCACGCTGCCCTGGCCCGGCTGGGCACGGTTGGCGGCGAAGGCTTCGGCGTCCAGCTCCAGCGCGGCGATACCCTGGCCGCGGCGGCTGCCACTGACGAACAGGGTGGCTTCGGCCAGGCCGTAGCTGGCGAAGAAACTGGACGATTCGAAACCGCAGGCCTGGAACTTGTCGGCGAAGGTGGCCAGGCTGTCCTGGCGGATCGGTTCGGAGCCGGAATAGGCCACGCGCCAACGGCTGAGGTCGAGCCCGGCCAACGAGGCCTCGCTGACCCGCTCGCTGCACAGGCGGTAGGCAAAGTCGGGGCCGCCGCTGATGGTGCCGCCGTACTCGCTGATGGCCTGCAACCAGCGCAGTGGCCGGGCCAGGAAGTAACCCGGCGACATCAGCACACAGGGCACTCCGCTGAAGATGGGCTGCAACAGGCCGCCGATCAGGCCCATGTCGTGGTACAGCGGCAACCAGCTGACGATCACGTCGTCGGGGTTGAGGTCGATGCCGAAGCCTTGGCGAATCAACTGCTCGTTGGCCACCAGGTTGCCATGGCTGACTTGCACGCCCTTGGGCAGTGCGGTGGAGCCGGAGGTGTACTGCAGGAAGGCGATGTCATCGCCTTTCAGCGCGGGCTCGCGCCAGTTCGCGGCCAACGCCGGGTCCAGACTGTCCACTGCCAGCAGCTCAGGGCCGTTGTCCGCTGCCAGGGCTTCCAGGCCCTGCAGGGTGCCGTGCAGTGCCGCCACGGTCAGCAACAGGCGCGGCTCGGCGTCATCGATGATCGACAGCAAACGCTCCTGGTGGTGCTGGCGCGCGGACTCCGGCGGATACGCTGGTACCGCGATCACGCCGGCATACAGGCAGCCGAAGAACGCTGCCACGTAATCCGGGCCGCTGGGGAACAACAGCACCGCACGGTCGCCGAAGCCGGCACGGGCCTGCAAGGCGGCGGCGATGGTGCGGGCGCGCTGGTCGAGGTCCCGATAGCTGAGCACGGCCTGCTCGCCGGGGGCGTCGGCCAGAAAGCGCAAGGCGACCTTGTCCGGGGTCTGGGCGGCGCGTTGCGCCAGGGCCTGGACCAGCGAGAGCGGGAGTTCGAAGGCGTCCGTCATGGGGTGTTCCTGCCAGTGTCTGGTTGGGGCGGGCCGGCTGCGGCGCGAACGTGGGCGGGCAGCGAATGGCGACCAAGGATGTACACAGGGGAACGGATGGGCAGGGGCAGAAATTAACGGGTCATGTCTTGAGAGGTGTGGCGCCTGGGAGATCGAGCGCCGCCCGCGCGGCGCATCGCCGGCAAGCCGGCTCCCACATTTGTTTCGGGCCAGTTATTCCTGGGACAGAGACGCGCGCCCTTAGAACTGAAAGATACAGATACTAATTACGTTTCGTATTTGACAATCATTATCATTCTGAATAGCTTGTCGCACGTCGTAGGAAGCTTCCCAGCCTTGGGTGCCTCCTTTCCCCTCTGTGACAAGGTGATTTCCATGGCGGAACAACTATCCACAAGTAAGTGCGATTCACCATTACTGCAGGCCTTCGTCGACAACCGCAGCATCCTGGTCAAGATCGCTGCGCGCATTACCGGCTGCCGCTCGCGCGCCGAAGATGTGGTGCAGGACGCCTTCTTCCGGCTCAGCGCCGCCCCGCAGATCACATCGTCGTTCAAGGCGCAGCTCAGCTACCTGTTCCAGATCGTGCGCAACCTGGCGATCGACCATTACCGCAAGCAGGCGATGGAGCTGAAATACTCCGGCAGCGAGGAGGAAGGCCTGAATGTGGTCATCCAGAACGCCTCGCCCGAAGCCACGCACATCAACCTCGCTGCGCTGGACGACATTGCCGAGGCACTGAACGAACTGCCGCAGCGCACCCGCTACGCCTTCGAGATGTACCGCCTGCACGGCGTGCCGCAGAAAGACATCGCCAAGGAGCTGGGCGTGTCGCCGACACTGGTCAACTTCATGATCCGTGATGCACTGGTGCATTGCCGCAAGACGGCCAACCGGCAGGTCTGAGTCTTCAGGATCGCGCCCATTGGGGCTGCTACGCAGCCCATCGCCGGCAAGCCAGCTCCCACCTCGACCGCATCAACCTCAAGCAATGCGCTACCCCTGTGGGAGCTGGCTTGCCGGCGATGGGCCGCAAAGCGGCCCCATGGCCCTCAAGCCAACTTACATCTGTCGAAAAACCGCTCCCGCCCCAGAATCATCAACGCCGCCCGCTTGTGCGGGAAGTCGAACTCCTTGTCGCAATGGAAGCACTGGTCCTGCATGTAGCCGATCATCTTGCCGTTGTCGGCGCGGGGCTCGGCCACCACCCGCTGGGTACGCGGGTCATCCAGGAACAGGTAGTGCACCAGCGCCGACAGCCAGCTGGCGACCTTGTGTGGCCCGCGATGGCTCTCTTCCCCTACCAGCATGTGGATGCCACGGTCGTAGTCATCGGCCGGGTAGAACGGTGCAATGCGGTCTTCCTTGGCCCAGTACGCCTCGAAGTAGGCAAACGGCTCATCATCAAAGCAGCCGATCAGCGTCAGGGTGTGCGGGTCGGCTTCGAGTTTGTCCAGGTACTCGCGGTGCTGCGCCAGCGTACCGCCCTCCTGCCAGAACGCCTCTACCCGTGGGTTGTTCTGCCAGCGGTTGAAACGCTCCAGGTCGTGCTCGATCTCCAGGGTGCGCAACGACACCCAGCTTCCCAGGCGCGCATCGAAGCGCCGGTACACCTCACCACGCGGCTTGGGTGCGCGGCGCGGGTGGCGCTTGCCGTTGCTGATCTGCATCTGCTGCGGGTACACCGCCGCCACCGACTCCCCCAGCCAAGGCTGTGGCAACTGCCAGAACAACGCCCGCTCGCACAGGTATTGGCCAGGCTGCTCGCCCACCCGCAGCAAACCACAGGCCAGCGCCTGAGGCTGTGGCTCGGGCAAGTGCCAGACCAGGCGCTGGCAGGCCGTGTCGCGAGACAGCAACCAGTAGCAGGCAGCCCACAAGGCCTGGTACGGGCGCTCGGGGCAAAGACGGTCCAGGTGAACATGCAAGGCGGCACCGGCCTCCAGGCGCACCTGGATCAGCGGTCGGCCTTCAAGGGTAAGGCTCAGCCTGCCGCCCCCCTCCTCGGCACTGAGGTGGCGCCAGCGTGGCGGTGACGGGGGCTGCGAAGCGGCATCGAACGGCATGGGCTTGACTCACGAAAATGAAGAAAAGGCTCACTGCTGAGAACGTTGCCGTGGCGCGTGAATTTAGTCTTTCGGGGCCGAGACGGTGATACGGTAAGGCTCGAAGATCCGGGCCAGCTCACCGCTGTCACGCAGGTCTCGCAGCAGGCCGGCGAACGACTGCTCGCCGATAGGCGCCCCCGGGCGCAGCAAGGCGTAGTGGTGATACACCTGGTCAATGCGCTGCGAAGGCACCAGCTGCGCCTTGCTGGCCGGGTTGCGCGCCATGAAGTCACTGAGGTAGGAGCGTGTGACCAGGGCGATGTCGGCGCGGCCGGCCTGCACCATCAGCAGGTTGCTGTCATGGGAGTAGGTCAGGGTCGCGTTGTACGCCTTGCGCAGGTAGTCCGGGTCGGGGTTGAAGCGGGCGAACGCGTAATGGTAGCCGTTGAACAAGGCCAGGCGTTTGCCGCGCAGGTCGTCGAAGTAATGCGGGTCACGGCCATTGGCCTGGCGGGCGACGAACACTTCGGCATCTTCCAGGCCCATGTCCACGGTCTGGTGGGCAATCTGCTCCCAGCCCCATTGCGGGTTCTCGAAAATGGCCATGTCGGTGCGGCCCTGCTGGAAGTCTCCAAAACGCCGCTGGATGGACGTGGGCACCAGGACAAAGTGGTAGCCCTGTTGCAAGCGGTTGAGCGCGTCGACCAATTGCGGCAGCAGGCCGGTGTCGGCCCCCTGTTCGGGGCGCACCGTGTAAGGCGGGAAGTGCGCAGCGCCGATCTTCACCTCGACGGCATCTGCGGCCCATGCCGGCACCGCCAGCCAGTACACGGCCAGCAGCATCAGGGAGGACAGGGCCTTGAGGCCGGGCGCTGGAGTCAAGACGGACACTCATCACGGTTCATGCCTGGGTCCGTCTAAGCTAGGCGTTTTCCCTTGGCGGCACAACTGCCGGTTCCCAGTCTTTGTGCCAAAGCAGGCGGCAAAATGCCATAGGGTGCCGTATGCCCCGACATTGGCTACGCTCTAGCAGGATCTGCAAGGGAGCCTGGTATGGGCCATTGGTTGGTGATCGACCTGGAAGCCACCACCGACGATGGTGGGTGGCCGGTCACAGAGATGGAAATCATTGAAATCGGCGCAAGCCTGGTCACCCGCGAAGGCCGCGAGGTTGACCACTTCCAGCGTTTTGTGCGGCCACGGCGGCGTCCGCAGCTTACCCCGTTCTGCCGTGAGCTGACGCACATCAGCCAGGCCAGCGTGGACGGCGCCGCACCGTTTCACGAGGTGTGGGCAAGCTTCGAGCGCTGGCTCGGGCACCACCGTGGGCAGCTTCAGGCCTGGGTCAGCTGGGGCGACTACGACCGCCAGCAACTGCACCAGGAATGGCAGCAGCACGGGCTCGACAGCCTGCTGCGCACCCTGCCGCACATCAACCTCAAACAGCGCTTTGCCAAAGCCCGCCACCTGCAACGCCCCACCGGTTTGAACGGGGCCTTGCAACTGGCTGGCATGCACTTTTGCGGGCAGCAGCACAGGGCGCTGGAAGACGCGCGCAATACGGCGCGGTTGCTGCCGCTGACGCTCCCCGCCAATGGCCCCTGAAAGCAGATGACGGAGGCAGTGGGCTTGGGCATACTGGCCAGCCCTTTTTCATCACCCTGTTCAGGAGTCGCCCATGTTCCAGGTCAACGAGTACTTCAACGGCACCGTCAAGTCGATCGCATTCGCGGGCGAAGAAGGCCCGGCCACTGTCGGCGTGATGGCCCCGGGCGAATACGAGTTCGGTACCGCCAAACGCGAGATCATGCATGTGGTGTCGGGTGCGCTGACCGTGAAGCTGCCAGGCAGCGACAACTGGGAAACCTTCAAGGCGGGCGACAAGTTCAATGTACCGGCTGACAGCAAGTTCCAGCTGCAGGTGAAAGTGGATACCGCTTACCTGTGCGAGTACCGCGACTAAGCGGTAGCCCGTTCCGGCCTCTTCGCGGGCTCGCCCGCGAAGAATCCAGCACTAACTCTTCAGGAATGCCGCAACCTTTTCAGCCGCCGCCTGCAAATGCTGCTCATGGCTGAACCCCGAAGCCTTCAACGGCTTCAGGTCATGGTCCCCCGCCACTAGCCAGCTCACCTCGATCGCCGGCGACAACGCATACCCTGCCACCGCTTCACGGTTACCTAGCGCATCGCGCTCGCCCTGCACGATCAACGTCGGTGTTTTCAACCCGGCCAGGTGCTCCACGCGCGGCTTCTCAGGTTTACCCACCGCGTAAAAGGGATAGCCCAGGCACACCAGCGCATCCGCACCCAGTTCGTCGGCCAGCAGGCTGGCCATGCGCCCGCCCATGGACTTGCCACCCACCGCCAACCTGCCCGCGACCAAAGGTCGCACCTGCCGGTACACCTCGCGCCAGCATTCCAGTAGCACCTTCTGCGGGTTTGGCGGCCGCTTGCCGCCGGTAACCCTGCGCTCGGCCATGTACGGGAACTCGAAGCGCACGACCGCCACCCCAAGCACCGCAAGCCTTTGCGCCATTTCGTCCATGAACCCGCTGTCCATCGGCGCACCTGCGCCGTGGGCCAGGATCAGGCAGCCCTTGTAGCCATCCTTACCCTGAGCCTGTGGAGGATCGCAGCGCAAGCCTGGGACATTTCCGACCTTCGCCCATTGATCCCCGTCAATACCGGCACTTTGCCCATTAATCATGCTTGCCTCGCTGTAAAGCCTGCCAAATAACCGTGGATGGGAACCCATACATGAACACAACCAGCAGTACCGCCTATAACTACAAGGTGGTCCGCCAATTCGCCATCATGACGGTGGTGTGGGGAATCGTCGGGATGGGGCTCGGCGTCTTCATCGCCGCCCAGCTCGCCTGGCCTTCCCTCAACTTCGACCTCCCCTGGACCAGCTTCGGCCGCCTGCGCCCCCTGCATACCAATGCGGTGATCTTCGCTTTCGGCGGCTGCGCGCTGTTCGCCACCTCCTATTATTCGGTGCAACGCACCTGCCAGACCACCCTGTTCGCACCGGGCCTGGCCGCGTTCACCTTCTGGGGCTGGCAACTGGTGATCCTGCTGGCGGCCATCAGCCTGCCGCTGGGCTACACCAGCTCCAAGGAATACGCCGAACTGGAATGGCCGATCGACATCCTGATCACCATCGTCTGGGTGGCCTACGCCATCGTGTTCTTCGGCACGCTGATGAAGCGCAACACCAAGCACATCTACGTGGGTAACTGGTTCTTCGGGGCCTTCATCCTGACCGTGGCGCTGCTGCACATCGTCAACAACCTGGAACTGCCGGTCAGCCTGACCAAGTCGTATTCGGTGTACGCCGGCGCCACCGACGCCATGGTGCAGTGGTGGTACGGCCACAACGCGGTAGGCTTCTTCCTGACTGCGGGCTTCCTGGGGATGATGTACTACTACGTGCCCAAGCAGGCCGAACGCCCGGTGTATTCCTATCGCCTGTCGATCGTGCACTTCTGGGCACTGATCACCCTGTACATCTGGGCCGGCCCGCACCACCTGCACTACACCGCGCTGCCCGACTGGGCGCAATCGCTGGGCATGGTGATGTCGCTGATCCTGCTGGCACCGAGCTGGGGCGGCATGATCAACGGCATGATGACCCTGTCGGGCGCCTGGCAC
This sequence comes from Pseudomonas sp. LLC-1, assembly GCF_002992185.1. Classification (NCBI taxonomy): domain Bacteria; kingdom Pseudomonadati; phylum Pseudomonadota; class Gammaproteobacteria; order Pseudomonadales; family Pseudomonadaceae; genus Pseudomonas; species Pseudomonas sp. LLC-1. Next base: position 86,754 of record NZ_LUVY01000009.1, on the reverse strand, counting down.
AAACTGCGCAGCGACCCGATCCTGCGCTTCCTGGTGGTGTCCCTGGCGTTCTACGGCATGTCCACCTTCGAAGGCCCGATGATGGCCATCAAGACGGTCAACGCCCTGTCCCACTACACCGACTGGACCATCGGCCACGTGCACGCTGGCGCCCTCGGCTGGGTAGCCATGATCTCCATCGGTGCGCTGTACCACACCATCCCGAAAGTGTTCGGCAAAGAGCGCATGTACAGCCTCGGCCTGATCAACGCGCACTTCTGGCTGGCCACCATCGGTACCGTGCTGTACATCGCCTCGATGTGGGTCAACGGCATCGCCCAGGGCCTGATGTGGCGCGCGGTCAACAGCGACGGCACGCTCACCTACTCGTTCGTGGAAACCCTGGTGGCCAGCCACCCAGGCTTTGTCGTGCGCTTCGTTGGCGGCGCGATCTTCCTCAGCGGCATGTTCCTGATGGCCTGGAACACCTGGCGCACCGTGCGTTCGCCAGCGCTTGACGTCGCCCCTGCGAACGCCCAGTTGGCTTGAGGAGAAACGCCTGATGAAACATGAAGTCATCGAGAAAAACGTCGGCCTGATGGCCCTGCTGATGGTGTTCGCCGTCAGCATCGGCGGCCTGACCCAGATCGTCCCGCTGTTCTTCCAGGACGTCACCAACAAGCCGGTGGAAGGCATGAAGCCCTACACCGCGCTGCAGCTGGAAGGCCGCGATATCTACATCCGCGAAGGCTGCGTGGGCTGCCACTCGCAGATGATCCGCCCGTTCCGCGCCGAAACCGAGCGCTACGGCCACTACTCGGTAGCCGGCGAAAGCGTATGGGACCACCCGTTCCTGTGGGGCTCCAAGCGCACCGGGCCAGACCTGGCCCGCGTGGGTGGCCGCTACTCGGACGACTGGCACCGCGCGCACCTGTACAACCCGCGCAACGTGGTACCGGAGTCGAAGATGCCGTCGTACCCGTGGCTGGTCGCCCAGCAGGTAGACAACAGCCACACCGACACCAAGATGCGCACCTTGCGCACCCTGGGCGTGCCGTACTCCGACGACGACATTGCCGGCGCCCGCGACGCGGTCAAGGGCAAGACCGAGATGGACGCGCTGGTCGCCTACCTGCAGGTGCTCGGCACCGCGATCAAGAACAAGAGGTGAGTGCGATGGAACTGGACATCGGCATGATCCGCGGCCTGGGCACCCTGGTGGTGATGATCGCCTTCATCGGCCTCTCGCTGTGGGTATTCAACCGCCGCCGCGACCGTGATTTCGCCGAAGCGCGCCTGCTGCCCTTCGTCGACGACCGCCTGCCCCCTGCCGGGCAGGAACCTGCTGCAAAAAGGAGTAACGGGCAATGACCACCTTCTGGAGTACGTACATCAGCGTACTGACCATCGGTAGCCTGATTGGCCTGACCTGGCTGCTGCTCGCCACCCGCAAGGGCGAGAGCAAGAACACCACCGACCAGACCATGGGCCATAGCTTCGACGGCATCGAGGAGTACGACAACCCGCTGCCCAAGTGGTGGTTCTGGCTGTTCGTCGGCACCTTGGTGTTCTCGGTCGGCTACCTGATCCTCTACCCGGGCCTGGGCAACTGGAAAGGCATCTTGCCGGGTTATGAAAATGGTTGGACCGGCGCCAACGAGTGGCAGAAGGAAATGGACAGGGCCGATGCCAAATTCGGCCCGATCTTCGCCAAGTACGCTGCCATGCCCGTGGAAGAAGTCGCCAAGGATCCGCAAGCGCTGAAAATGGGCGGCCGCCTGTTTGCCTCCAACTGCTCGGTGTGCCACGGCTCGGACGCCAAGGGTGCCTTCGGCTTCCCCAACCTCACCGACAAGGACTGGCGCTGGGGCGGTGAAGCGGAAACCATCAAGGCGTCGATCATGAACGGCCGCCATGGTGTGATGCCGGCCTGGGCCGAGGTGATCGGCGAGCAGGGTGTGGCCGATGTGGCCGCGTTCGTGCTGACCAGCATGGACGGCCGCACCCTGCCGGAAGGCGCCAAGGCCGACCCGGCCAAGGGCAAGGAGATCTTCGCCGGCAACTGCGTGGCCTGCCACGGACCGGAAGGCAAAGGCACTCCCGCCATGGGCGCGCCAGACCTGACCCACCCGCAGGCGTTCATCTATGGGTCGAGCTTTGCCCAATTGCAGCAGACCATTCGTTATGGTCGCCAAGGGCAGATGCCGGCGCAGGCCGAGATCCAGGGCAACGACAAGGTGCACCTGCTGGCGGCTTATGTGTATAGCCTGTCGCAGGATCAAGCCTCGCCAGACCTGACCGCCAAGTAAAACCCCTTCGCGGCGGTTCGGCGTCCCGACTCGCCCGCTCCCACAGGTTGATCGCAGATTTCAAGCATTGTGCTGAACCTGTGGGAGCGGGCAAGCCCGCGAAGGGCTGCATAGCAGCCCCTCTCCCCGCAACACCCCCTCCTTGCACCCCCTCCGAACAGAACTAAGCTTGTTGCCTCAGTGGGCTTCGCTCCGAAAGGACCGATGCAGACGCGGCGCATAGCCTGTCGCCGTCCCGATAAAAAGCCTGACCGATCGATCAGAAAAAGATGGAAAACGGTACACATTACAAATATTTATTTGTGTACAATCGTCCGGACCCGATCGCTGCGGGACATCAGCGAACGGGCTCGGACACGGGTCGGCGTACCAAAGTTGCGTTGCGGTAACCCTGATGGTTATCAATACTGGCGCCGATTTTTCGACCAACAAGAACATCAAAACCGTGGAACCTTAGCATGAGCACAGCAATCAGTCCGACTGCTTATAACTATAAGGTCGTCCGCCAGTTCGCCATCATGACGGTGGTCTGGGGGATCCTTGGCATGGGCCTCGGCGTCTTCATCGCCTCGCAGCTGGTATGGCCGCAACTGAACCTGGACCTGCCCTGGACCAGCTTCGGCCGCCTGCGCCCGCTGCACACCAACCTGGTGATCTTCGCCTTCGGGGGCTGTGCGCTGTTCGGCACCAGCTACTACGTGGTGCAGCGCACCTGCCAGACCCGGCTGATCTCCGACAGCATGGCGGCCTTCACCTTCTGGGGTTGGCAGGCGGTGATCGTCGGCGCGCTGATCACCCTGCCGATGGGCTATACCACCACCAAGGAGTACGCCGAGCTCGAATGGCCGCTGGCGATCCTGCTGGCCATCGTCTGGGTGACCTACGGGTTGGTGTTCTTCGGCACCATCGTCAAGCGCAAGACCAAGCACATCTATGTCGGCAACTGGTTCTACGGCGCCTTCATCGTGGTGACCGCGATGCTGCACATCGTCAACCACATCTCGCTGCCGGTGAGCCTGTTCAAGTCGTACTCGGCGTACTCCGGCGCCACCGACGCGATGATCCAGTGGTGGTACGGCCATAACGCCGTGGGCTTCTTCCTCACCACCGGTTTCCTGGGGATGATGTACTACTTCGTGCCCAAGCAGGCCGAGCGGCCGATCTACTCGTATCGCCTGTCGATCGTGCACTTCTGGGCGCTGATTACCCTGTACATCTGGGCCGGCCCGCACCACCTGCACTACACCGCCCTGCCTGACTGGGCACAGTCGCTGGGCATGGTGATGTCGATCATCCTGCTGGCGCCAAGCTGGGGCGGCATGATCAACGGCATGATGACCCTGTCGGGCGCCTGGCACAAACTGCGCACCGACCCGATCCTGCGCTTTTTGGTCGTTTCGCTGGCGTTCTACGGCATGTCCACCTTCGAAGGCCCGATGATGGCCATCAAGACCGTGAACTCGCTGTCGCACTACACCGACTGGACCATCGGCCACGTCCACGCCGGCGCCCTCGGCTGGGTAGCCATGATCTCGATTGGTGCCGTGTACCACATGATCCCGAAACTCTATGGCCGCGAGCAGATGCACAGCATCGGCCTGATCAACGCGCACTTCTGGCTCGCCACCATCGGTACCGTGCTGTACATCGCCTCGATGTGGGTCAACGGCATCACCCAAGGCCTGATGTGGCGCGCCATCAACGATGACGGCACACTCACCTACTCCTTCGTCGAAGCCCTGCAGGCCAGCCACCCTGGCTATATCGTCCGCGCCCTGGGCGGTGCGTTCTTCGCCAGCGGCATGCTGCTGATGGCCTACAACGTGTTCCGTACCGTACGTGCCGCCAACCCGGCACAGGCTGAGGAAGCCGCCAAGATCGTCGTTGTGGGAGCGCACTGATGAAGCATGAAGCCGTCGAGAAGAACATAGGCCTGCTGGCCTTCTTCATGGTCATCGCCGTGAGCGTCGGTGGCCTGACCCAGATCGTCCCGCTGTTTTTCCAGGACGTCACCAACAAACCCGTTGAAGGCATGAAGCCGCGCACCGCGCTGGAAGTGGAAGGCCGCGACATCTACATCCGCGAAGGCTGCGTGGGCTGCCACTCGCAGATGATCCGCCCGTTCCGCGCCGAAACCGAGCGCTACGGCCACTACTCGGTAGCCGGCGAAAGCGTGTGGGACCACCCGTTCCTGTGGGGCTCCAAGCGTACCGGGCCAGACCTGGCCCGCGTGGGTGGCCGCTACTCCGATGACTGGCACCGCGCGCACCTGTACAACCCGCGCAACGTGGTACCGGAGTCGAAGATGCCGTCCTACCCGTGGCTGGTCGAGAACAAGCTCGACGGCAAGGACACCGCGAAAAAACTGGAAGTGCTGCGCACACTCGGCACCCCGTACACCGACGCCGACATTGCCGGCGCGCGTGACGCGGTCAAGGGCAAGACCGAAATGGACGCCATCGTCGCGTACCTGCAGGGTCTTGGCACCATCATCAAAAGCAAACGGTGACGCTGATGGATATCGGGATGATTCGCGGCCTGGGCACCGTCGTGGTGATGGTGGCCTTCGTGGGCCTGGCGCTGTGGGTGTTCAACCCACGGCGTAAAAAGGACTTCGACGAAGCGACCCAACTGCCCTTCGCGGATGACCCCGAGGCCACCCGGCACGTCGAGCAAGCAAAAGCTTCTGGGAGCAAACAACAATGACAACCTTCTGGAGTCTGTACGTTACCGTCCTGACCCTGGGCACCATCTTCTCGTTGACCTGGCTGCTGCTGTCCACCCGCAAGGGGCAGCGCGAAGAAGTGACCGACGAAACCGTCGGGCATGCCTTCGACGGCATCGAGGAATACGACAACCCGCTGCCGAAATGGTGGTTCTGGCTATTCGTCGGCACCATCATCTTCGCCCTTGGCTACCTGGTGCTGTACCCGGGCCTGGGCAACTGGAAAGGCGTACTGCCGGGCTACTCGTACCTGGACAACGACAAGCAGACCGAGTTTTCCAACGGCCAGCCGGGCTGGACCGGCGTGCACGAATGGGAAAAGGAAATGGCCAAGGCCGACGCCCGCTTCGGGCCGATCTTCGCCAAATTCGCCGCCATGCCCATCGAGGACGTGGCCAAGGACCCGCAGGCGCTGAAAATGGGCGCGCGGCTGTTCGCCTCCAACTGCTCGGTGTGCCACGGTTCCGACGCCAAGGGTGCCTTCGGCTTCCCTAACCTCACCGACAACGACTGGCGCTGGGGCGGCGAGCCCGACACCATCAAGACCACCATCATGGGCGGCCGCCATGGCGTGATGCCGGCCTGGGCCGAGGTGATCGGTGATCAGGGCGTGGCCGACGTGGCGGCGTTCGTGGTCAGCAAGCTGGATGGCCGTACCCTGCCGGAAGGCGTCAAGGCCGATGCCGAGAACGGTCAGAAGATCTTCGCCGCCAACTGCGTGGCCTGCCACGGGCCGGAAGGCAAAGGCACACCGGCCATGGGTGCGCCGAACCTGACCCACCCGCAGGCGTTCATCTACGGGTCCAGCTTTGCCCAGCTGCAGCAGACCATCCGTTATGGTCGCCAGGGGCAGATGCCGGCGCAGGAACAGTTGCAGGGTAATGACAAGGTGCACTTGCTGGCGGCTTATGTGTACAGCCTGTCGCACCAGGCTGAACCGGCCAAGGCTGAGTAAGCAGGCCCGGCCCTATCGCCGGCAAGCCAGCTCCCACAAGTACAGCACAGGTCCAGAACCCTGTGGCGGACCTGTGGGAGCTGGCTTGCCGGCGATGAGGCCAGTAAATGCAACACCTGATGACCTGGATCAATTGACACCCGCCATAACACGATTCACACCGCAAACCCAACGCGACTAAAGGTCGCAGTGCGACCCCATACCGCCATCAGCGGCGTATCATGGGCCGTAGAGCGCTAGCAGATTGCGCGAGACTGCGGCCGGCACGCACTGGCCGCGGCGTTTCTCCACTGCCGTGGGACTTGATGATGAGCAAGCAAATTCCGGTACATGACGTCACCCCGCCTGCCAGCAAAGGGAAGGATTCCGTCGACCTCTACGCCTCCCGGGAAAAGATCTACACCCGCGCCTTCACCGGCCTGTTCCGCCGCCTGCGCATGGTCGGTGGTGCCGTGTTGTTCCTGCTGTACTTCGGCACCGTATGGCTGAACTGGGGTGGTCACCAGGCCGTGTGGTGGAACCTGCCCGAGCGCAAGTTCTACATTTTCGGCGCCACCATCTGGCCACAGGACTTCATCCTGCTGTCGGGCATCCTGATCGTCGCCGCCTTCGGCCTGTTCTTCATCACCGTGTTCGCCGGCCGGGTGTGGTGCGGCTACACCTGCCCGCAAAGCGTGTGGACATGGATTTTCATGTGGTGCGAGAAAGTCACCGAAGGCGACCGCAACCAACGCATGAAGCTCGACAAAGCCCCCATGAGCGGCAACAAGTTTCTGCGCAAATTCGCCAAGCACAGCCTGTGGCTGCTGATCGGCTTCGTTACCGGCATGACCTTTGTCGGCTATTTCTCGCCCATCCGCGAACTGGTCATCGAATTCTTCACCGGCCAGGCCGATGGCTGGGCCTACTTCTGGGTCGGGTTCTTTACCCTCGCCACCTACGGCAACGCCGGCTGGCTGCGCGAACAGGTGTGCGTTTACATGTGCCCCTACGCCCGCTTCCAGAGCGTGATGTTCGACAAGGACACGCTGATTGTTTCCTACGACCCGCGCCGTGGTGAAACCCGCGGCCCGCGTAAAAAGGATGCTGACTACAAGGCACAGGGGCTGGGCGACTGCATCGACTGCACCATGTGCGTCCAGGTCTGCCCTACCGGCATCGACATCCGTGACGGCCTGCAGATCGAGTGCATTGGCTGCGCCGCGTGCATCGACGCCTGTGACAGCATCATGGACAAGATGAACTACCCCAAAGGGCTCATCAGCTACACCACCGAACACAACCTGTCCGGGCAGAAGACCCACATGCTGCGCCCGCGCCTGATCGGCTATGCCGTGGTGCTGCTGGTGATGATCATCGGCCTGGCCACCGCCTTCGCCACTCGATCGTTGGTCGGCTTCGACGTCAGCAAAGACCGCGTGCTGTACCGCGAGAACGCCCAGGGCAGGATCGAGAACGTGTACAGCCTGAAGGTGATGAACAAGGACCAGCGCGACCACGTCTACGTACTGGACGCCGCCGGCCTGCCAGACCTCAAGCTTGAGGGCCAGCGCGAGATCCGCGTGGCTGCCGGTGATATCGTCAGCCTGCCGGTGCAGCTGTCGGTCGCCCCCGAGAAGCTGCCCTCGACCACCAACGAAATCACCTTCATCCTCAAAAGCGCCGACGACAGTGACGCCCAGGTTGAAGCCAAGAGCCGGTTCATCGGCCCACAGATCCGCTAAGAGAGATAACGCACAATGCCTGTCGCCACCGCCGCCAGCCCCTGGTACAAGCACCTCTGGCCCTGGATCATCATCGGCATCCTCACCACCTCGGTGTGCCTGAGCCTGACCATGGTCAGTATCGCCGTGAACAACCCGGACAACCTGGTGAACGACAACTACTACGAGGCCGGCAAGGGCATCAACCGCTCGCTGGACCGCGAACTGCTGGCGCAGCAGCTGGGGCTGAAGGCCAGCGTGCACCTGGACGAGCTCACAGGCGAAGTGGACCTGCGCCTGACCGGCAACAGCGGCCCGCAGAGCCTGGAGCTGAACCTGATTTCGCCTACCCAGCCGGAGAAAGACCGCAGGGTGCTGCTGAGCCGGGTTGAAGCAGGGCGTTATGTGGGGCAACTGGAGGACAAGGTCGACGGGCGGCGCTTTGTTGAGCTGCTGGGGAGCGAAGGTGGCCAGGTGTGGCGCTTGTTCGAAGAGGAAAAAGTGGAGCATGGGGTGACCTTGCAATTGGGTGACGAAGCCCTGCAAGGTGCCGAGCACCAACAGTAGCAACACCGCAAATCCCTGTGGGAGCGGGCATGCCCGCGAATGCAATAGCCCAGGCAACGGTGTTTTCAGGCCTGACGCTTTCGCGGGCACGCCCGCTCCCACAGGGTTTCATATATGCCTGACCAGTCGTGCTTGCTTTTATGACCCAACCCACCCCCTGCTACCACTGCGCCCTGCCCGTCCCCGCCGGCAGCCGCTTCACCGCCGTGGTCCTTGGCCAGCCTCGGCAGTTCTGCTGCCCCGGTTGCCAGGCGGTGGCGGAGTCGATCGTCGCCGGTGGCCTGGAGCACTACTACCAGCACCGCAGCGACAACAGTGCCAACCCCGAAGCCTTGCCCAAACAGCTGCAAGACGAGCTGGCCCTGTACGACCGTAGCGACGTGCAGCAAAGCTTCGTGCGCCACCAGGGCGAGCTGGCCGAAACCACCCTGCTGGTCGAAGGCATCAGCTGCGCCGCCTGCGGCTGGCTGATCGAAAAGCACCTGCGCAACCTGCCCGGCGTTGCCGAAGCGCGCCTGAACCTGTCCAACCACCGTCTGCTGCTGAACTGGGACGACAAGCAACAGCCGCTCTCGCGCCTGCTGGCCGAGCTGCGCCAGATCGGCTACGCCGCCCACCCCTACCAACCCGACCAGGCCGCCGAACAGCTGGCCCGCGAAAACCGCAGCGCCCTGCGCCGCCTGGGCGTGGCCGGGCTGCTGTGGTTCCAGGCGATGATGGCAACCATGGCCACCTGGCCGGAATTCAACATCGACCTGTCGCCTGAACTGCACACCATCCTGCGTTGGGTGGCGTTGTTCCTCACCATCCCCATCGTGTTCTACAGCTGCGCGCCGTTCTTCAAAGGCGCAGCACGCGACCTGCGCACCCGCCACCTGACCATGGACGTTTCGGTGTCGCTGGCCATTGGCCTGGCCTTCGGCGCCGGCATCTGGACCGCCATCACCGGCAGTGGCGAGCTGTATTTCGACACCGTGGGTATGTTCGCCCTGTTCCTGCTCACGGGCCGCTACCTGGAGCGCCGCGCCCGGGAACGCACTGCCGCCGCCACCGCGCAACTGGTCAACCTGCTGCCGGCCTCGTGCCTGCGCCTGGACGCCATCGGCCGCAGCGAACGCATCCTGCTCAGCGAACTGCAATGCGGTGACACGGTGCAAGTACTGCCGGGCGCCGTGATCCCCGCCGACGGGCGCATTGTCGAAGGCCGCTCCAGTGTGGATGAGTCGCTGCTGACCGGCGAATACCTGCCACAACCGCGCCGGGTGGGCGAACGGGTCACCGGCGGCACGCTGAACGTCGAAAGCACGCTGAACGTGGAGGTTGAAGCACTGGGCCACGATTCGCGGCTGTCGGCCATCGTGCGCCTGCTGGAACGCGCGCAAACCGAAAAACCACGCCTGGCGGAAATCGCCGACCGGGCCTCGCAGTGGTTCCTGCTGTTCTCGCTGCTGGCCGCAGTGGCCATCGGCCTGTGGTGGTGGTATCTGGACCCTGCGCGGGCGTTCTGGATCGTGCTGGCGATGCTGGTAGCCACCTGCCCTTGCGCACTGTCCCTGGCCACGCCAACGGCGCTGACCGCTGCAACCGGCACCCTGCACAAGCTCGGCCTGCTGGTCACCCGTGGCCATGTGCTGGAAGGCCTGAACCAGATCGACACGGTGATTTTCGACAAGACCGGCACACTGACCGAAGGCCGCCTTACCCTGCGCAGCATCCGCCCTCTCGGCAGCCTGCCCGCCGACCGCTGCCTGGCCTTGGCAGCCGCGCTGGAAAACCGCTCCGAACACCCCATCGCCCGCGCCTTTGGCCGCACCGCCACGCCCGCGGATGATGTGCAGACCGTACCCGGCCTGGGCCTGGAAGGCTTGGTGGACGGCCAGCGCCTGCGCATTGGCCAGGCCACCTTCGTCTGTGCCCTGAGCGGCGCGGAGATCCCCGGCGTGCCGGAACCGCGCGGCCAGTGGTTGCTGCTGGGTGACCGCCAGGGGCCGCTGGCCTGGTTCGGCCTGGACGACCGCCTGCGCGACGATGCCCCTGCCCTGCTCGCCGCCTGCAAGGCCCGAGGCTGGCGTACGCTGCTGCTGTCGGGCGACAGCTCGCCCATGGTCGCCGAAGTGGCCGCGCAGCTGGGTATCGACCAGGCCATTGGCGGCCTGCGCCCGGACGACAAGCTGGACCGGCTGAAAGCGTTGCAGGCAGCCGGAAGCAAGGTGCTGATGCTGGGTGACGGGGTCAACGACGTGCCAGTGCTGGCCGCCGCCGATATCAGCATCGCCATGGGCAGCGCCACGGATCTTGCCAAGACCAGCGCCGATGCCGTGCTGCTGTCCAACCGCCTTCAGGCACTGGTGCAGGCCGTCGACCTGGCCCGCCGCACCCGCCGCAACATCCTCGAAAACCTGCTGTGGGCGTCGCTGTATAATGGCCTGATGTTGCCATTTGCCGCGCTCGGCTGGATTACCCCGGTGTGGGCCGCCATCGGCATGTCGGTCAGCTCGCTGATCGTGGTGCTCAATGCCCTGCGCCTGACCCGCATGCCCCCGGCAGCGGCCTTGCAGAAAACCGAAACATCCCTGCCCGGGAGGAAGTCGCCATGCCCGCCCTCTATGTCATGATCCCCGCCGCTTTGCTGCTGGTCGGCGTGGCCGTGTACATCTTCTTCTGGGCGGTGGACAGCGGCCAGTACGACGACCTTGAAGGCCCCGCCCATAGCATCCTCTTCGACGACCAGGACCCGCGCCACCAGGCGGCCGTCAAACCCGAAGAGCCCGCAGCGTCAGACGACAAGGAAGCACCACCCCGTGCCTGACCTGCTTCCCCTGCTCGGCTCGGCACTGGTCCTCGGCCTGCTCGGTGGCGGTCACTGCCTAGGCATGTGCGGCGGCCTGATGGGCGCGCTGACCCTGGCCATCCCCCCCGAACAACGCGGCCGGCGCCTGCGCCTGCTGGTGGCCTACAACCTGGGACGCATCCTCAGTTATGCCTGCGCCGGCCTGCTGTTGGGCCTGGCTGGCTGGGCAGTCGCCAGCAGCCCGGCAGCCATGGCCTTGCGCGTGGTGGCTGCGCTGCTGCTGATTAGCATGGGCCTGTACCTGGCCGGCTGGTGGAGCGGACTGACCCGTATCGAAGCGCTGGGCCGAGGGCTGTGGCGGTATATCCAGCCGTTCGCCTCGCGCCTGATGCCAGTGTCCAGTATGCCCCGCGCACTGTTGCTGGGGGCGTTGTGGGGCTGGCTGCCATGCGGCCTGGTGTACAGCACTCTGCTGTGGGCGGCCAGCCAGGGCAACGCCGGCTACAGCGCGGCGTTGATGCTGGCATTCGGGCTGGGCACCTGGCCCGTCTTGCTGGCCACGGGGCTGGCGGCGGAGCGGGTAAACGCCTTGTTGAGACGGCGCAGTGTGCGGGTGGCTGGCGGAGTGCTGGTGATGCTGTTCGGGGTGTGGACCCTGCCCGGGCCGCACCAGCATTGGTTGATGGGGCATTGATAGGCGGCCGCTTTGACGCCCCAATGCCCTTGATACAAATCAACACAGTTTCCTACAGACGGCCATAGACTCCGGTGCACTGCTGCTCTTTCCGGGGACCGCCCTCATGCTCGACGACCTACGTTGGGATACCGACCTGATCCGCCGCTACGATCTGGCCGGGCCACGCTACACCTCTTACCCGACCGCCGTGCAACTGCACAGCGAGGTGGGCTCGTTCGACCTGCTCCATGCCCTGCGCGAGAGCCGTCGAGCCGTGCGCCCGCTGTCGCTGTACGTGCATGTGCCGTTCTGCGCCAACATCTGCTACTACTGCGCCTGCAACAAGGTCATCACCAAGGACCGCGCCCGCGCTGCACCCTATTTGCAGCGCCTGGAGCAGGAAATCCAGCTGATCGCCTGCCACCTGGCCCCCAAACAACGTGTTGAACAGCTGCATTTCGGCGGCGGCACGCCGACCTTTCTCAGCCATGTGGAACTGCGCCAGCTGATGGCCACCCTGCGCCAGCACTTCCACCTGCTGGACGACGATTCTGGTGACTACGGCATCGAAATCGACCCCCGCGAAGCCGACTGGTCGACCATGGGCCTGCTGCGCGAGCTGGGTTTCAACCGCGTCAGCCTGGGCGTGCAGGACCTGGACCCGGCCGTGCAGCGCGCGGTCAACCGCCTGCAAAGCCTTGAGCAAACCCGTACCTTGATCGAAGCCGCACGCACGTTGCAGTTCCGCTCGATCAACCTCGACCTGATCTACGGCCTGCCCAAGCAAACCCCGGAAGGCTTTGCCCGCACCGTCGAAGAGGTGATCCGCTTGCAGCCCGACCGGCTGTCGGTGTTCAACTACGCCCACCTGCCCGAGCGCTTCATGCCGCAGCGGCGTATCGACAACAACGACCTGCCCAGCGCGGCGGCCAAGCTGGAGATGCTGCACGCCACCATCGACCAACTGACCGCCGCCGGTTACCGCTACATCGGCATGGACCACTTCGCCCTGCCCGACGACGAGCTGGCGATTGCCCAGGAAGAAGGCACCCTGCAGCGCAACTTCCAGGGCTACACCACCCACGGGCATTGCGACCTGATTGGCCTGGGCGTGTCGGCCATCAGCCAGATCGGCGACCTGTACTGCCAGAACAGCAGCGACCTCAACACCTACCAGGACAGCCTGTCCAACGCCCAGCTGGCCACCCAGCGCGGCCTGCTGTGCAACCACGACGACCGCGTGCGGCGTGCGGTGATCCAGCAACTGATCTGCCATTTCGAGCTGGACTTCGAGCCGATCGAGCAGGCCTTCACCCTTGATTTTCGCGGTTACTTCAACGACCTCTGGCCCGAGCTGCTGACCTTGCAGCGCGACGGCCTGATCAGCCTGGACGACAAAGGCATCCGCATCTTGCCGGCAGGCCGCTTGCTGGCACGCTCGGTGTGCATGGTGTTCGACGCCTACCTGGCCATGCAAAACCGCCAGCGCTTCTCGCGGGTGATCTGAAAACCGAGGCGTTCAACCGCATGGACAAGTTTCCTTGCCGGGCACACTATGGGCACACAAGGACTCCCGGCAGGGCACCTGCCGGGGTTTCGCCAGTGCGCACCAAAAACGCGCACACTGGCCTACACCCTGTGTCGTAGGTTACCCTTACGACTTATGTGTGCTTTCCCACAAGGATCGATTCAAATGTCCGAGCCAGTCAAACTGCGCCCACACAACCAGGCCCACTGCAAGGACTGCAGCCTGGCCCCCCTGTGCCTGCCTCTTTCGCTGAACCTGGAAGACATGGATGCACTGGATGAAATCGTCAAACGCGGCCGCCCGCTGAAAAAAGGCGAGTTCCTGTTCCGCCAGGGTGACAATTTCGGCTCGGTCTACGCGGTACGTTCCGGCGCCCTGAAAACCTTCAGCCTCAGCGACAGTGGCGAAGAGCAGATTACCGGCTTCCACCTGCCCAGCGAGCTGGTCGGGCTGTCGGGCATGGACACCGAGGCCTACCCGGTTTCGGCGCAGGCTCAGGAAACCACTTCCGTGTGCGAGATTCCCTTCGAGCGCCTCGACGAGCTGTCGGTACAGCTGCCGCAGCTACGCCGCCAGCTGATGCGGGTGATGAGCCGGGAAATCCGCGACGACCAGCAAATGATGCTGCTGCTGTCGAAAAAGACCGCCGACGAGCGCATTGCCACCTTCCTGGTCAACCTGTCGGCACGCTTCCGCGCCCGCGGCTATTCGGCCAACCAGTTCCGCCTGAGCATGTCGCGCAACGAAATCGGTAATTATCTGGGCCTGGCGGTGGAAACCGTTTCGCGGGTGTTCACCCGGTTCCAGCAGAATGGCCTGATCCGCGCCGAAGGCAAGGAAGTGCACATTCTCGACCCGATCCAGCTGTGTGCGCTGGCCGGTGGTGCAATCGAGGCCTGAGGCCAGCGTTTAGCGGGTATACTTGGGCATTCGTTTTCCCAGGATACCCGCAACAATGCACAGCGACACCTTCGACCTCAAAGCCCTCATCCGCCCGGTAGTGGACTTCCCCAAGCCAGGCGTGATCTTCCGCGACATTACCCCGCTGTTCCAGTCGCCGCGCGGGCTGCGCTATGTGGCCGACCAGTTCATCGAGCGCTATGTCGAGGCCGAGTTCAGCCACATTGGTGCCATGGATGCGCGGGGCTTTCTGATTGGTTCGATCATCGCCCACCAGCTGAACAAGCCGCTGATCCTGTTCCGCAAGCAAGGCAAACTGCCGGCTAACGTGCTGAGCGAGGGCTACCAGACCGAGTACGGCGAGGCCTTCCTGGAAGTGCACGCCGACAGCCTGTGCGAAGGTGATTCGGTGTTGATCTTCGATGACCTGATTGCCACGGGCGGTACGCTGCTGGCGGCGGCCAATCTGATACGTCGTACCGGGGCGCAGGTGTTCGAGGCGGCGGCGATCATTGACCTGCCAGAGCTGGACGGGTCGCGTCGGTTGCAGGCGGCAGGTGTGCCTACCTTCTGCCTGACCGAGTTTTCCCTCAGCGAATACTGAGTATTAAAGGGGCGCTTTGCGCCCCAATCGCCGGCAAGCCAGCTCCCACAGGTACAGCGCTGCCTTCAGGCCTGAGGTGATCCTGTGGGAGCTGGCTTGCCGGCGATTGGGCCGCAAAGCGGCCCCGGCAATATTAAATCAGAGCGAAATCGGCCGCCGCCCTGCGAGTGCATGGGCCAAGGTACCACCATCTACCATCTCCAGCTCGCCACCCAGCGGCACGCCATGGGCAATCCGCGAAGCCACCAACCCCTTCTCAGCCAGCAACTGCGCAATGTAATGCGCTGTCGCCTCCCCTTCCACCGTCGGGTTGGTCGCCAGGATCACCTCGGTAAAGGTGCCCTGCTCCTCGATACGCGCCATCAGTTGCGGAATGCCAATCGCCTCCGGCCCCAGGCCGTCCAGCGGCGACAGGTGGCCCTTGAGCACGAAGTAACGGCCCCGATAGCCCGTCTGCTCCACTGCATACACATCCGTCGGCCCCTCGACCACGCACAGCTGGGTGTCATCACGGCGCGTGTCGGCGCATTGCGGGCACAGCTCCTGCTCGGTCAGGGTACGGCACTGACGGCAATGGCCTACACCTTCCATGGCCTGGGTCAACGCTTGGGCCAGGCGCAGCCCGCCACTGCGGTCGCGCTCGAGCAGTTGCAGGGCCATGCGCTGGGCGGTTTTCTGGCCGACACCGGGCAGAATACGCAGGCCGTCGATCAGTTGGCGGATGAGGGGGCTGAAGCTCATGAGAAAGGCCTGACAATTCAATAAGAGGCGGTTTATACCCAGCGGGGGCAGTGGCGTCAAATCAGTAGACCGCGCCCTGGCTGAAATCTTTGCAAAAAAAACCGCCGCTGGATTCAGCGGCGGTTTTCGGTATCGCAATGCCCTTAGAACGGCATCTTGAAGCCCGGCGGCAGCTGCATGCCAGCCGTCATGCCGCCCATCTTTTCCTGGCTGCTCTGCTCAACCTTGCGCACCGCATCGTTCAGCGCGGCGGCGATCAGGTCTTCCAGCACTTCTTTGTCGTCCTCGTCAGTCGACATCAGGCTCTGGTCGATGCTGACACGCTTGACGTCGTGACGACCGGTCATCACCACGCTCACCAGGCCACCACCGGACTGGCCGGTGACTTCAGCGTTGGCCAGCTCTTCCTGCATTTTCTGCATCTTTTCCTGCATCTGCTGGGCCTGCTTCATCAGGCCGGCCATGCCACCTTTCATCATGGGGGTATACCTCGATTGGGTCATGTGATGCGGCCCGGCGCAGGGCCGGCCGCATGGTTATCCGTTACTGGCCCTGATTGGCCAGGGCCTCTACAGGCTCAATAGTATCCTGCCGCACCTTGGCACCGAACAACTTGATCATCTGCTGGATCAACGGATCCTGCTCGATCGAGGTGACCGCGTCCTGCTGGCGTTCGGCGCGCTTGCGCGCGGCGGCCTGGGCCGGGGTTTCCTGCTCGGGCAGAATCAGCTCGATGCGCAGGTTCAGCGTGCGCCCCAGGTGCTGGTTGAGCGCTTCGTTCAGGCGTCGCTGCTGGGTAGTGTTGAACAACGCACCTTGGCCAGGGTCCAGGTGCAACAGCCAGTCGTCGCCATCGGCGGCAATCAGCGTACAGTTTGCCGCGATGTTGCCTGTCATCCCGGACACAGGCAACTGCGGGAATAATTCGAGCCATTGCAGGGCCAGGCCGGTGGCCGGCTTGGCCGCTGGCAGCGGCTGGGCTACCGGCTTGGGCGCTTCCTCCTGGATGTGCTCGGCCAGTTCGTCCAGATAACTGAAACCGACCGGGTCGCTTTCACCGCCGTAATAGTCTTCGTCCAGGGGTGGCTCATCGTCCCGATCCATGCCTACGGCGGAGTAGGCGGACGGGTCGAAAGGCGGTTCATCATCATGGGCCGGGGCGGCCTGCTGGACTGGAACTGCGGGCGCAGGTGCGGGTACTGGCTCAGGCTCAGGTTGCGCCACCACCGCTGAAGGCGGTGCTGCGGGCTCTTCCCATGGCAGGTCGATCACCTCTACCGCTGGTTCGGGTTCGGGTTCGGGCTCAACCACAGGAACAGGCTCAGGCTCAACGGCCGCAGCAGCTTCGGCCACAGGCTGAGGCGGCGGCTCGACTGGCGCGGGGGCCTGAACGGGTGGCGCAGCAGGTTCTACCACAACCGTTGGCGGCGCCACGGCAACTGCCGGCGCTGCCACTGGTTTTGCAGAATCAGCTGTGGCCTGGCTGATCCCCACTGGCTTTAGCACCGGTTTCGGTGCGTCGTCAGTATCGGCCGGGCGGAACGCCAGCATGCGCAGCAGCACCATTTCGAAGCCGCCGCGCGGGTCCGGGGCCAACGGCAGGTCTCGGCGGCCGATCAGGCCCATCTGGTAGTAGAACTGCACATCCTCGGCCGGCAGCGCCTGAGCCAGCGCCAGCACCCGCTCGCGATCGCCCTGGCCGTTGTCCACGGCCTCGGGCAGCGCCTGGGCAATGGCCACGCGGTGCAGCACATTGAGCATTTCAGCCAGCACGCCGGCCCAGTCCGGGCCCTGTTCGGCGAGGTTGCGCACGGCCTCCAGCAAGGCCCGGGCATCGCCTTCCAGCAAGGCCTGCAGCACGCCATAGACCTGACCATGATCCAGGCTGCCAAGCATCGCCCGCACATCAGCGGCCAGCACTTTGCCTTCGCCAAAGGCGATGGCCTGGTCGGTCAGGCTCATGGCGTCACGCATCGAACCATCGGCCGCGCGGCCCAGCAGCCACAGGGCATCCGGTTCGAACGGCACGTTTTCGGCAGCCAGTACGTGGCTGAGGTGCTCCACCACACGCTCCGGGCTCATGTTCTTCAGCGAGAACTGCAGGCAGCGCGACAGGATGGTGGCCGGCAGTTTCTGCGGGTCGGTGGTGGCGAGAATGAACTTGACGTAGGGCGGCGGCTCTTCCAGCGTCTTGAGCAAGGCGTTGAAGGAGTGCGTCGAGAGCATGTGCACTTCGTCGATCAGGTAGACCTTGAAGCGCCCACGGCTCGGGGCGTACTGCACGTTGTCGAGCAGTTCGCGGGTGTCTTCGACCTTGGTACGGCTGGCGGCGTCGATTTCGATCAGGTCGACGAAACGGCCTTCGTCGATCTCCCGGCACACCGAACAGGTGCCGCACGGCGTGGAGGTGATGCCGGTTTCGCAGTTAAGGCACTTGGCGATGATACGGGCGATGGTCGTCTTGCCCACACCGCGGGTACCGGTGAACAGGTAGGCGTGGTGCAGGCGCTGGTTGTCCAAGGCATTGATCAAGGCCTTGAGCACATGGGCCTGGCCGACCATTTCGCGGAACGAGCGCGGACGCCATTTACGTGCAAGAACCTGATAACTCATCGAAAAACCATCGTAGCCTGATAGAGCGGAAGAGCGCTAATGCTAGCGGAGCGGGGGCAAAATTGCACCCTGCGCGAGTCGTCTAAGCTTTGAGGCAGGCGCGTTGTTCAGGGAGGATACGCCTTTGCGAAGTTTGCTGGCCCTGCTACTGCTCTGGCCCATGCACAGCCTGGCTGAACAGCCCGTGCTGCGCTTCTCCGTTGCAGAGAGCTGGAGCATGCCGCTGGTCCGCATCGAAGGCGACCAGCCGGTGGAAGGCTTGGTGTATGACCTGATACAAGCGCTGGCCAGGGAAGTGGGCGTACGCCCCCAGTATCACGTCATGGCCCGCCTTCGCCTGCAGGAGGCCATGAACAACGGCGATATCGATGTACGCTGCTATGTCAGCACCCAGTGGTTCAATGACCGCCCCGGGGATTTTGTCTGGAGTATCCCGCTGATACACCAGCGTGACGTGCTGGTAGGCCGCGTGGGCGACAGCAGCCCCATGCCACCGGAACAACTGCCGCCCCAGGCCATTGGCACGGTGCTGGGCTACACCTATTCGACCCTGCAACCGCTGCTGGATCAGGGCCAGTTGCGCCGTGAAGACAGCCGCAGCCAGTTGCTGGTGCTGCAGAAGCTACAGGCTGGGCGCTATCGGCATGCGGTCAGTAATCAGCTGTCGTTGCAGTGGTTCAACCAAGGCTTGCCGGCGGAACAGCAACTGCAGGGCTTGGCAGTGCTGGAGGAACAGGACCTGGGGTGCATGGTGCGCAATGACCCGGCGATACCGACCCAGGGAGTGCTGCGGGCGCTGGTGCGACTGAAGCAATCGGGGGAGATCGAGCGGATTGTGCAGCGGTATGGGGGAGCAAACGACCCGGGCAATATGTCTGTGGCCCGCCCCTGAAATGCCCAGCAAAATGTCGGCACACAGACAGCGCAACTAACTGCCCGGCTCAATTTTTGAAGGCCTGCGCAAACTCTGTGGGAGCGGGCATGCCCGCGAACACCGGCATAGCCGGTGCCATCCACCGAGTAAAGTTCTTCGCGGGCACGCCCGCTCCCACAGAGTTGTGCGGCACACCCGAAATCTCTACTACAAGCCCAACATCACTGGCCTTTGCGTTCAAACGCCAAGCTGACAGCATCCAACAATCAGACGGGACTCGACGGAGGTCGTAGGATAATTCGCTGCACTTATCTGGCCCGTAAGAGTTTTCTCAGACTGATGTCAGATCCATCTAAAAACGCATCATGCATGCGATTACCAAGGTTGTTGCAGGCATCATGCCCCGACTCTTCGACCCACAAGGAATCGCAAATGCGCCGTACCACCCAAGTTCCCTCAGAGAATATGCAGAGCCACGCCGAAACACTCGACGAGGAATTGCGAAAGCTCAGTGCATATTCACCCTGGACGGATGTGCTCCTATTCTGCCTCGGCGCAGTTTCTACAGCGGGAATGCTGATTGCGGGGATATTCATTGCACGCTGGCTCTGACCGAATTGAACGCCCTCACACCAAAGCCAGCAAACCCGCACTCAAGTACAACCCCACGCCAAATACAAAATGCGTAGCCAAGCTCTTCAGGCAGTTACGCGCAGGCGTCGGTGTCCTCGACGCAAAGAACCCCGCCCCCAACGCCGGCTGCATGAAGCACAACGGCGCCACGACCGTGCACACACCAACAACCACCGCAAGCCACAAGGTGGGCGCCTGTAACCAGCCCTCCCCCGCAATCACAACCAACAGCATCGCGAACAGCACGCCAATCGCATAGTGAATCCCCCACCCCAACGCAAGCTCATGCCGCACCGGCTCCGCCTTGGCAATTGCCTGATGCCGTAAACGCCCGCCCAGCAAATGCCCCGCCCAACGCCCGACCATGGCGAAATTCAGCGTGGCAACACCCAAGCGCCGCCGCAGCAGCCCCCACAGGTCCATGACCACCGTGGCACCAATACCAATCGGCAAGGCAGCAGAAAACATCGCAGTAATCGTCATAGAACAAGCCCTCGAAGATTGACGGTCATCACCATGACGCGCAGCATAGAAGTTGAAGTCAACTTCAAGTCAAGGGCCTTAAATGGACATTGCCGACGTCGCCAAACGCACAGGCGTACCCGCCTCGACACTGCGTTACTACGAGAAGAAAGGTTTGCTCAAGTCACTCGCCGGGCGCGGCCAGCGGCGGCAGTTTGCAGCCGATGTGGCAGACCGGTTGGCGCTGATCGCCCTGGGGCAGGCTGCGGGCTTTTCGCTGGATGAAGTGGGGGCGATGCTGGTGGACCTGCAAGTCGACCGGCAGATGCTTATCTCCAAGGCGGACGAGCTGGATGCGCGGATCAAGCGATTGCAAGCGATGAGCAAGGGATTACGGCATGCGGCGCAGTGTCCTGAAGAGGATCACCTGTGCTGCCCGAAATTTCAGCGCTTGATGAAGCTATCGGCAGCTGGCGTGCTGGGTGAAAAACCGGCTTTGGCACCTAGACCAGGGAAGGCTTGAAAAAACGCGAAGCCAGCCACCGCCCCGTACTCAGGCAAACGACCAGCACGGCAACACCCTCAACGCTTAGCAGCATTGCATCAATCCCTAGCTGCGAGATCAAACGGCTGACGACAAAAGGAAAGCCGAATACACCAATGAAATACGACAAGCTGAACAGCAGCAGCGCCTGCGCCGTAAGCCCGGCGGGTGCCTCGTTGGCGGCCAGCCCGTTTATCACCGAGTAATTCAAGCCGTAACCGACCCCCAGTAGCATGGCCGTGGCCAGGTAGCTTTCTGCGCTGTGCACCCATTGATGAAACCCCAGCACGGCCGTTGCCATGATCACGGTTAACACCCAAGAGGTCGCCAGCGGTGGCTGCTTCACAACCCAGCCGGCCAGTAGCAGCCTGCAAACAATTGCAGCGCCCATGAACCCGATGAAGAAAATGGAGTAGTCGAGTCCGAGGCGGGCGGCATAGCTGGTCTGAAAACTGCCCATGGTGCCGAAAATAGCCCCACCCAGCCCTACCATCAGGATTGAGAGACCTGAGCGCGAGCTCAACACGTCAAGCGAGGAAGCCATACCTACTTGAACCCTTTCCGTAGGGCGCTGGCCTGCATGCGTCGAACCGAGCCAGGCGAAATAAACACCGGCCAACGCGGCAGCGCATGCGGCCACCCAAAAAGCGAGCGTGTAAGGCAGGGCAACGAAAGCAGCGAGCTTGCCCAACAATGGCCCGGTCCCGATGCCAGTCAGCATGCTGCCGGACAGCAGCGCAAAACTATGTGTGCGTCGTGATGGCTCGACCATCTGGGCAACCATGATGGGACCTACTGTGTAGAACAGCCCCCAACCGATCCCGAGCATCAGGCCACACGCCAGCAACGCGCCCCCCACGCTGGAGGCCAACGCGAAGCCGAGCGACGCAACGACCAGGCAGAGTGCCCCGACAGCAATCGCGCGAGCAGCACCGAGGCGCTGCAACAAATGCCCCGACCCCACGACGGACAGCAACGTGCTCACCATCGCGACCGCAAACACCTGCCCTGCATCACGCTCACCGCCTCCTAGTGCCTCCACCCGCACCAGCAACAGGAATGTGGTGCCGTAGCTTATCGACAGCAGAAAGCAGGCAATGCAGAAAACAGTGAACCGCTGCAACCGAGGCAGGGCGTTGGACGATTTCATGGACGCAGTCCTTGCTGACAGGTCTTGCTTTCTATCACGGCAAGGCAAAAGCAAAGGCAAGCATTCGCTTGAGTTGAGATCGTCAAATAAGTAACTGAACGCCAGGCAGCACTGGCTGGAGGTGAAGGAAAACGCGACAGGCGAGGAGGCTTTGAGAATTCAAGGGCCTGAAATGGAGGCGGCCCCACCAGCCACACCCCGGCACTCGATGTTCCCGCTATGGCTGCTCCCTTCCGGGCCTGACCAGGTTAACGGGTAATCAATGCGGGGGGACCGATGGGGCCACCACTACATGCCTCGCTGAGCAGCGAGTGGCGCCATTGTACCGGTCTTGGGGGCAGATACAACCTCTAGCGGGAGAAAAAGTCATCATTTCTCAATGACTTGACGGGAGTGGGTGGCGGGCCCGGCCTCTTCACGGATAAACCCGCCCCCACAAGAAACGCGCGCCGGTCTTTAAACCGTGATCCCCTGCCCGGCCAGGAAGGTGACAAAGGCATCTTCGTCCAACACCTTCACACCCAGCTCGGCAGCCTTGGCCAGCTTGGACCCCGCCCCTGGCCCGGCCACCACGCAGTGGGTCTTGCCAGACACCGAACCCGCCACCTTGGCCCCCAGGCTTTCCAGCTTGTCCTTGGCGATGTCGCGGCTCATGCGCTGCAGGGTCCCGGTGAGCACCCAGGTCTGGCCTGCCAGCGGCAAACCTTCAGCCACTTTCTTCTCGCTGGTCCAGTGCATGCCGAACGCCAGCAACTGCGCTTCGATGTCCCGCGCCAGCTTCTGGTTCGCTTCATCCTTGAAGAACTCACGCACGGCATCCGCCTGCTTGGCCGCAAGGGCCTGGCGCAGGTCGATGCCGTCGGCGGCGATGATCTTGTCCAGGGTGTCGAGCTTGGCCACCAGCTTTTCGGCACCGGTGGGGCCGACCGAGGCGATGTCGAGCTTGGCAATCATGCCCGCCAGGGTGGTACTGGCGGCGAATTCGGCAGCCAGTTCGCCTTCGTCCTGAAGTTGCATGCCGCTGGCCAGAAGCTGCTCAATCACCTTCTGGTTGTGCTCGTCTTCAAAGAAGTTGTGGATCTCGTAGGCAACCTCCAGGCCGATGTCCGGCAGGTAGGTGAGCACCTGCGGCAATGCCTGCTGCACGCGCGCCAGGCTGCCCAGCGAGCGGGCCAGCACCTTGGCAGTCTCTTCGCCTACATCCGGAATGCCCAAGGCGTAGATGAAGCGCGCCAAGGCCGGGCGCTTGCTGGCCGCGATGGCATCCAGCAGCTTCTTGCTGGACACTTCGGCGAAACCTTCCAGGCCAACGATCTGGTCGAATTCCAGCTTGTACAGGTCTGCCGGCGAGCCGATCAGGCCTTCGTCCACCAGTTGCTCGACGCTCTTCTCGCCAAGCCCATCGATGTCCATGGCACGGCGCGACACATAGTGGATGATCGCCTGCTTGAGCTGGGCGCCACAGGCCAGGCGGCCAACGCAGCGATACACCGCGCCTTCGCTGGTGGTTTCCTTGCCCTTGCTGCGTTTGACCAGTTGAGTACGCTCGACCTGCGAGCCACACACCGGGCACGCGCTCGGCACTTCGACCGGGCGGGCATCTTCCGGGCGACGTTCCAGCACCACCTGCATCACCTGCGGGATCACGTCACCGGCACGGCGGATGATTACCGTGTCACCGATGCGCAGGCCCAGGCGGGCAATTTCGTCCATGTTGTGCAAGGTGGCGTTGGACACGGTCACACCCGCAACCTTGACCGGCTTCAGGCGCGCTACAGGCGTTACCGCCCCCGTGCGGCCAACCTGGAACTCGACGTCCAGCACCTCGGTCAGCTCTTCCATGGCCGGGAACTTGTGGGCAATCGCCCAGCGTGGCTCACGCGCACGGAAGCCCAACTCGCGCTGGGCGGCCAGGCTGTTGACCTTGAACACGACACCATCGATTTCATACGGCAGGCTGTTACGTCGCTCGCCGATGTCGCGGTAGTAGGCCAGGCATTCTTCGATGCCTGCCGCATGCTTGAGCTCGCGACTGATCGGCATCCCCCAGGCTTTGAGCTGCTCAAGGATGCCGATATGGCTGTCGCCGATGCTTTCAGACACCTGACCAACGCCATAGCAGCAGAACTCCAGCGGGCGGCTGGCGGTGATTTTCGAATCCAGCTGGCGCAGGCTACCGGCGGCGGCGTTGCGCGGGTTGGCGAACGTCTTGCCACCGGCTTCGGCCTGGGCTGCATTGAGCCGGTCGAAACCGGCCTTGCTCATGTACACCTCGCCGCGCACCTCCAGCACCGACGGCCAGCCCTCACCCTGCAGCTTGAGCGGGATGTTGCGCACTGTGCGCACGTTGGCGCTGATGTCTTCGCCGGTGGTGCCATCGCCACGGGTAGCGCCCTGCACCAGCTGGCCATCGCGGTACAGCAGGCTCACGGCCAGGCCGTCGAGCTTGGGTTCACAGCTGAAGTCGACCGCGCCGGGCTGATCGAGGCCTTCTACAACGCGGCGGCCGAACTCACGCAGGTCGGTTTCTTCGAAGGCGTTACCCAGGCTGAGCATAGGGACTTCATGGCGCACCTGGCTAAACGCGGCCAAGGCAGCGCCGCCGACGCGCTGGGTGGGCGAGTCGGGGGTTACCAGGTGCGGGTGTTCAGCCTCAAGCGCCTTGAGCTCATTGAACAGGCGGTCGTATTCGGCATCCGGCACGCTGGGCTCATCGAGCACGTAGTAGCGGTAGTTGTGCTGGTCGAGCTCGGCACGCAGTTCGTGGATACGGGTTTCGGCGGTCATTTTCAGGTTCTCTTGCATAGCAAAAGAGCAGCCCTTGGCTGCTCTTGCGCTTGAAACAGGGTGGACAGAGGTCTGCCCACTTGGGCACATCAGCGCTTCTGGGTCAGCGCGCGGCGCTCGAACTCGACGATACGCTGACGGTAGTGCTCAATCGTCTGGGCGGTCAGCACGCTGCGCTGGTCGTCCTTGAGCTCACCGTTCAGTTCATGGGCCAGCTTGCGCGCCGCAGCCACCATCACGTCGAAGGCTTGCTTCGGATGACGCGGGCCCGGCAGGCCGAGGAAGAAGCTGACGGCACGGGTGCTGAAGTGGTCGATGTCGTCCAGGTCGAACACGCCAGGCTTGACCGCGTTGGCCATGGAGAACAGCACTTCACCGTGGCCGGCCATGCTCTCGTGGCGGTGGAAGATGTCCATTTCGCCGAAGCGCAGGCCGCTTTCCAGAATGTTCTGCAGCAGTGCCGGGCCCTTGAAGCCGCCCTCGTCGCGGGAGATCACGCTGATAACCAGCACTTCCTCGGCCGGCGGCAGGTCCTTCACGCTGCTGCTGGCAGGCGCGGCACCGCTATTGCGGGTGTTGTCGGCGGCAAAGTCGTCGTCGCTTTCGGCGAACAGATCCGGCTCACGCGGCTCGGCGCTGAGGTTCAGGTCGCCCTGCTGTACGTCGGCGGCCGCACGCTTGCCGCGCTTGCCGGCCTTGACCGGCTTGGGCTCGCGCTCGCGATCCCGCGCAGAAGCGCTGAGCGACGGCAGGTCGCTTTCGTCCAGCTCAGGCTCCTTGTGGGTATCCAGCACCCGCGACGGGCCGAGCACTTCGGCACTGCCGCCCTCTTCGTCCGGCAGGTTGGAGTAACTGCGATCCAGACGGAATTTCAACTTGCCTTTTCCGCCGCGCATGCGGCGCCAGCCGTCGAAAAGAATCCCGGCAATGACAATGATGCCGATGACGATCAGCCACTCGCGCAGACCGATTTCCATGTAATCCCGTGCCTCTATAAAAATATGCTTGAAAACAAAGGGTTCAAAGCCCTTTAACACGTGGCGCCAACTCTATGTTCTGACAGGCGTTTTACCCACGCAAAAAACGAGTGACATTAAGCTAGCACGACCAAAGACAACTTTACACCGTCTGTCGCACATGGCGGGGGCATTTCGCTACAGAATGTGCCCCCATCGTCGCGTATCACGCATCGACCATGGCCATGGCCGCCTCCACATCAACTGCAACAAGACGTGAACAACCGGGTTCATGCATGGTCACCCCCATCAATTGATCCGCCATCTCCATGGCAATCTTGTTATGGGTGATGTAGATGAACTGCACGCTTTCACTCATTTCCTTGACCAGACGGGCGTAGCGCCCGACGTTGGCATCGTCCAGCGGCGCGTCGACTTCGTCGAGCATGCAGAACGGTGCGGGGTTCAACTTGAAAATGGCAAACACCAGCGCCAAAGCGGTCAGTGCCTTCTCGCCGCCGGACAGCAGATGGATGGTGCTGTTCTTCTTGCCCGGTGGCCGTGCCATGATCGTCACCCCTGTATCGAGTAGATCTTCGCCCGTCAGTTCCAGATAAGCGCTGCCGCCCCCGAAAACTTTTGGGAAAAGTGCCTGTAATCCGGCATTTATCTGATCAAAGGTATCCTTGAAGCGGTTGCGGGTTTCCTTGTCGATCTTGCGGATGACGTTTTCCAGGGTCTCCAGGGCTTCGACCAGGTCGGCGTCTTGCGCGTCCAGGTAGCGCTTGCGCTCGGACTGCTGCTCGTATTCTTCGATGGCCGCCAGGTTGATCGCACCCAAGCGCTGGATGCGCGCTTCCAGCTGTTCCAGCTCCTGCTCGGTACCCTGCTCGCTGGCCTCGGCCTCAAGGGTGGCAAGTACGCCTTGCAGGTCATAGCCATCGGCCAGCAGCTGCTCCTGCAGGGTTTTGCGCCGCACATCCAAACCTTGGCATTCAAGGCGCAACTGTTCCAGTTGGCCACGCAACACCAGCGCTTGCTGCTCGGCCTGGGTGCGGCGTTTTTCGGCATCGCGCAGTTCGCGGTCGGCTTCGTCCATGTGCAGGCGGGCCTTGCGCATTTCCTCATCGACGCTCATGCGTCGCTCCAGCAGTTCCTCAAGCTTGAGGCGCAGCTCTTCTTGCGGGGCCTCGCCCTCCTCCAGGTTCAGGCTCAGTTGCTCCTGGCGCTCGGTCAGGCGCGCGGCCTGCTGTTCCAGGCGTTCCAGAGCCTGACGTGTGGAGTCGTGCTGGGCACGCAGCGAGCCCAGGCGCACGGCCAGCTGGTGGGCGTGGTCCTTGTGCTGACGGGCTTCCTGGCGCACCCGATCGAGGCTTTCACGCAGCGTGTCGCGGCGCGCCATCAACTGCTCGCGCTGCTCGGTGTCCTGGGCCATCAGCTCCAAGGCTTCTTGCAGCAGCAGGCGTGATTCGCCCAGTTGCTCATGCTCCAGGGCACGCTGCTCTTCCAGCTCAGCCAATTCTTCCTGCAGCCGCCGACGCCGCAGCTCGACCTGTTCGGCACGGGCACGGCTGGCAGACAGGCTGGCATTGAGTTCGCCATGCAGGCGGTTTTCTTCCTGGCTGCGGCGGCGCAGCTGTTCGCGCTGCTCTTCCAGGTCCAGCTGCTGCTCGCGCAGGGTTTGCAGCTGCTGTTCCAGTTGCTCCAGCGCCGCCGCCTGCTCCAGCTGCTCCTGACCTAACCGTTCGATTTCCTGGCCGCGTGCCAAAACCCCGCCTTCGGCCTCACCACCACGACGAACCCGCAGGAAATGCCGGCCAACCCAATAACCATCACGACTGACCAGGCTTTGCCCTTCGGCAAGGGATGCGCGCCGGGCCAGCGCCTCGGCCAGGTTTTCTACCGGTTTGACCTGGCCAAGCCAAGGCGCCAGGTCGATTGGGCCTTCAACTTTTTCCAGCAGGCTGCCGGGCAAGGATGCGTTGTCAGCGCTGGCCAGAAGCAAGCGCAACTCGCCCTGCTCCAGGCCGGCAAAATCGAGCTTGCCGAAGTCGTCCACCAGTACGGCTTGCAGATCGGCGCCAAGCACCGTTTCCACAGCCAGCTCCCAACCCGGCTCCACCCGCAAGCCTTCTGCAAGGCGCGGCTGCTGCTCCAGGCCTTGGCCTTGCAGCCAGTCAGCAGCACCTGCACCCGGCTCCAGCGCGGCCTGCTGCAAAGCCTCCAGCGAAGCCAAACGGCCGCCCAGGCGCTGCAGGTCACCTTGCGCCTGCTGCTGTGCCTGGGTGGCCTGTTGCAGCTGCTCGCGCACGCCTTCCAGTCGCTCGACCACCTGCTCTTCGGACAGTTGCAGTTCTTCCAGCAGCATTTCGCTGCTGGCCAACTGCTCAGCCAGTTCGAGCATGGCGGCATCCTGCGGGTCGCTACCCAGTTGCTCACGCTCCTCGCCCAGCTTGCGCTGGCGTTCGGCCAGACGTTCCAGGCTGGCTTCCAGCTGCTGCAGGCGCGCCTGCTGCACCTCGGCCTGGCGGCGCGGCTCGGCGGAGCGGCTGTTGAAGCTGTCCCACTGCTCCTGCCAGCCGTGCATGCCCAACTCGGCTTCTTCCAGCGTGGCGGCTGCTTCTTCGGCAGCGGCCAAGGTCAACTCCTGCTCGGGTTCGAGCATGGCCAGCTCTTCGCCAAGGGTGGCCAGCAAGGTGCGGTCGTGGCCCAGGTGCGACTCGGTTTCCAGGCGCGTGCGCTCGGCTTCCTTGAAGTCATCCTGCAACTGGCGCAGGCGCTGCTGGCCATGCTGGATGCTCTGCTCGACCCGGGCGATATCACCGGCCACCGAATAGAAGCGGCCCTGCACCTGGTTGAAGCGCTCGGACAGTTCGTGATGGCCGTCGCGCAAGCGCTCGATGCTGGCATCGGCATTGCGCTGCTCGGCCACCAGCGCCTCATGGGACACGTCCTGGTCGCCAATCACCGACTCGCGCTGGCGCACCCGCTCATCCAGGTCGCGCCAGCGCAAGGCCGACAGGCGTGCCTTCATCTGCCGTTCCTGGGCCTTGTACTCACGGTACTTCTCGGCCGCCTGGGCCTGGCGGTGCAGGCGTTCCAGCTGGCGTTCCAGCTCTTCGCGCAGGTCGGTCAGCCGGGCCAGGTTTTCCTGGGTGCGGCGGATACGGTTTTCGGTTTCGCGGCGGCGTTCCTTGTACTTGGAAATGCCGGCGGCTTCCTCGATGAAGTTGCGCAGTTCCTCGGGCTTGGCCTCGATCAGCTTAGAGATCATGCCCTGCTCGATGATCGAGTAGCTGCGCGGCCCCAGGCCAGTACCCAGAAAGATATCGGTAATGTCGCGCCGGCGGCACTTGGTGCCGTTGAGGTAATAGCTGTTCTGCCCGTCGCGGGTGACCTTGCGGCGGATCGAAATCTCGGCGTAGGCGGCGTACTCGCCGACCAGGGTGGTTTCGCTGTTGTCGAACACCAGCTCGATGCTGGCCTGGCTGACCGGTTTGCGGCCACTGGAGCCGTTGAAGATGACGTCGGTCATCGACTCGCCGCGCAGGTTCTTCGCCGAACTCTCGCCCATCACCCAGCGCACTGCGTCGATGATGTTGGACTTGCCGCAGCCGTTGGGGCCGACCACCGCCGCCATGTTGCTGGGGAAGTTGACCGTGGTCGGGTCGACGAACGACTTGAACCCGGCCAGGCGAATGCACTTCAGGCGCATCGGTCAGCCTCGGGCCAGCGCCGCCAGCACCAGTTCGCAGCTGCGCTGGCCGTAGGCGGTGAGCACCTCGCGAATGCGCGGCAGGTCGCGGGCGACCACGGCTTCGAGCAGGCGGGCGAACAGGTCGAGGTAGTCGATCATGTTGGCCTGGCGCTGGTCCAGCGACAGGTAGTAGGCACGGCTCATGGCGGGCTGGAGGTTTTCCACGGTTTCCTGCAGGAACGGGTTGTCGGCGAACGGATAAGCCGCACGCATGACCGCAAAGCTGTCGGCGACGAAGGCCTTGATGTCGAGCTGGTCATGGGCACGCTGCAGGCGCTGCTGGATCTCCAGAAACGGGCGCAGGTCGGCTTCGGTGCGCCATTTTTGCGCAACCGCGTTGCCCAGCAGGATGTAGAACTCGCCCATCAACGAACACAGGCTGCGCACGCTGCGCTCGTCCAGCTCGG
Source organism: Pseudomonas sp. LLC-1 (assembly GCF_002992185.1). Classification (NCBI taxonomy): domain Bacteria; kingdom Pseudomonadati; phylum Pseudomonadota; class Gammaproteobacteria; order Pseudomonadales; family Pseudomonadaceae; genus Pseudomonas; species Pseudomonas sp. LLC-1. The sequence continues at coordinate 57,093 of NZ_LUVY01000009.1, read as the reverse complement.
TTACGTGGGCACCTCGGCGCGGCAAAATCGCCACCAGGTGGCGGCGTTCGAGGATCAGCAGCGCTTCGCGCACCGAGCCACGGCTGACATTGAGCGCCTGGGTAACCTTCTGCTCCTGGATACGCTCGCCTGGCGCCAGCTCGCCGCGGATGATGCGTTCGGCCAGGTAATCGGCAATCTGCTCGGAGAGGCTGTCCGGGGCCTTGAACGTCATGGTTTTCCTTCAAAATCATTGAACTGGGCACAAGGGGCGGATTGTAGCGTACTTGGGCGGTAATCGCGCAGAGGGGCCAGGCGGTTTATTTGACCTGCCAGACAGCCGCGCGCCCGGCGCGATCTATGCTTGTTCCATAGGCAATGTGTTCGCCCGGGCGCAGACACGAGCAATTTCTTGACCTTTGAGTCAGAAAAATATTGACCTGCTAGACAGGTCTTGCTTAGAGTCCGCCCAACAACAATAAAACCATTGCGAGGCCATCCCCGTGATCCAGTTTCTCGTCAACCAGGAGTTGCGCAGCGAGCACGCCCTGGACCCGAACATGACGGTGCTGCAGTACCTGCGCGAGCACTTGGGCAAACCCGGCACCAAGGAGGGCTGCGCCAGTGGTGACTGCGGCGCCTGCACCGTGGTGGTCGGCGAACTGACCCAGGACGACCAGGGCAACGACAGCCTGCGTTATCGCAGCCTCAACTCGTGCCTGACGTTTGTCTCGTCGCTGCACGGCAAGCAACTGATCAGCGTTGAAGGCCTCAAGCATCAGGGCCAGTTGCACAGCGTGCAGCAAGCCATGGCCGATTGCCATGGTTCGCAATGCGGCTTCTGCACCCCCGGTTTCGTGATGTCGCTGTTCGCCCTGCAAAAGAACAGCAGCGGCCCCGACCTGCACCAGGCCCAGGAAGCCCTGGCCGGCAACCTGTGCCGCTGCACCGGCTATCGGCCGATTCTCGACGCTGCCGAGCAGAGCTGCCGTCAGCCCTGCCGCGACCAGTTCGATGCCCAGCAGGCGCAAACCATCAGCCGCCTCAAGGCCATTGCACCCACCCAGACCGGCGAACTGAACAGTGGCGACAAACGCTGCCTGGTGCCTCTGACCGTGGCCGATCTGGCCGACCTTTACAGCTCGCACCCCGAAGCCCGCCTGCTGGCCGGCGGTACCGACCTGGCGCTTGAAGTGACCCAGTTCCACAAGACACTGCCGGTGATGATCTACGTCGGCCACGTGGCCGAGCTCAAGCGCATCGAGAAAACAGCCAGCCACCTGGAAATCGGCGCTGCCACCCCGCTCACCGACTGCTACGGCGCGCTGAACGAGGAGTACCCGGACTTCGGTGCCCTGCTGCACCGGTTTGCCTCGCTGCAGATCCGCAACCAGGGCACCCTCGGAGGCAACATCGGCAACGCCTCGCCGATCGGCGACTCGCCACCCCTGTTGATCGCTCTGGACGCGCAGGTCGTGCTGCGCCAAGGCGAGCGTCAGCGGGTAATGCCACTGGAAGACTACTTCATCGATTACCGCATTACCGCCCGCCAGGACAGCGAGTTCATCGAGAAGATCATCGTGCCGCGTGCCACCCGCGACTGGGCGTTCCGCGCCTACAAGGTGTCCAAACGCCTGGACGATGACATCTCCGCCGTGTGCGGGGCGTTCAACCTGAGCATCGAAGACGGCGTGGTCAGCGGTGTGCGCATCGCCTTCGGCGGCATGGCGGCCATCCCCAAGCGCGCCCGTGCCTGCGAAGCGGCGCTGCGTGGCAAGCCGTGGGACCAGGCTGCCATCGAGCGCGCCTGCCAGGCCCTGGCCGAGGACTTCACCCCGCTCAGCGACTTCCGCGCCAGCAAGGAATACCGCCTGCTGACCGCACAGAACCTGCTGCGCAAGTACTTCATCGAACAGCAAACGCCGTACATCGAAACCCGGGTGACCGCTTATGTCTAACCATCACGTAGCCAAAAGCCAGGCCGAGATGGCCGAGCTGTTCAGCCAGAACCTGACCACCGGGGTTGGCCGCAGCGTCAAGCACGACAGCGCCGACAAGCATGTGTCCGGCGAGGCGCTGTACATCGACGACCGCCTGGAATTCCCCAACCAGTTGCACGTTTATGCACGCACCGCCGACCGTGCCCATGCGCGTATCCTGCGCATCGACACCACGCCGTGCTATGCCTTCGAAGGCGTGCGCATCGCCATCACCCACGAAGACATCCCCGGCCTGAAAGACATCGGCCCGGTGGTGGCTGGCGACCCGCTGCTGGCCATCGACAAGGTCGAGTTCTTCGGCCAGCCAGTGCTCGCCGTCGCAGCCCGCGACCTGGAAACCGCGCGCCGCGCAGCCATGGCCGCCATCGTCGAATATGAAGACCTGGAGCCGGTGCTGGACGTGGTCGATGCACTGCGCAAGAAGCACTTCGTGCTCGACAGCCACACCCACCAACGCGGCGATTCCGCTGCCGCGCTGGCCAGCGCCCCGCACCGCATTCAGGGCACCCTGCACATCGGTGGCCAGGAACACTTCTACCTGGAAACGCAGATTTCCTCGGTGATGCCCACCGAAGATGGCGGCATGATCGTCTACTGCTCCACGCAAAACCCCACCGAAGTGCAGAAGCTGGTGGCCGAAGTGCTCGACGTGCCGATGAACAAAGTGGTGCTGGACATGCGCCGCATGGGTGGCGGTTTTGGCGGCAAGGAAACCCAGGCTGCCAGCCCGGCGTGCCTGTGTGCGGTAGTGGCCCGCCTGACCGGCCAGCCCACCAAGATGCGCCTGCCGCGTGTCGAAGACATGACCATGACCGGCAAGCGCCACCCGTTCTATGTCGAATATGACGTGGGCTTTGACGACAACGGTCGCCTGCACGGCATCAACTTCGACCTGGCCGGCAACTGCGGCTATTCGCCCGACCTGTCCGGTTCGATCGTCGACCGCGCCATGTTCCACTCCGACAACGCCTACTACCTGGGCGATGCCACCGTGCATGGTCACCGCTGCAAAACCAACACTGCCTCCAACACCGCCTACCGCGGCTTCGGCGGCCCGCAGGGCATGGTTGCCATCGAACAGGTGATGGACCACATCGCCCGTCACCTGGGCCGCGACCCGCTGGCGGTGCGCAAGGCCAACTACTACGGCAAAACCGAGCGCAACGTCACCCACTACTACCAGACCGTCGAGCACAACATGCTCGATGAGATGACCGCCGACCTGGAAGCCAGCAGCGACTACGCCGAGCGCCGCGAGTCGATCCGCCGCTTCAACGCCAACAGCCCAGTGTTGAAGAAAGGTCTGGCACTGACGCCAGTCAAGTTCGGCATCTCGTTCACCGCAACCTTCCTCAACCAGGCCGGGGCGCTGATCCACATTTATACCGACGGCAGCATTCACCTGAACCACGGTGGCACCGAGATGGGCCAAGGCCTGAATACCAAGGTGGCGCAGGTAGTCGCCGAGATTTTCCAGGTCGATTTCAGCCGCATCCAGATCACCGCCACCAACACCGACAAGGTGCCCAACACCTCGCCGACCGCAGCCTCCAGTGGCGCCGACCTGAACGGCAAGGCGGCGCAGAACGCTGCCGAAATCCTCAAGAAGCGCCTGACCGAGTTCGCGGCGCGGCATTACAACGTGACCGAGGAAGACGTCGAGTTCCGCAATGGCCATGTGCGTGTACGCGACCAGATCGTCAGCTTCGAGCAGCTTGTGCAACAGGCTTACTTTGCCCAGGTGTCGCTGTCCAGCACCGGTTTCTACCGCACGCCGAAGATCTTCTACGACCGCAGCCAGGCGCGCGGCCGGCCGTTCTACTACTTCGCTTTCGGCGCCGCCTGCGTGGAAGTGATCGTCGATACCCTGACCGGCGAATACAAGATGCTGCGCGCCGACATCCTGCACGACGTGGGCGATTCGCTGAACCCGGCCATCGACATCGGCCAGGTGGAAGGCGGCTTCATCCAGGGCATGGGCTGGCTGACCACCGAAGAACTGGTGTGGAATGCCAAGGGCAAGCTGATGACCAATGGCCCGGCCAGCTACAAGATCCCGGCGGTGGCCGACATGCCGCTGGACCTGCGGGTGAAGCTGGTGGAAAACCGCAAGAACCCGGAAGACACCGTGTTCCATTCCAAGGCCGTGGGCGAGCCGCCGTTCATGCTCGGCATCGCCGCCTGGTGTGCGATCAAGGATGCCGTGGCGAGCCTTGCCGATTACCGGGTACAGCCGAACATTGACGCGCCGGCGACACCGGAGCGGGTGTTGTGGGGGTGTGAGCAGATGCGAAAGGCGGTGGCTCAGCAACAGACTGCCGAACAAGAACTGGAAACCGTCACCCACTGACAGCGAGGAACCTTGTGGGAGCGGGCGCGCCCGCGAAGAAGGCAACACCGTGAATGGCACCGGCTCTGCCGGTGTTCGCGGGCACGCCCACTCCCACAGAGTCTGCGGCGCAACATAGAGAGGTTGCATCATGCACCAATGGATCAACGCCCTCGCCGACCACCAATCCCGTGGCGAAGCCTGCGTACTGGTGACCATCATCGAAGAACGCGGCTCCACCCCGCGTAACGCCGGCTCGAAAATGGTCGTCAGCGCCAATGGCCTGTTCGACACCATCGGTGGCGGCCACCTGGAATACAAGGCCCTGCACATCGCCCGGCAGATGCTCGAAGAACAGCGCACCACCCCACACCTGGAGCGCTTCAGCCTCGGCGCCAGCCTGGGCCAGTGCTGCGGCGGCGCTACCGTGCTGTTGTTCGAGCCCATGGCCGCCGTGCAAGCGCACATCGCCGTGTTCGGCGCGGGCCATGTCGGCCGTGCTCTGGTACCCTTGCTCGCCGCGCTGCCCTGCCGGGTGCGCTGGATCGACTCGCGCGAGCAGGAATTCCCTGAACTCATCCCCAACGGGGTGACCAAGGTCGTCAGTGAAGAACCGGTAGACGAAGTCGCAGACCTGCCGCCAGGCTGCTACTGCATCGTCATGACCCACAACCACCAGCTCGACCTGGAACTGACCGCCGCCATTCTCAAGCGCAACGACTTCACCTGGTTCGGCCTGATCGGCTCGAAGACCAAGCGGGTCAAGTTCGAGCATCGCCTGCGCGAACGCGGCTACGACGATGCCGTGCTGGCACGCATGCGCTGCCCGATGGGCCTGCCCGATGTGAAGGGCAAGCTGCCCATCGAGATTGCCGTGTCCATCGCCGGTGAAATCATCGCCACCTACAACGCCTGCTTCGGCCAGCACGATGCTGCCGCCAATGCCGGCCCCATTGCCCAGTTGCTGCCGCCCTCCCGGCGCAGCCAAGCCATTTGACGAGTGTGTTATGACCGTTACCCGCAAAGCCTACCGTGCCGCCATCCTGCACAGCATCGCCGACCCGGCCGAGGTGGGCCTGGAGGCGTCCCATGAGTACTTCGAGGACGGCCTGCTGGTGGTCGACGATGGCCGCATCAGCGCCGTTGGCCACGCCAGCGAGCTGCTGCCGACCCTGGATGCCGGCATCCCGGTTGAACACTACCAGGACGCACTGATTACCCCAGGCTTCATCGATACCCACATCCACTTCCCGCAAACCGGCATGATCGGCTCCTACGGCGAGCAGCTGCTGGACTGGCTGAACACCTACACCTTCCCGTGCGAAAAGCAGTTCGCCGACAAGGACCACGCCGACCAGGTGGCGAAGATTTTCCTCAAGGAACTGCTGCGAAACGGCACCACCACCGCGCTGGTGTTCGGCAGCGTGCACCCGGAATCGGTCAATGCCTTGTTCGAAGAAGCCGAGCGCCTGGACCTGCGCCTGATCGCCGGCAAGGTGATGATGGACCGCAACGCCCCGGACTACCTGACCGACACCGCCGAGTCCGGCTACACCGAAAGCAAGGCACTGATCGAGCGTTGGCACGGCAAGGGCCGCCTGCACTACGCGGTCACCCCTCGCTTTGCCCCGACCAGTACACCGGAGCAATTGACCCTGGCTGGGCAACTGCTGAAGGAACACCCAGGCGTATACATGCACACGCACCTGTCGGAAAACCTCAAGGAAATCGATTGGGTGAAGTCGCTGTTCCCCGAGCAGAAGGGTTACCTGGACGTGTACGACCACTTCGAGCTGCTGGGCGAGCGCTCGGTGTTTGCCCACGGCGTGCACCTGTGCGACGACGAATGCCAGCGCCTGGCCGAAACCGGCTCGGCCGTGGCCTTCTGCCCCACCTCCAACCTGTTCCTGGGCAGCGGCCTGTTCAACCTGCCGCAAGCAGAGCGCTTCAAGGTCAACGTGGGCCTGGGTACCGACGTGGGGGCTGGCACCAGCTTCTCGCTGCTCAACACCCTGAACGAAGCGTACAAGGTGATGCAGCTGCAAGGCGCGCGCCTGCACCCTTACAAGTCACTGTACCTGGCCACCCTTGGCGGCGCCCGTGCGCTGCGCCTGGACGACCGCATCGGCAGCCTGCGCCCGGGCAACGATGCCGACTTCGTGGTGCTGGACTACAAGGCCACGCCGCTGCTGGACTACCGCATTCAGCAGTCCAACAGCATCGAAGAGACCCTGTTCGTGCTTACTACCCTGGGCGACGACCGCACCGTGCGTGAAACGTACGCGGCCGGGCGTTGTGTGCACCAGCGCTAAGGCTCTTTCGCCAGGCCCCGGTACAGCGCGCCGCCGATTGCAGCCCCGATCAGCGGCGCCACCCAGAACAGCCACAGCTGTTGCAGGGCCCAACCGCCGACGAACAAGGCCGGCCCCGTGCTACGCGCGGGGTTGACCGAGGTGTTCGTCACGGGAATGGAAATCAGGTGGATCAGGGTGAGGGCCAGGCCGATGGCAATCGGTGCGAACCCTGCCGGTGCCCGGGAGTCGGTCGCCCCCATGATCACCACCAGGAACATGGCGGTCATCACCACTTCACTGATAAAGCCCGCCCCCAGCGTGTAGCCGCCAGGCGAATGGTCGGCGTAGCCGTTCGAAGCCAGCCCCGAAGACAGTTCGAAACCAGCCTTGCCGCTGGCGATGAGATAGATCACACCTGCAGCCAGGATGGCGCCGATCACTTGTGCGATGACGTAGGGCAGCAGCTCTTTGGCCGGGAAACGCCCACCCACAACCAACCCGAACGAGACGGCAGGGTTGAGGTGACAGCCGGAGATATGACCGATGGCGAAGGCCATGGTCAGCACAGTAAGGCCGAAGGCGAAAGCAACACCGAGAACGCCGATACCGACAGGGGAACTGGCTGCGAGTACCGCACTGCCACAGCCGCCGAGGACCAGCCAGAAGGTGCCGACCAGTTCGGCCCCCATCCGTTTACCGAGGGACATGCTCATGAATCCATTCCTCAAGAAGTTGAACGCAACAAATGCGCAAGCCCAACTGCTTGATGAAGGTTTGCTCACAAGAATTTAGCAGACCTTTGGCTGATGGCCACTAATAGAACGTTATACGGTCCCTGTAGGAGCGGCTTTAGCCGCGAAGAATCCGACGCGGTGGATGGCACCGGCATAGCCGGTGTTCGCGACTAAAGTCGCTCCTACAGGGATTGCCTGCGCCTGAATCCAGGCAAACGATCAACCCTTGGCAGAAACCTTGGGCTTTTTCAGCAGGTGCGAGAACACTGCATGCAGATCGTCCGAGGCACTTTCCTCGTCCAGGTTCAGCTTGCTGTCGATGTGGTCCATGTGGTGCATCATCAGGCTCACGGCCTGTTCGGCATCGCGCGCCTCGATGGCATCGATCAGTTGCATGTGCTCGTCATACGAGCAGTGCGAGCGGTTGCCGCTTTCGTACTGGGCGATGATCAGCGACGTCTGCGACACCAGGCTGCGCTGGAAGCTTACCAGCGGCGCATTGCCCGCCGCCTCGGCCAGCTTCAGGTGGAACTCGCCGGAAAGACGAATACCGGCACCACGATCACCACGCGAGAAACTGTCGCGCTCTTCACGCACCATCTGCCGCAGCTCGTTGAGCTGGTCCAGGGTGGCGTGCTGCACGGCCAGTTCGGTAATGGCCCGCTCCACCATGCGCCGCGAGAAGAACACCTGGCGCGCTTCTTCCACCGTCGGGCTGGCCACCACCGCACCGCGGTTTGGCCGCAACAGCACCACGCTTTCGTGGGCCAGGCGCGACAGCGCGCGGCGGATGATGGTGCGGCTGACGCCAAAGATTTCGCCCAGCGCTTCCTCGCTCAACTTGGTGCCCGGCGCCAGGCGCTGTTCGAGGATGGCCTCGAAAATGTGCGCATAGACGATGTCGTCCTGGGTACCGCTGCGGCCGGCCTTGCCGACACGTGCAGGTTTTTTCAGAGGTTGCAGCTGTTCGTTCATGGGCTCTCGAGGCACGAAGAGAAAGTATGGCGCCATTGTACACAGGCTGAGGCGATTCCGCAGGGGGCGTTTTACCTATATAGCCGTTGTACGACGCATTGCGCACACAAAAGATAAAACATTATTTGCATTCTTTGTACACAAAAGCATAATCCACCGAGCGACTTCTTGACCCATGAGTCAACAAAACGGTCAGACGTCTGCCTTCCCTCGCGGAGCCGCCAAGTGCATTGCGCAGGACAATGGCTCCATAACAACAAGAAAGACTTGAGGAGTACTCGCTGTGGAAAGCCGCAAATCCGAAGCCCCTACGCTGGATCTCGCCCCACCGCTCGAAACGAGCTGGCTGGAGCGGATTTTCAAACTCAAGCAACACGGCAGCACCGTAAAAACCGAAATGATCGCCGGGGTGACCACCTTCATCACCATGGCCTACATCATCTTCGTCAACCCCAACATCATGGCTGACGCCGGCATCGACCATGGTGCCGCCTTCGTCGCCACCTGCATCGCCGCTGCGCTGGGCTGCCTGCTGATGGGCCTGTACGCCAACTGGCCGGTGGGCCTGGCGCCGGGCATGGGGCTTAACGCGTTCTTTACCTACACCGTGGTCGGCACCATGGGCTACAACTGGGAAACGGCGCTGGGGGCGGTATTCGTCTCGGGCGTGCTGTTCATGTTCCTGACCTTGTCGAAAGTGCGCGAATGGCTGCTGAACAGCATCCCGGTCAGCCTGCGCCATGCCATGGGGGCCGGCGTCGGATTGTTTCTCGGGCTGATCGGCCTGAAGACGGCAGGCATCATCGTCGACAGCCCCGCCACGCTGATCAAGCTGGGTTCGCTGCATGAACCTGGGCCGCTGCTGGCGGCCGTGTGCTTCCTGCTGATTGCCATCCTCAGCTACAAGCGGGTGTTTGGCGCGATCCTGATCAGCATTATTGGCGTCACCCTGGCGGGTTGGGGCCTGGGCCTGGTCAAGTTCGGCGGGGTGATGTCGATGCCGCCGAGCCTGGCACCGACCTGGATGGCCATGGACGTGGCGGGCGTGTTCAACGTCAGCATGATCAGCGTGGTGCTGGCGTTCCTGTTCGTGCACATGTTCGACACCGCCGGCACGCTGATGGGCGTGGCGCAGCGGGCCAACCTGGTAGCGCCGGATGGGCGCATCGAGAACCTGTCCAAAGCGTTGAAGGCAGACAGTGCTTCGAGCGTGTTTGGTGCCGTGGTGGGTGTGCCGCCAGTGACTAGCTATGTGGAGAGTGCTGCGGGCGTCGCGGCGGGTGGCCGCACTGGCCTGACCGCCGTGGTGGTCGGCCTGCTGTTCATTGCCGCAATGTTCTTCGCGCCGCTGGCCGGGATGATCCCAGCCTACGCCACTGCCGGCGCACTGATCTACGTGGCGATGCTGATGATGGGCAGCATGGCGCATATCCACTGGGACGAGGCTACCGACAGCATTCCAGCGATTGTCACGGTCATCATGATGCCGCTGACCTTCTCGGTAGCCGATGGTATTGCCCTGGGCTTCATCAGCTATGTGGCGCTGAAGGCAGGTACCGGCAAGTACAAGGAAATCTCCGCCAGCCTGTGGGTACTGTGCGCGATCTTCATTGCCAAGTTTGTATTTCTCTGACCCTACACTTCAATAGAGGGCGCTTCGGCGCCCTCCTTGTTTTTGGATCAGGGCATTATTACTTTTTCTTCAACGTATAGGGCGCCGGGCGGAGTTTTACTGACGTCGCATTTTCTGGAGCAGTCTCACGCACGATAACAACATCAAATGCCGCCTCCTTAAGCAGCACCCTATTTCGGTCATCTGTTGTATAGCCCACATAGGGAACCAAGCTGACATCCTTGCGCATTAACACCTCAAATATTGCTCCGTCAGGGCCATTCTCTTGAGCATACGGCTCGGCTTCCCGCCTGTCGGCTGCAAAATAAAATCCCGCCCCTTGCAATTGCCTACCCTCCTTCGAATGCCCTGGCTGTATACCATTTTCTACAAAAGATTTTAAATTCGAAGCTTTCGTACCATGCCAGCCAAGCTTCTTGTTAAACAGACCAATCGGAACGTTGTTCGCTATCACCCCTTTAACTTTAGACGGCACTAACCTACTCGGAGCTTTACTAGCTGCCATTTTCACTAAACTCATAAGGAAATGGCCGCTTGGATCAAGGAAATTCACAGGATCCCCTTGACAGTAGGCATATGCATTAAAACCACCCTCGGCGAATGGGCTCAAACTATCCGGACAATTAAAGCGCATCAAAACGTGATTGTACCCACGATAACCATTACCCAAATTAGAATGCCCAGTGACCGGATCCAGGTATTCACCACTGAAGCCCAGAGTGTCATGACTGGGCAGACGGTAGCCATAAGGCGAATATGCATTTTTTGAAGTCATCATGCCAGACGCTCCAGTGCGGATTGGCATTTGATCATTTCAGACACATCCAGAAGAGACAACTGACAAAAATATCAGTAACCGGGTTGATGTCAGCTCAACGTGTAAAAACAGCAGACGAAAAAAAGCCCGCCAGTGTGAGAGCGGGCCAAAGGACCTACGAAGATTCTTCTAGCGACCAACTAGCTTCCACGATAGGTCGAATAGCTGTACGGCGAGATCAGCAGCGGCACGTGGTAGTGCTCCTGCTGCTCGTCGATGCCAAAACGCAGCACCACAACATCCAGAAACGCCTGGGCCGGCAGTTGCACGCCACGGGCGCGGTAGTAATCGCCAGCGCTGAACTGCAACTGGTACACACCAGTGCGGTAGTCGTCACCCTGCAGCAACGGCGCATCGACGCGGCCATCGCTGTTGGTCAGGGCAGTGTTCACCAGCTCCAGCTGCTGGCCTTCGACACGGTACAGCTCGACCTTGATCGAGCTGCCCGGGCAGCCATGCGCGGCATCCAGTACGTGTGTGGTCAAACGTCCCATTGCGTGTCGCCTCTTGTTCAATCTGTGGGCAAGAAATACTCAGCCTATGCACCCAAACAGGGCCTGCGGTAGGCGGGAATGACGCCATTAAGACATTCCATCGCAAAATTGTACACAATTTTTTGTACCCATCCGTCGCACCCGACGTTTCCTGCCTATAAACGACCCATCGGTCGCAAATACAGGCACTGTAACGACCCCAATGTCATTAGCTGACCAATCAGGCAGGTTTCTTGCACTGTATTTCCAGGTCGCTGCGAAGCGACAAAAGGGAAGAAATGCGGAAAAACAGGCTTACAAAAGATTTCAGAAGTTGTATACAATCAGCCCATCCGGTGGTGCGACATCCCGACGCGGCCCGCCCACCCCCCGCACAAACGCACAAGAAGGAAGACTGCAGTGAGCGCTGACTACCCTCGCGACCTGATCGGTTACGGCAACAACCCTCCTCACCCGCAATGGCCGGGCAACGCTCGCATCGCGCTGTCTTTCGTCCTCAACTACGAAGAAGGCGGCGAACGCAACATCCTGCACGGTGACAAGGAGTCCGAAGCCTTCCTGTCCGAAATGGTAGCCGCCCAGCCACTGCAGGGCGCGCGCAACATGAGCATGGAGTCGCTGTACGAATACGGCAGCCGTGCCGGCGTGTGGCGCCTGCTGAAGCTGTTCAAGGACAGCGGCGTCCCGCTCACCATCTTCGCCGTGGCCATGGCCGCCCAGCGCCACCCCGACGTGATCCGCGCCATGGCCGAGGCTGGCCACGAAATCTGCAGCCACGGCTACCGCTGGATCGACTACCAGAACATGGACGAGGCCCAGGAGCGCGAGCACATGCTCGAAGCCATCCGCATCCTCACCGAACTCACCGGCGAACGCCCGCTGGGCTGGTACACCGGCCGCACCGGCCCGAACACCCGTCGCCTGGTGATGGAGGAAGGTGGCTTCCTGTATGACAGCGACACCTACGACGACGACCTGCCCTACTGGGAGCCGAACAACCCTACCGGCAAGCCGCACCTGGTGATCCCCTACACCCTGGACACCAACGACATGCGCTTCACCCAGGTACAGGGCTTCAACTGCGGCGAGCAGTTCTTCCAGTACCTGAAAGACGCCTTCGATGTGCTGTACGCCGAAGGCGCCGAAGCACCGAAGATGCTGTCCATCGGCCTGCACTGCCGCCTGGTCGGCCGCCCGGCGCGCCTGGCCGCCCTGAAGCGCTTCGTCGATTACGCAAAAAGCCATGACCAGGTCTGGTTCGCCCGTCGCGTGGACATCGCCCGCCACTGGCACACCACCCACCCGTACAAGAAAGAGAACGCCTGATGACCGCCTTCAACACCCTCAAGCCATCCGCCCTCGGCCGTGACGCCTTCGTCAGCGCCTTCGCCGACATCTACGAGCATTCGCCGTGGGTGGCCGAAAAGGCCTATGACCTGGGCCAACTGGGCGAGCTGGACGAAATCGAAGCCCTGCACCAGCGCATGAGCGACATTCTGCTCAGCGCCAACCACGCCGACCAGCTGGCACTGATCAACGCTCACCCGGACCTGGCCGGCAAGGCCGCCATCCAGGGCGAGCTGACCGAATCGAGCACCAACGAACAGGCCGGTGCCGGCATTCACCAATGCACCGCCGAAGAGTTCGCCCGCTTCACCGAGCTGAACGACGCCTACAAGGCCAAGTTCCAGTTCCCGTTCATCATGGCGGTGAAGGGCAGCAACCGGCACCAGATCCTCGCCTCCTTCGAGAAGCGCATCCACAACGATGCCGATGCCGAGTTCAAGGAAGCCCTGGCGCAGATCAACCTGATCGCCCTGTTCCGCCTGCTGCAGCTGTAAGCAACAGCCGAACCTTTTTCAGTACAACGAATAGATAAGAGAGACCCGCATGCGCACCCTGATGATCGAGCCCCTGACCAAAGAAGCCTTCGCCCCCTTCGGTGACGTGATCGAAACCGACGGCAGCGACCACTTCATGATCAACAACGGCTCGACCATGCGCTTTCACAAGCTCGCCACGGTCGAAACCGCCGAGCCTGAAGACAAGGCGATCATCAGCATCTTCCGCGCCGACGCGCTGGACATGCCGCTGACCGTACGCATGCTGGAACGCCATCCGCTGGGCAGCCAGGCTTTCATTCCGCTGCTCGGCAACCCCTTTCTGATCGTGGTCGCGCCCGTTGGCGATGCACCTGTATCAGGCTTGGTCCGGGCCTTCCGCAGTAATGGCAGGCAGGGCGTTAATTACCATCGCGGCGTCTGGCACCACCCGGTGCTGACGATCGAAAAGCGGGATGACTTCCTGGTGGTTGATCGCAGCGGTTCTGGCAACAACTGCGATGAGCATTACTTCACCGAGGAACAGATGCTGATCCTCAATCCCCACCAATAAGAAAAGGTCGGTCATCGTTCACGGTGATCGGCAGAGGTACATACTGTGGAAGCACACCTTCACGAATGGCTGAACCTGAGCATTCGCTGGGTTCACATGATCACCGGTGTCGCCTGGATCGGTGCATCGTTCTACTTCGTCTGGCTGGAGAACCACCTGAACCGAAGCAACCCGCGCGATGGGTTGTCGGGTGATCTCTGGGCGATTCACGGCGGTGGTATCTACCACCTGGAGAAATACAAGCTCGCACCCCCGAAAATGCCCGAGAACCTGCACTGGTTCAAATGGGAAGCCTACTTCACCTGGATGTCCGGTATCGCCCTGCTGTGCGTGGTGTTCTACTGGAACCCGACCCTGTACCTGCTGGCCCCTGGCAGCACCCTGAGCGGTGCCGAAGGCGTGGCCATCGGGATCGGTTCGCTGGTAGCCGGCTGGTTCATCTACGACTTCCTGTGCGATTCGCCACTGGGTAAAAAACCTGCCCTGCTCGGTGCCGTACTGTTCGTCCTGATCATTGCCGCCTGCTTCGGCTTCAGCCTGGTGTTCAGTGGCCGTGGCGCCTACCTGCACACCGGCGCGATCATCGGCACCATCATGGTGGGTAACGTGTTCCGCATCATCATGCCGGCCCAGCGCCAGCTGGTGGCGGCGATCGAGAACAACCAGACGCCCGACCCGGTACTGCCGGCCAAAGGCCTGCTGCGTTCGCGTCACAACAACTACTTCACCCTGCCGGTGCTGTTCATCATGATCAGCAACCACTTCCCGAGCACCTACGGTAGCCAGTACAACTGGCTGATCCTGGCCGGCATTGCAGTAGCCGCGGTTCTGATCCGCCACTACTTCAACACCCGCCACGACAGCAACAAGTACGCCTGGACCCTGCCGGTCGGCGCCCTGGCAATGATCTGCCTGGCCTACGTCACCGGCCCTAAGCCGATGGCTGTTTCGCCTGAGCAAGCCGCAGCGAAAGTGGAGTACCAGCCACTGCCGGCTACTGCCGTAGGTGGCAAGACCGCCGCCGAACTGCGTGCCGAAGAAGCAGCCAAGCCTGCCGAAGCACCGGCTGAAGCACCTGCCCAGGCGACTGCCCAGGCTGGCGGCGACAACTTCGACAAGATCCACAACGTCATCCAGGAACGCTGCACCGTGTGCCACTCGTCCAAGCCGACCAGCCCACTGTTCAGCGCCGCCCCTGCCGGCGTGATGTTCGACACCCCGCAGCAGATCCAGGCCCAGGCCGCGCGCATTCAGGCGCAAGCGGTCGCCAGCCAGATCATGCCGCTGGGCAACATCACCCAGATGACCACCGAAGAGCGCAAGCTCGTCGGCGACTGGATCGCCAAAGGTGCCCCGGTCAACTGAAACACCGCAATCGGGTCAACACAGCTCCCCTGTAGGAGCGGGTTTACCCGCGAAGAGGCCGGCAACCCCGGCCTCTGTTTCAAGCCATACGCAACAAGCAAGCATCGAGCGTTCAGCCTAAAGCGGGAACCCCAGCCTCTCTTCACCGAGGGCCTGCCGCTTGAAGCCGACGCTTGGATCCGAGAATAAAAACAAAACTCGAGGTGCTGCATGTCCGAGTCACGCAAGGCGTACATCCCCATTGCGCCGCCGCGCGAGCCCTTGCCCCTGTTCCAACTGATCCTGGTTGGCCTGCAACACGTTCTGCTGATGTACGGTGGCGCCATCGCCGTGCCGCTGATCATCGGCCAGGCCGCCGGGTTGTCCCGTGAAGAAGTCGCTTTCCTGATCAACGCCGACCTGCTGGTCGCAGGCGTCGCCACCATCATCCAGTCGTTCGGTATCGGCCCGGTGGGCATCCGCATGCCGGTGATGATGGGGGCCAGCTTCGCTGCCGTCGGCAGCATGGTGGCCATGGCCGGCATGCCCGGTGTGGGCCTGCAGGGGATCTTCGGCGCGACCATCGCCGCCGGGTTCTTCGGCATGCTGATCGCGCCGTTCATGTCCAAGGTCGTGCGTTTCTTCCCGCCGCTGGTCACCGGTACGGTGATTACCTCGATTGGCCTGTCGCTGTTCCCGGTGGCAGTCAACTGGGCCGGTGGCGGCCATGAAGCAGAAACCTTCGGCTCGCCGATCTACCTGCTGGTAGCGGGCCTGGTGCTGGCGGTCATCCTGCTGATCAACCGCTTCATGCGCGGGTTCTGGGTCAACGTGTCGGTACTGGTGGGCATGGGCCTTGGCTACATCCTGGCCGGTTCCATCGGCATGGTCGACCTGTCGGGCCTGAAAGACGCACCGTGGTTGCAAGTGGTCACCCCACTGCACTTCGGCATGCCGACCTTCAGCCTGGCGCCGATCCTGTCCATGTGCCTGGTGGTGGTGATCATCTTCGTCGAGTCCACGGGCATGTTCCTGGCCCTGGGCAAGGTGACCGATCGCGAAGTCACCCCAGGGATGCTGCGGCGCGGCCTGCTGTGCGATGCCGGTGCATCGTTCATCGCCGGCTTCTTCAACACCTTCACCCACTCCTCGTTCGCCCAGAACATCGGCCTGGTGCAGATGACCGGGGTGCGCTGCCGCTTTGTCACCATCGTGGCCGGTGCACTGCTGATTGTGCTCAGCCTGCTGCCGAAGGCGGCCTTCCTGATTGCCTCGATCCCGCCTGCGGTACTGGGCGGCGCGTCCATTGCCATGTTCGGCATGGTGACCGCCACCGGGATCAAGATTCTTCAGGAAGCGGACATCGGCGACCGCCGCAACCAGCTGCTGGTGGCGGTGAGCGTCGGCTTCGGGCTGATCCCCGTGGTGCGCCCGGAGTTCTTCGCCCAGATGCCACAGTGGATGGAACCCATCACCCACAGTGGTATCGCCATGGCCACGGTCAGTGCCCTGGTGTTGAACGTACTGTTCAACATCCTCGGTGGCGCCGAACGCGCGGTGCACAACGACGCTTGTCACCAGCATTGAGCCAGACGGGGCGGCGCATGGCCGCCCCGCATTCACATAAGCAGTAAACGCAACACCGTCGGCCCGCCGGAATGGGCCGCCCGGGGCGCCTGCGCGCCAAAAAAACCGCCAACAAAAACAATAAGTCCGGGAATCACAACATGAAGCGCATCACCACGTCCCTGTTGCTGGGCAGCAGCCTGCTGGCCACCCTCCCCTCGCATGCCGGCGAATGGCTGCAATGGCATGGCGAAAGCCTGACCTACCTGTACGGCAAGGACTTCAAGGTCAACCCTGATATCCAGCAGACCATCACCTTCGAGCACGCCAACAAATGGAAGTACGGCGACACCTTCATGTTCGTCGACAAAATCTTCTACAACGGCAAGGCCGACGCCAGCAAAGGCGTCACCACCTACTACGGCGAGTTCAGCCCACGCCTGTCATTCGGCAAGATCTTTGACAAGAAGCTGGCCTTCGGCCCGATCAAGGACGTACTGCTGGCCATGACCTACGAGCGCGGCGAAGGCGACAACGAGGCCTACCTGATCGGCCCAGGCTTCGACCTCGACATCCCCGGCTTCAACTACTTCACCCTGAATTTCTACGTGCGCAACACCGAGGGCAGCCGCCCCGGTGACAACGTCTGGCAGATTACCCCCGGCTGGTCCTACACCATCCCCGTAGGCAGGTCCGACATTCTGATCGACGGCTACATGGACTGGGTCACCGACAACGACCAGACCCGCCGTGGCACTTACCACGCCAACCTGCACTTCAACCCGCAGGTGAAGTACGACCTGGGCAAAGCGCTGAACCTGGGCGCCAAGCAGCTGTACGTGGGCTTTGAGTACAGCTACTGGAAGGACAAGTACGGCATCGACAGCCGCGGCAATCTGGACAGCAACCAGAGTGTCGCCAGTGCGCTGATCAAAGTGCACTTCTAGAAAACTGACCAAACGCACAAGTTTGTACCACCCCGCTCCAGGACGGAGCACTTGAGGCCCGGCGCGCAAGCCAGTAATCTGCGCGCCCCCTCGATCAGGGCAGAACGGATTCTGCCTGCGTTTACTGACCGCTCAGTCAATGAATACGGGCGGTTGGCCAACGTGTTGCCAGCCTGAAAGACCCTTTTCATCCGTTCAGAACGAAGTCGAGCAGGAAGGTTTTGCCAACCCGGAAAAGTTGGCCCAACCCTTGCCAAACAGCTGTGGCCTATCGAAAAAAGCTGACTCAAAAGACAAAAAAGCGCCAACAACGAGCGCTGACAACAGATCAATCAAGGGAGCGACACTTTCAATGCGTACCATCAACAGCCTGATCCTCGCCGGCGGCCTGCTGGCCTGTGGCACCACCTTCGGCGGCGACCTGCTGCAATGGCAGAACAACAGCCTGACCTACCTGTGGGGCAAGAACTTCAAGGTCAACCCCGAGACCCAGCAAACCTTCACCTTCGAGCATGCCGATGCGTGGAAGTACGGCGACAACTTCTTCTTCATCGACAAGATTTTCTACCAGGGCAAGAAGGACGCCAGCAACGGCCCCAACACCTACTACGGCGAGTTCAGCCCACGCCTGTCGTTCGGCAAGATCTTCGACCAGAAGCTGGAGTTCGGCCCGGTCAAGGACGTGCTGCTGGCCATGACCTACGAGTTTGGCGAGGGTGACACCGAGTCGTACCTGATCGGCCCGGGCTTCGACCTGGCCATCCCGGGCTTCGACTACTTCCAGCTGAACTTCTACAACCGCACCACCGACGGCAGCCGCGCCGGCGACAACGTATGGCAGATTACTCCGGTGTGGTCGTACACCATCCCGGTCGGCGATTCCGACGTGCTGATCGACGGCTTCATGGACTGGGTGGTGGACAACGACGAGAACCGTCGCGGCACCTACCAGGCCAACCTGCACTTCAACCCGCAGATCAAGTACGACCTGGGCAAGGCATTGCACCTGGGTGAGAAGCAGTTGTACGTGGGTGTGGAGTACGACTACTGGAAGAACAAGTACGGCATCAAGGACAGCGATGCGTTCACCACGGACCAGAACACCATGAGTTTCCTGGTGAAAGTGCACTTCTGATGCGCTGAAACGTGACAGCGCGTTGCATTAACAACGCGCTGTCATGTGCAATAGGCTGCGCAGCATGTAAGTAATTTCCTACAACTTATTCAGATCAATCCTATTCGCATTTAAAGTTGCCTTGAAAGTCAGGGCAAGCAGGCAAGGCAACAACCCACCAAACAGCAACAGCCCCGCTTCTACCTGCCAGTGTTCTATCACTCGAAAGATGTCCAGCACCAGCATGATGCTGCTGATTGTCAATGCCAGGCCGAACATGGCACAGCACTTGTACAACGCCTCGACGCCCGCCCCGCGCAGCAGCAGCCACAGGCCCAACGCCCCCCAGGCCATGACCGTACCCAGGTAGAGCGCCAGGTGGTACACATCGTAAGTTAATACTTTACCAAACATGGTTTTCCCCTCCTGAGCTGTAGGAAAAAGCAAAGTACTGACTATAGGCCCAGGCTTTCCACTTTAACACCGCAAATTTTTGACAAAATTTTTGCACTTTGCCCTTTAGCATGCTTGGATTCTCGCATTCAAAAAAGAAAACAGGCCTACTTAATGCGCACGTCCCTCGCCGCCCCGTGGCGGTATCTTCTGTTAGTTTGTTCACTGTGGTTCGGCATCTTCCTGCTGACCCGCCTGGTATTACTGGTCACCCATCTGGATGAAGTACATGGCGACTACGTCTCATTGTTCTTCAGTGGTGCCCTGTACGACCTGAGCTTCCTCACCTACGCCGCCCTGCCGCTGGGGCTGTACCTGGCCGTGTGCCCGGCAGGCTTATGGCGCACGCGCTTGCATCGCCGGCTGATGGGCGGCGTACTGGTCGTCAGCCTGTTCGTGATGCTGTTCGTCGCGGTGGCCGAGTGGCTGTTCTGGGGCGAGTTCGGGGTACGCTTCAACTTTATCGCGGTCGATTACCTGGTGTATTCCAAGGAAGTGCTGGACAACATCCGCGAATCGTACCCACTGCCCACCCTGCTGGGCAGCATCGCTGTGGTCGCCGTGTTGCTTGCAGTGGTCTTGCGCAAGCCCCTCGGCCAGGCGCTCGCAGCCCCCGGTGCCAATCTGCGCCAACGCCTGGGCGGCATTGCGCTGTTGGCTGTACTGGGTGGGCTGAGCGGTTTGCTGGTCGACCAGCAATTCCCCCGCGGCCAGGGTGGTAACGCCTACCAACGCGAACTGGCCAGCAACGGCCCGTACCAGTTCTTTGCCGCATTCCGTAACAACGAACTGGACTACAGCCAGTTCTACGCCACCCTCGATGCCAGTGAAGCCGGCGCGCAGATGCACCAGGAGCTGGCTGAGCCCAATGCCCGGTTCCAGGCCAGCGAGCCCGAGGATATCCGCCGCCATATCAACGCCAGCGGCGAGCCACGCACGCCCAACATCATCCTGGTCACCATCGAAAGCTTCAGCGCCAAGTACATGGGCAGCAACGGCGACCCGCGTAACCTCACGCCCAACCTGGACGCCCTGCGCCGCGAAAGCCTGTACTTCAACAATTTTTACGCCACCGGCACCCGCACCGACCGTGGCCTGGAGGCCATCACCCTGTCGATTCCGCCAACACCGGGCCGCTCCATCGTCAAACGCATCGGCCGCGAAAGCGGCTACGGCAGCCTCGGCCAGCAACTGGCCGCTGTCGGCTATGACCCCGTGTTCGTCTATGGCGGGCGCGGTTACTTCGACAACATGAACGCCTTCTTCAGCGGCAACGGCTACCGCATCGTCGACCAGAGCAGCGTGGACGAAAGCGAAATCGGCTTCAAGAACGCCTGGGGCATGGCCGATGAAGACCTGTACAAGCAGGCCCTGAAACTGGCCGATGCCGACCATGCCAAGCAGCAGCCATTCCTGCTGCAACTGATGACCACCTCCAACCACCGCCCATACACCTATCCGGACGGCCGCATCGACATCCCCTCGGGTGAAGGCCGTGAAGGTGCGGTGAAGTACACCGACCATACCATCGCCCAGTTCCTGCGCGAAGCGAAGCGCAAACCGTGGTTCGACAATACCTTGTTTGTCTTCGTGGCCGACCACACTGCGGGCAGTGCCGGTGTGGAAGACCTGCCGGTGAACAACTACCAGATCCCGCTGTGGATCTACGCCCCTAAGCTGATCGCCCCGCGCGAAGACGCGCAGCTGGCCAGCCAGATCGACCTTGCACCGACCTTGCTTGGCCTGCTGAACCTGAGCTACACCTCGACCTTCTTCGGCCGCGACCTGCTGCGTGAAGACACCCTGCCGCCGCGGGTACTGATCGGCAACTATCAGCACCTGGGCCTGTTCGACGGTAAGGACCTGGCGATCCTCAGCCCGCGCGGCGGCATGCGTGTGCATCAGGATGCATTGGGCAACAGCCGGGAATTGAGCGTGGGTAGCGATAACCCGCTGGTACGCCGGGCCATCGCCTACTACCAGAGTGCGGCCAACGATTTCAGCAAAGGCCTACTCGCCTGGAAACCGGCAGCCAGCGATGAGGAAAAAGGCGTGGCGGTCAGCCCCTGACGGCACGCCAAACCTTAGAGACCGCGCTGACCACCGCGAGCACCACGGCACCGGCCACCACCCCGGCCACGCCGTTGAGCAGCGCACCGGTCAACGCACCACCACGCCCTTCGCTGAACGCCTCGATGGCATGATGCAAGGGCGCGATGCCATGCACCAGAATGCCGCCACCCACCAGAAACATCGCCGCCGTACCGATCACCGACAGGCTCTTCATCATGTACGGCGCTGTCTGCAGGATGCCGTTACCCAACACCTGAGCCAGACGCGAAGCCTTCTGGGTCATCCACAACCCCAGGTCATCCAGCTTGACGATACCCGCCACCAACCCGTAAACGCCGATGGTCATGACAATGGCAATGCCCGACAGCACGATGATCTGCTGGGTCAGCGGCGCATCGGCCACGGTGCCCAGGGTGATGGCGATGATCTCCGCCGAGAGAATGAAGTCGGTGCGCACCGCGCCCTTGATCTTGGTTTTCTCGAACGCCACGAGGTCGACATTGGCATCGGCCACCGCCTCCTTACGGGCTTCGTGCTCAGCCTCATCCTCTTCTTTGCTGTGCAAGAACTTGTGTGCCAGCTTCTCGAAACCCTCGAAGCACAGGTAGGCACCGCCCACCATCAGCAGCGGCGTCACCGCCCAAGGGATGAACGCGCTGATCAACAGCGCCGCCGGCACCAGGATGGCCTTGTTCACCATCGACCCTTTGGCCACCGCCCACACCACCGGGATTTCGCGTTCGGCACGCACACCGGTGACCTGCTGGGCATTCAGCGCCAGGTCGTCGCCCAGCACGCCTGCGGTCTTTTTCGCTGCCACTTTGGTCATCACCGAGACGTCATCGAGCACCGTGGCGATGTCGTCGATCAGTACCAGTAGACTGCTTCCTGCCATGTTTGCCTGTATCCAGATGTGTATGTGCCATCGATTCTAGCCCAAAGCCGCTGCCTTGAGCCCCCGTCGAGCCCGGTGCTACCATGCCCGATCCCTCTTAGAGGTGGCCAGACACGAGGAAGATCCCTGACCATGAGCACCATTCGCGAGCGCAACAAGGAACTGATCCTGCGCGCGGCCAGCGAGGAATTCGCCGACAAGGGCTTCGCCGCCACCAAGACCAGCGATATCGCGGCCAAGGCCGGCCTGCCCAAGCCGAACGTGTATTACTACTTCAAGTCCAAGGACAACCTCTACCGCGAGGTCCTGGAAAGCATCATCGCGCCAATCATGCAGGCGTCGACGCCGTTCAATGCCGACGGCGATCCGAAGGAAGTGCTCAGTTCATACATTCGTTCGAAGATCCGCATTTCGCGTGACCTGCCGCACGCCTCCAAGGTGTTCGCCAGCGAGATCATGCACGGTGCCCCGCACCTGTCGCCGAACCAGGTTGAGCAGCTGAACGAGCAGGCCCGGCACAACATCGAGTGCATCCAGCGCTGGATCGACCGCGGGCAGATCGCCCATGTGGATGCGCACCACCTGATGTTCAGCATCTGGGCGGCGACACAGACGTATGCGGATTTCGATTGGCAGATTTCTGCGGTGACCGGCAAGGCCAAGCTGGCCGACAGCGATTACGACGCGGCGGCCGAGACCATTATTCGCATGGTGCTCAAGGGCTGTGAGCCTGAGGTGGCCTGATAGGGCCAGTGGGGCTGCTATGCAGCCCATCGCCGGCAAGCCAGCTCCCACAAGGTCTCCACAGCTCTTGAGCACTGTGAAAAACCTGTGGGAGCTGGCTTGCCGGCGATTGGGCCAGAACAGGCAATAGAGATTTAGGCAGCTACACCCGCATCTGCCCGCAACCCCACTTCCTCAATCGCACTGATCGCACACTGCTCGTCAATGTCCGACGTATCCCCGCTGATCCCGACAGCACCCAGCACCTTGCCAGCCTGATCACGAATCAGCACCCCACCCGGTGCCGGCACCACCGGCCGTTCGCCCATCCCGTTCAGCGCCGCAAAAAACGCCGGCCGCTGCTGTGCATCCAGCGCCAGCAAACGCGACCCCTTACCCAGCGCAATCGCGCCCCAGGCCTTGCCCGTGGCCACCTCAGGGCGGATCAGGCTAGCGCCATCCTCACGCTGCAGCGCCAGCAAGTGCCCGCCGGCATCCAGCACCGCCACGGTCAACGGCGCCGCGTTGATCTTGCGGCCCGCTGCCAGTGCGGCATTCACCAGGCTGACAGCAACGTTCAGGTTCAAAGCGTTCATGAAAAGGTCCTCTTCTTGTTGTGAGAAGCCCTGAGGGCAGTTGAAAACCGATAGAGCAAATAGAACACAACGAGATGTATTTTTGTATACAATATTTTGAAACGATCGTATGCGATGGCGCAAATCGCCGTTTTCACGGGCGCTCTGGCGAAAGCCAGCTTAGCCGATGAAAACCCATTGACCTGAGGCGCCAGCCGTGAATACACTCTGTCGCAACGCAAGTTGTATACAATTACAAAATCGATGAGGCACAAACCATGAGCAAAATGAGAGCAATCGATGCAGCCGTTCTGGTCATGCGCCGTGAAGGTGTAGATACCGCGTTCGGCATCCCGGGGGCTGCCATCAACCCGTTGTACTCGGCCCTGAAGAAAGTCGGTGGCATCGATCACGTCCTCGCTCGTCACGTCGAAGGTGCCTCGCACATGGCCGAGGGCTACACCCGTGCCAACCCGGGCAACATCGGCGTGTGCATCGGCACTTCCGGCCCGGCCGGCACCGACATGGTCACCGGCCTGTACAGTGCCTCGGCCGACTCCATTCCGATTCTCTGCATTACCGGCCAGGCCCCGCGTGCACGCCTGCACAAGGAAGACTTCCAGGCCGTCGACATCACCAGCATTGTCAAGCCGGTGACCAAGTGGGCAACTACCGTTCTGGAACCAGGCCAGGTGCCTTACGCCTTCCAGAAGGCCTTCTACGAAATGCGCACTGGCCGCCCAGGCCCAGTGCTGATCGACCTGCCGTTCGACGTGCAGATGGCCGAAATCGAATTCGACATCGACGCCTACGAACCGCTGGCCATCAACAAGCCGTCCGCCACCCGCGTTCAGGCCGAAAAAGCCCTGGCCCTGCTCAATGACGCCGAGCGCCCACTGCTGGTGGCCGGTGGCGGCATCATCAACGCCGACGCCAGCGACAAGCTGGTCGAGTTCGCCGAACTGACCGGCGTGCCGGTCATCCCGACCCTGATGGGCTGGGGCACCATCCCGGACGACCACGCACAAATGGTCGGCATGGTCGGCCTGCAGACTTCGCACCGCTACGGCAACGCCACCCTGCTCAAATCCGACCTGGTGTTCGGTATCGGTAACCGCTGGGCCAACCGTCACACCGGCTCGGTCGACGTCTACACCGAAGGCCGCAAGTTCGTGCACGTGGACATCGAACCGACCCAGATCGGCCGTGTGTTCACGCCGGACCTGGGTATCGTTTCCGACGCCGGCAAGGCGCTGGACGTGTTCCTGGAAGTGGCCCGCGAGTGGAAAGCCGCCGGCAAACTGCAGTGCCGCAAGGCCTGGCTGGCAGACTGCCAGGAGCGCAAAGCGACCCTGCAGCGCAAGACCCACTTCGACAACGTGCCGGTCAAGCCGCAGCGCGTATACGAAGAAATGAACCAGGTGTTCGGCAAGGACACCACCTACGTCAGCACCATCGGCCTGTCGCAGATTGCCGGCGCGCAGTTCCTGCATGTGTACAAGCCACGCCACTGGATCAACTGCGGCCAGGCCGGCCCGCTGGGCTGGACCATCCCTGCCGCCCTCGGCGTGGTCAAGGCCGACCCGAAACGCAAAGTCGTTGCGCTGTCGGGTGACTACGACTTCCAGTTCATGATCGAAGAGCTGGCCGTGGGCGCGCAGTTCAACCTGCCGTACGTACACGTACTGGTGAACAACGCCTACCTGGGCCTGATCCGTCAGGCGCAGCGTGGCTTCGACATGGATTACTGTGTACAACTGGCGTTCGAGAACATCAACTCCACCGACGCTGCCACCTACGGTGTCGACCACGTCGCCGTGGTCGAAGGCCTGGGTTGCAAGGCCATTCGTGTGTTCGAGCCGGCAGAAATCGCCCCTGCCCTGATCAAGGCACAGAAAATGGCCGAAGAGTTCCGCGTGCCGGTGGTGGTCGAAGTGATTCTCGAGCGTGTAACCAACATTTCCATGGGCACCGAGATCAACGCGGTCAACGAGTTCGAAGACCTGGCCCTGGTCGGCAACGACGCGCCAACCGCCATCTCGCTGCTGGACTGATCGCCTGACGCCCCCAGGCCTACCTGGGGGCCTTCAACGCAAGGAGACAACCCATGCCTCGCTTCGCTGCCAACCTGTCCATGCTGTTCACCGAACAGGACTTCCTGGCCCGCTTCAAGGCTGCCGCCGACGCTGGTTTCAGCGGTGTCGAATACCTGTTCCCGTACGACTTCAGTGCTGCCGAAATCAAACAGCAGCTGGAGGCCAACGGCCTGACCCAGGTGCTGTTCAACCTGCCTGCCGGTGACTGGGCCAAAGGTGAGCGTGGCATCACCTGCCACCCCGACCGCATTGAAGAATTCCGTGCCGGTGTCGACAAGGCCATCGAGTACGCCAAGGTGCTGGGCAACACCCAGGTCAACGCCCTGGCCGGCATCCGCCCGCAAGGCCCGGACTGCGCCACCGTGCGCAAGACCTTCGTGGAAAACCTGCGCTACGCCGCCGACAAGCTCAAAGCCGCCGGTATTCGCCTGGTCATGGAAATGATCAACACCCGCGACATCCCGGGTTTCTACCTGAACACCACTCAACAGGCGCTGGAAATCCAGGCCGAGGTGGGCAGCGACAACCTGTTCCTGCAGTACGACATCTATCACATGCAGATCATGGAAGGTGACCTGGCGCGCACCCTGGAAGCCAACCTGCCACTGATCAACCACGTCCAGCTGGCCGACAACCCCGGCCGTCACGAGCCAGGTACCGGCGAGATCAACTATCGCTTCCTGTTCGAGCACCTGGACCGCATTGGCTACCAGGGCTGGGTGGGCGCGGAATACAAGCCCAAGACCACCACCGAAGCAGGCCTGGGCTGGCTGAAAACGCACAACGCAATCTAAGAAACAACTCGGAACCCTGTGGGAGCGGGCTCGCCCGCGAACACCGGCGAAGCCGGTGCCATCCACCGAGTTGTCTGCTTCGCGGGCAAGCCCGCTCCCACAGGGGGCCAAGGCTTGCTTGAGATATCACAAATACAAAGAGGCACATTGTCATGGCTAAAATCGGTTTCATCGGCACCGGCATCATGGGCAAGCCCATGGCCCAGAACCTGCAGAAAGCAGGTCACAGCCTGTTCGTTTCCACCCATCACGACGCCGCGCCAGCCGAGCTGATCGCCGCCGGTGCAGTGGCCCTGGCCAACCCGAAGGAAGTGGCCCAGGAAGCCGAATTCATCATCGTCATGGTCCCGGACACCCCGCAGGTCGAAAGCGTCCTGTTCGGTGAAAACGGCGTGGCCGAAGGTGTGGGCCCGAACAAGGTGGTGATCGACATGAGCTCGATCTCCCCTACCGCCACCAAAGCCTTCGCCGAAAAAATCAAGGCTACCGGCGCCGCCTACCTGGACGCTCCGGTATCCGGCGGTGAAGTCGGTGCCAAAGCCGCGACCCTGAGCATCATGGTCGGTGGCTGCCCGAAAGCCTTCGAGCGCGCCCTGCCGCTGTTCGAGGCCATGGGCAAGAACATCACCCGCGTCGGTGGCAACGGCGACGGCCAGACTGCCAAGGTGGCCAACCAGATCATCGTTGCCCTGAACATCCAGGCTGTTGCCGAGGCCCTGCTGTTCGCTGCCAAAAACGGCGCCGACCCGGCCAAGGTGCGTGAAGCCCTGATGGGCGGCTTCGCTTCGTCGAAAATCCTTGAAGTGCATGCCGAGCGCATGATCAAAGGCACCTTCGACCCGGGCTTCCGCATCAACCTGCACCAGAAAGACCTGAACCTGGCCCTGCAAGGCGCCAAGGAACTGGGCATCAACCTGCCCAACACCTCCAATGCCCAGCAAGTGTTCAACACCTGCCAGGCCCTGGGCGGCGGCAACTGGGACCACTCGGCGCTGATCAAAGGCCTGGAGCACATGGCCAACTTCTCGATCCGCGACGAGAAATAAGCAACACACACTGGCTGACCTGCGACCACGGGGCAGCCAGTGACACCGAGCAACACCCGCCCCTGGTTCGGCCTGCACGGAGGCAGTTCCAGGGGCGTTTTTGATTCTGCAGAACAACAATAATTGGGAGCCTGCCATGTCGGTCGATCCGCAAAAAATTCTCCGCGAGCTGTTCGACACAGCCATCGCTGCCGCCCACCCCCGTCAAGTCCTCGAACCCTACCTGCCCGTCGACCGTAGCGGCCGGGTGATTGTCATCGGCGCCGGCAAGGCCGCAGCCGCCATGGCCGAAGTGGTCGAGAAAAGCTGGCAGGGCGAAGTCTCTGGCCTGGTCGTCACCCGCTACGGCCACGGCGCCAATTGCCAAAAAATCGAAGTGGTCGAAGCCGCCCACCCGGTCCCCGACGCCGCCGGCCTGGCCGTTGCCAAGCGCGTGCTGGACCTGGTCAGCAACCTCAACGAAGACGACCGCGTCATCTTCCTGCTGTCTGGCGGTGGTTCCGCCCTGCTGGCGCTGCCGGCCGAGGGCCTGACCCTGGCCGACAAGCAGCAGATCAACAAGGCACTGCTCAAATCCGGCGCCACCATCGGCGAGATGAACTGCGTGCGCAAGCACCTCTCGGCGATCAAAGGCGGCCGCCTGGCCAAGGCCTGCTGGCCTGCCACCGTTTACACCTATGCGATTTCCGACGTACCGGGCGACCTGGCAACGGTCATCGCCTCCGGCCCCACCGTGGCCGACCCGAGCACCTCGACCGATGCCCTGGCCATCCTCAAGCGCTACAGCATCGAAGCGCCGCAAGCGGTCATCGACTGGCTGAACAACCCAGCCTCGGAAACCGTCAAAGCCGACGATCCGGCCCTGGCCCGCAGCCACTTCCAGCTGATCGCCAAGCCCCAGCAGTCGCTTGAAGCCGCCGCCGTGAAAGCCCGCCAGGCCGGTTTCAGCCCGCTGATCCTCGGTGACCTGGAAGGCGAATCGCGCGAAGTGGCCAAGGTACACGCCGGTATCGCCCGGCAGATCGTGCTGCATGGCCAGCCGCTGAAAGCCCCCTGCGTGATCCTGTCCGGCGGCGAAACCACCGTGACCGTGCGCGGCAATGGCCGTGGCGGGCGCAACGCCGAGTTCCTGCTCAGCCTTACCGAAAGCCTGAAAGGCCTGCCGGGTGTGTACGCCCTGGCCGGTGATACCGACGGCATCGATGGCTCGGAAGAAAATGCCGGTGCCTTCATGACCCCAGGCAGTTACGCACGCGCCGAGGCCCTGGGCCTTTCGGCCAGCGACGAGCTGGACAACAACAACGGCTACGGCTATTTCGCCGCGCTGGATGCGCTGATCGTCACCGAACCAACCCGCACCAACGTCAACGATTTCCGCGCCATCCTGATCCTTGAGACTGCCCAATCATGACGCCTGATAAAAAAGTAAAGATCCTCGCCACCCTCGGCCCTGCGATCAAAGGCAAAGACGACATCCGCCAGCTGGTCGAGGCCGGGGTGAACATCTTCCGCCTCAACTTCAGCCACGGCGAACACGCTGACCACGCCTTGCGCTACCAGTGGATCCGCGAAGTCGAGCAGCAGCTCAACTACCCGCTGGGCATCCTCATGGACCTGCAAGGGCCCAAGCTGCGTGTTGGCCGCCTGGCCGAAGGCAAGGTGCAACTGCAGCGTGGTCAGTCATTGCGCCTGGACCTGGACACGACGCCGGGCAACAGCGAGCGGGTCAACCTGCCCCATCCGGAAATCATCGCTGCGCTGGAGCCGGGCATGGACCTGCTGGTGGACGATGGCCGCCTGCGCCTGCGGGTGACTGCCAAGCACGCCGACGCCATCGACACGACCGTGCTGAACGGCGGCGAGCTGTCCGACCGCAAGGGCGTGAACGTGCCGCAAGCGGTACTCGACCTCTCCCCGCTTACCGAAAAAGACCGCCGCGACCTGGCCTTCGGCCTGGAACTGGGCGTGGACTGGGTGGCCCTGTCGTTCGTGCAGCGCCCGGAAGACATCGTCGAAGCCCGCCAGCTGATTGGCGACCGCGCTTACCTGATGGCCAAGATCGAAAAGCCATCGGCCGTCGAACAGCTGCAAGCCATCGCCGAACTGGCAGACGCCATCATGGTGGCCCGTGGTGACCTGGGCGTGGAAGTGCCGGCCGAAAGCGTGCCACAGATCCAGAAACGCATCATCGGCACCTGCCGCCAGCTGGGCAAACCAGTGGTGGTGGCCACGCAGATGCTCGAATCCATGCGCTTCTCGCCGGCACCGACCCGCGCCGAAGTTACCGACGTGGCCAACGCCGTGGCCGAAGGTGCCGATGCGGTGATGCTGTCGGCCGAGACCGCTTCGGGTGACTACCCGCTGGAAGCCGTGCAGATGATGAGCAAGATCATCCGCCAGGTGGAAAACGGCCCGGACTACCAGGCCCAGCTCGACGTTGGCCGGCCGAAAGCCGAAGCCACGGTATCGGACGCCATCAGCTGCGCCATCCGCCGTATCAGCGGCATCCTGCCGGTGGCGGTGCTGGTCAACTACAGCGAATCGGGCGCCTCCACCCTGCGTGCTGCGCGCGAGCGGCCACGGGCACCGATCCTCAACCTGACGCCGAACCTGAACACCGCTCGCCGTTTGAGCGTGGCGTGGGGCGTGCATTCGGTGGTCAACGACCGCCTGCGCCAGGTGGACGAGGTTGTGTCGACTGCGCTGGAGATTGCCCAGGCGCAAGGCATGGCCAGCCGTGGCGATACGCTGCTGATCACGGCCGGTGTGCCTTTTGGCAAGCCGGGGTCGACTAACACGCTGCGGATCGAGACCTTGATCTAAGCAACCACACCTCCCCAGTGGGAGCGGGCTTGCCCGCTCCCACTGGGTTAGCGGTGTTGCACACAACAGCGGAAAACCCGAGGCCCAAAGAGGCCCACCGCTTCCCTTCAACCTCACTGACTGCCCCATGTACACCAAAAATTTCGTCAACCCGTGCCCCGACTGGGCCACGGCGTTACTCAACGGCTTCAGCCAGGTGCTGCTGCTGCGCACCCCCCTGTGCGGCCTGTGCTGCCTGCTGGCCATCCTGCTGACCGCCCCCGACCTGGTCGGCGGTGCCCTGCTCGGTGCCCTGGCCGGCCTGATCACCGCCCAGGCCCGTGGTTACGACCGCGCCGACCGCCAGGCCGGGCTGTACTGCTACAACGGTGTGCTGATTGGCCTGCTGATCAGCGCCGTGCTGCCGTGGTCGGTCATCCTGCCACCGCTGATCATTGCTGCAGGCGGCCTGTCCAGCATCATCACCCACCAGTGGCGCAAACGCGGCGGCAAGCTGCTGATCGCCTACACGGCGCCGTTCGTGCTGCTGGGTTGGGCCGTGCTGTTGTTCGCCAGCCCTTCGCCCAGCGGCTTCGTCGAGGCCGACCCGCTATATGCTTTGGCGCGGGGTGTGGGCCAGATTTTCCTGCTCGACCAACCTTTGGCCGGATTGCTGATCATGGTCGGCATGTTCATCGCCAACCCTTATGCCGCGATGTGGGCAGTGATCGGCTCAGCCATTGGTGGCGGTGTGGCATTGCTGACCGACCAGGCGCAGGCTGCGTGGTTGGGCCTGTACGGTTTCAATGCGGCACTGGCGGCATTGGCCTTCAGCAGGCAGGGTGAGAAACCGTGGGTGACAATGCTGGCAATTGCCTTGGCCTTGCTGCTGCAACCGGTGTTCACGCTGCTGCCTGTGGCAGGTCTGACTGCGCCCTTTGTCGCCGCCTGCTGGCTGATGCATGCGGGCAACCATCTGGCCCAGCCCAGACAGCGCAATGCCAGCCGCTTGCACAGCTGAAACGCAACCCCTAGGCTCAGCCCATCGCTTTTGTGGACCGAGCTAATGAACAACCCTGCGAGCCTGCGTGAACGGCTCTTCGTTATCGTCTTCCAGACCGACACCGTGGCTGGAAGACGCTTCGACAAAATCCTCCTGCTAATCATCCTCGCCAGCCTGGTCACGGTGATCCTCGACAGCATCGACGAAATACACCAAGGCTACGCCGGCCTGCTGGCAGCCATCGAATGGGGCTTTACCGCGATCTTCCTGGCCGAGTACCTCACCCGCCTGTACTGCTCGCCCAAGCCCCTGCGCTATGCGTTCAGCTTCTACGGCCTGGTCGACTTGCTGGCGATCGTGCCGGGGATCATCGCGCTGTACTACAGCGACGCCCAGTACCTGCTGATCATCCGGGTGATCCGGATGCTGCGGATCTTCCGCGTGCTCAAGCTCAGCCCGTACCTCAAGCAGGCCCATTACCTGATGGAGGCACTGCGCGGCAGCAAGCAGAAGATCATCGTGTTTCTGGTCACGGTCTCGACCCTGGTAACCGTGTTCGGCACCTTGATGTATGTGATCGAAGGACCGGAGCATGGCTTTACCAGCATCCCCAAAGGCATCTACTGGGCCATCGTCACACTCACTACCGTGGGGTTTGGCGATATCGTGCCGAAGACGCCCCTGGGCCAGGTGCTGTCGTCGCTGGTGATGATTACGGGTTACTCAATTATTGCCGTGCCGACCGGCATCTTTACCGCCGAGCTGGCCAATGCCATGCGTGGTGAACAGCTGCAGCATGATTGCCCGACTTGCAGCAAGAAGACCCATGAGCATGGCGCCGCGTTCTGTTCCCGGTGTGGGAATGTACTGTTCCCGAAAACTGAATAAGCAAAGAGCCATTTCGTCTTTAAAGCCCCAAGAACCAAACGCTATAGTCGCTGGCACACTGCCAAACATCTGAACCATAACAAGGAAGCAACGTGAAAAAACTCTTCACCGCCTCGCTGCTCGCCGCAGGCCTGGCCCTGGGCAACCTCGCCCAGGCCGCCCCTACCCTGCTGAACGTTTCCTACGACGTGATGCGCGACTTTTACAAGGACTACAACCCGGCCTTCCAGAAACACTGGGAAGCCGAGCACAAAGAGAAGGTCAACGTGCAGATGTCCTTCGGCGGCTCCAGCAAGCAGGCGCGTGCAGTGATCGATGGCCTGCCGGCCGACGTCATCACCATGAACATGGCCACCGACATCAACGCCCTGGCCGACAACGGCAAGCTGGTACCGGACAACTGGGTAACCCGCCTGCCGAACAACAGCGCGCCGTTCACCTCGGCCACCGTGTTCATCGTGCGCAAGGGCAACCCGAAAGCCCTGAAAGACTGGCCCGATCTGCTGAAGGACGGTGTGCAGGTGATCGTGCCCAACCCGAAAACCTCGGGTAACGGCCGCTACACCTACCTGTCCGCCTGGGGTTATGTACTCAAGCAAGGCGGTGACGAGGCCAAGGCCCGTGACTTCGTTGGCAAGCTGTTCAAGCAAGCGCCGGTGCTGGATACCGGTGGCCGTGCTGCTACCACCACGTTCATGACCAACCAGATCGGCGACGTGCTGGTCACCTTCGAGAACGAAGCCGAAATGATCGCCCGCGAGTTCGGTCGCGACCAGTTCGAAGTGGTTTACCCAAGCGTGTCGGCCGAGGCCGAGCCACCGGTGAGCGTGGTGGACAAGGTGGTCGCCAAGAAGGGTACCCAGGCCGTGGCCGAGGAATACCTGAAGTACCTGTGGTCGCCAGAAGCTCAGGAGATCGCCGCCAACAACTACCTGCGCCCACGGGATGCGACGGTACTGGCCAAGTACACCGACCGTTTCCCGAAAGTGGACTTCCTGTCGGTGGAGAAAACCTTTGGTGACTGGCGCACCGTGCAGAAGACCCACTTCAATGATGGCGGCGTGTTTGACCAGATTTATAGCGGTCAGTAAATGATGTAGGCAGGCCCGGCCCTATCGCCGGCAAGCCAGCTCCCACAGGTACTGCACAATGCCCAAGCCGCGTGCAGTACCAGTGGGAGCTGGCTTGCCGGCGATAGGGCCGGTACTGGCAAACTCAGGTCTGACGGAATACCAAAGCCTTCAAGCCCCCCGCCGGGTCCACATCGGGAAACTCCGGCGGGTTCTCCAACCGCTCGACAAACGCCAGCGAAGGCGCCTGCTCCGCCATCCCCTCGATCAGAAATTCCGGCCCGATCCCCGGGTCGTTCACGCACGCCAGCACTGTGCCACCCACATTCAGCAACTCCGGCAACCGCCGCAGGATCTTCGCGTAATCCTGGGTCAGCACAAAACTGCCACGCTGGAACGTGGGCGGGTCGATGATGATCAGGTCATAAGGCCCGTACCTGCGCACCTTGCCCCACGATTTGAACAGCTCATGCCCCAGGTAAGCCACCCGCGATGCATCGTGGCCATTCAGGCGGTGGTTATCACGGCCACGGGACAACGCCGACTTGGCCATGTCCAGGTTCACCACCTGCTCGGCGCCACCGGCAATCGCCGCCACCGAAAAACCGCAGGTGTAGGCGAACAGGTTCAACACACGCTTGCCCGCTGCCTGCTCGCGCACCCAGCGCCGGCCGTAGCGCATGTCGAGGAACAGGCCATTGTTCTGCCGCACGCCCAGGTCCAGCAGGTAGGTCAGGCCATCCTCGACCACCTCACGCTGCTGGCACGGCTCGCCCAGCAGCCACTGGCCCGGGCTGTCGGGCAGGTAGCGGTGCTGAATGAGGATCGCCTGGCCAGACCACTGCGGGCGTTCGGCAAAGGCACGCAACATGGCTTCCAGTTCAGCCAGCTGGCCCTCGGGTGGCTCGCGGAACAAGGCGACCGACAGCACCCCCTGCAACCAGTCGACCGTCACTTGCTCCAGGCCCACCCAGCAGCGGCCACGGCCGTGAAACAGTCGGCGGGTTTCCTGCGGGGCAGGGTCGAACGCGGCGAGCAGGTGTTGCTCAAGGGTGTGGATCGGCGAAGTCATGGTGGGTCGCAAACAAATGAAAAGGCCGCCATTCTACCCCTTGACCGCCACTTGTGCAGAACGGAACCACCAGCCCTGCTGCATCCCCGCCGCCGCCACCAGGATCAAACCCACGCCCAGCCACTGCAGCGGCGCCAGCCGATGCCCGAACGCCACCCAGTCCACCAGAATCGCCGCAATCGGGTAGATGAACGACAGCGCCCCGGTCAACGCCGTGGGCAGACGCTGGATGGCACTGTAAAGCAGCACATACATCAGGCCGGTGTGCACCATGCCCAGTGCCAACAAGCTGGCCAACGCCGGCACTTCTCCAGGCAACCCGCCAGGCCTGACCCAGGGTGCCAGCATCAGCACACCGGTGGTTACCTGGATCAATGCAATCAGGTGAGGCGGCGTGCCACTCAGGCGCTTGATGATCAGTGCAGCGATTGCGTACAAGAACGCCGCCCCCAGCGCCAGGGCAATTCCCAGCAGATAATCCTCACCGCCACCCTGCCCCGCGCCGTGGGCACTGACGATGGCCAACATGCCGAGGAAGGCGACGCTCAGCCAAGTCACCTTGGCCAAGGTGATTTTCTCGCCCAGGAACAGCGCCGCCAGCCCCACCAGCAGAAACGGCTGCACGTTGTACACCGCCGTGCCAATGGCAATCGACGCCCGCGAGTAAGAGGCAAACAACAGTAACCAGTTGCCGACAATCGCCACCCCACTGGCAATCGCCAGCAAGAACGCCGTGCGGCTGATCACTCCCGGCCGCAGAAAGCCAAACGCGGCGCAGATCACCAGCAAGGTCACGGCGCCGAACACGCAGCGCCAGAACACCACCTCAAGCACGGGCTGGCCGGACACCAGCACGAACCAGCCGATGGTCCCGGAAATCAGCATGGCAGCGACCATTTCCAGCGAGCCACGGCGCAATGAACTGTCCATCTCACACCTCCCGTTGACGATGGCAACAGTATGCAAAGGATACCGGTGTGCCATCCAGCGGATAACGAAGGCAGATTGGCATACCTGCCTTTACTATCAAGGTAAATAACGCGAATGACCTATTGAGGTGACCGTGACTGACGCCATCGACCAACTCCTGATCAATGCACTGATGGAGGACTCGCGCCGCTCGCTGAAGGCCCTGGCGCAGGTGAGCGGGCTGTCCGCACCCAGCGTCAGCGAGCGCCTGCGCCGGCTGGAGGAGCGTGGCGTGCTGCGCGGCTACACCGTGGAGGTCGACCCGCGCGCGTTTGGCTACCAGTTGCAGGCCATCGTGCGTATCCGCCCGCTGCCGGGGCAGTTGCAGGAGGTGGAGCGGCAGATCATTGCAATACCTGAGTTCACCGAGTGCGACAAGGTTACTGGCGAAGACTGCTTCATTGCCCGGCTGCATGTGCGCTCGATGGAGCAACTGGACACCCTGCTCGACCGCATCAATGTGCTGGCCGAGACCAACACCGCAATCATCAAGAAGAGCCCGGTGAAGCGGCGGTTGCCGCCGATGGATTGAGAGGCGGCACAGCAAAACCTGACTATTTTTTGTGCACAAAAATGTCACCTTAAGTGCCATTTTTGTGTGCACTTTCTCCGGTAACGCCCCAATACGTTACACACTACCCTGCAACTAATTTTGACCATTCGATCAACTAATTATCTGCCTAAAAATTTAAACCTGTTTATTTGGTCAACTTATAGTTCCTGAATTTCATGAACTTATCTTTCGAAGCCCTAGATTCGAAATGACAGCCCTTTAACGCTTGCTCTTTCCTTGGCATGGAACTCGCTTTTGTGTCCTCGTGTTTTGTATACAAACCAAACAAAACATAAATACACAAGAACCCGCGACGCCGGTCCAATCCCGGCCGCCGCGCCCAGAACCCTGTGATGCCAAGCTGCACCGACGAGATGGCGAGCCCGTGCGCATGCCCGCTCATCGCAGTCCATGTGCATCAGGAGCCCGCCGGAATGAGTAGCAGCCTCGACCTTGCCCCTGAACTATCCGTCGCCAGCACCCACCCTGCTTCCACACTTGACGGCAGCCAGCCAGCGCTGGCCCTGAGCCCGCGCCTGCATAACCGCGACCTTGCACCTACCCGTATCGAAGGCCGCCGCTGGGGTGGCTACAGCATCTTCGCGTTGTGGACAAACGATGTGCACAATATCGCCAACTATTCGTTCGCCATGGGCTTGTTCGCCCTTGGCCTGGGTGGCTGGCAAATCCTGCTGTCGCTGGCGATTGGCGCGGCGCTGGTGTACTTCTTCATGAACCTGTCCGGCTACATGGGGCAGAAAACCGGCGTTCCCTTCCCGGTCATCAGCCGCATCGCCTTCGGCATCCACGGCGCGCAGATTCCGGCGCTGATCCGCGCCGTCATCGCCATTGCCTGGTTCGGCATCCAGACCTACCTCGCCTCCGTGGTGCTGCGCGTGCTACTGACCGCCGTGTGGCCGCACATGGCAGCCTACGACCATGACAGCATCCTCGGCCTTTCAAGCCTGGGCTGGGTGTGCTTCGTGTCGATCTGGCTGGTGCAGCTGGTGATCCTGGCGTACGGCATGGAGATGGTGCGCCGCTACGAGGGTTTCGCCGGCCCGGTGATCCTGCTGACCGTCTCGGCCCTGGCGGTGTTCATGTACTTCCAGGCCGACACGCGCATCGCCTGGTCGGTGGCCGAGCCGCTGACCGGTTACGAGATGTGGCGCAACATCTTTGCCGGCGGTGCGCTGTGGTTGGCGATTTACGGCACCCTGGTGCTGAACTTCTGTGACTTTGCCCGCTCCTCGCCGTGCCGCAAGACCATTCGCGTGGGCAACTTCTGGGGCCTGCCGGTAAATATCCTGGTATTCGCCATCATCACCGTGGTGCTGAGCGGCGCGCAGTTCCAGATCAACGGCCAGATTATCGACAGCCCGACGCAGATCGTCGCGGCCATCCCGAGCACACCCTTCCTGGTACTTGGCTGCCTGGCCTTCCTGATCGTCACCGTGGCAGTGAACATCATGGCCAACTTCGTCGCCCCGGCCTTCGTGCTCAGCAACCTGGCGCCGCGTCACCTCAACTTCCGCCGCGCCGGGTTGATCAGTGCCACCGTGGCGGTGCTGATCCTGCCGTGGAACCTGTACAACAGCCCATTGGTGATCGTGTACTTCCTGTCGGGCCTGGGCGCCCTGCTCGGCCCGCTGTACGGGGTGATCATGTCCGACTACTGGTTGCTGCGCAAAGGCTGCATCAACGTGCCGCAGCTCTACAGCGAAGACCCGGCCGGTGCCTACCACTACACCAAGGGCATCAACCTGCGCGCCGTGGCAGCCTTCGTGCCGGCCGCACTGCTGGCCATTGTCCTGGCGCTGGTCCCCCACTTCCAGCATGTGGCGCCGTTCTCCTGGCTGATCGGTGCTGGCATCGCCGCCGCCCTGTACCTGCTGATCGCGCCTCGCAACCGCCACTACCACGACGTCAGCGGCGAGTGCATCGCTGTCGACCACAGCAGCCATTGATCAAGGAAGCCTGCCCATGCGTATTCTGATTGCCAACGTCAACACCACCGAAGCCATCACCGAGGCCATTGCCGAACAAGCGCGCAGTGTCGCCACCCCCGGCACCGAGATCATTGGCCTCACCCCCTGGTTTGGCGCCGAGTCGGTGGAAGGCAATTTCGAGAGTTACCTGGCTGCCATCGCCGTGATGGACCGGGTGCTGGCCTATGAAGGCCCCTACGACGCCGTGATCCAGGCCGGCTACGGCGAACACGGCCGTGAAGGCTTGCAGGAGCTGTTGAACGTACCGGTAGTGGACATTACCGATGCAGCCGCCAGCACGGCGATGTACCTGGGCCATGCTTACTCGGTGGTGACCACCCTGGACCGCACCGTGCCGCTGATCGAGGACCGTTTGAAGCTCTCCGGGCTGTACGACCGCTGCGCCTCGGTAAGGGCCAGCGGGCTGGCCGTGCTGGAACTGGAAGAAGACCCGCAGCGTGCGGTGGAAGCCATCGTGGAGCAGGCCGAGCGAGCCGTGCGTGATGACAAGGCCGAGGTGATCTGCCTGGGCTGCGGCGGCATGGCCGGGCTGGATGAGCAGATCCGCCAACGCACCGGCGTGCCGGTGGTGGATGGTGTGAGCGCGGCGGTGACCATTGCCGAATCGCTGGTGCGCATGGGGTTGAGTACCTCCAAGGTGCGCACCTATGCCACGCCACGGGCGAAGAAAGTGGTGGGTTGGCCTATGCGGTTTGGCCGTTAAAGGTATTTAACCTGCTCCGGCCCTATCGCCGGCAAGCCAGCTCCCACAGGTGTTGCACAGGCTTCAACATGTGTGCGGTCCCTGTGGGAGCTGGCTTGCCGGCGATAGGGCCGGTACAGGTCAAACCATCAACCGGGTCAAGCACTCTGCACTGCCACGGGCCAAGGTAAATTACCCGTCACGCTAAAACCTCATGTCGGGCAGCTATGCGCACCGTCATTCAAACCCTGGCGCACATTGCGGCTGAGCAGGCTGGCCTTGCCGTCGTGCCAGGTCAGGGTCAGTACATAGAGGGTATCGAAGTCATCGCCGTTCCAGTCATCGGTAATCACCCGCTCTTCACCCAGCGCCTTGCCGGCCACGGTATTGATCAACTCCGGGAGGTAACCATGCGACCAGGCGGTGTAGATGGTTGCATTGCGGTACTTGTCGCTCAGCAGCTCGTCAGCCAGTTCGTCGGTGTCGTTGGCGCCATAGTCGATGTTCACCGGCAGGCCCAGACGGATGGCGCTGGGGGTAATGGTCATCAACGGGCGGATGTAGCTGTAGCTTTCGTCCTTGCTGCCTTCCTCGACATGCCGCGAAGGATTGGCAGCAAACACGTAATCGGCCTTGCCAAAGCGCTCGGGCAGCACAGTGGCCAGGTCCAGCGCACGGTTCAAGCCTTGGCAGTTCAACTGGCCCAGCCCCTCGCCCGGCTTCTCGGCATGGCGCAGGAACACCAGGGTCTGGGTGCCATCCACCGGTTGCGCACGGCTTTCGACAGCCTCCAGCGCCAGCGGTACGGCGACAGCTGTAAGCACCAGGCTCAGCAGCAAGTGACGGCGACGGCGGAAGAATGTTGGCAACTTCATCAAGGCAGGCTCGTGTGGCAAAGAAAATCGGATTAACCCGCCACATCGCCCCATCAGCTGCAGGGCGCCCTTGTAGTGAATGCCATCCTTGGCAACGAGTGAGGGTCAGAGTGCCCTGAACCCGTTTGGTTCCTCCCTGGAGGTAGATGCCGTTCCCTAGGCAAGGCCTAGGTTAGGGGATGGGTGTTTCTGAATTGTGTCCGTTCGTACCTTGTCACTTCCACCGCTGACCGCTACGGCACTCCAGCCGTTTCACCCCGAGAGTCTGAATCGATAATGATTACATCGAACACCTGTTCAATGACCTGCTTCGGGCCTTGATTCAAACTCCACGTGAAGAACACCAGAAAGCCCAGCAAGAATACGAAGAGGATTGAGCCCACGAGACTCTGCGCCACGCCCAACCAGAATCCGGGCTTGGCCTCCCTGATCTCGCTGCTTGCCTTGTCGGAATAGTACTGCTCAAGCTCCACAGCCTGCGCCGCGATCGAGGCATCAAGAAATCCCTGAGCAAGCTGGCTGGCCTGATTACGGTAACCCTCTATCTGCGAGGGGCTGTTACTGACATCGTGGAAAGGCGCCAGGTCTTCATCCCGCGGTTCCCGGTCATGCTTTTCCTTGAAAGCCTGGATAAACTCGATTTTTTGCCTCTTGTAAAGCGAATAGGCAATGATACCGAGCGTATCTTGCTCATTCTCCACAAGCACCGAGTAGATGTGGTTGTAACAGCCGTCAGCCATCAGGCTATTACCCCTTGCGTAATCGGCAGTACGCAGCTGCGAAGGCTGCCTTCAATTCAGAGCGTGTTTTTCGGGTGTTTGTAACCACACTCGCCAGTTCACGCGGCAACGAGATTTCCATTCGCGCGCCTGATGCCACCAGCAACGCATTGGCTTCGCGAACCACTCGAGATGAAAAATGCGATTTCATAGAGGACTACCCTGTACGCTCACTAAGCCTGCAAGGTTAGCCGACCCTAAATAGCACCTCAATCAGGCATCGATCGACAGAGCGTGTAGTCCTTTTCCTCAATCATCCCGCGTCAGCACTTCCAGCAATTCGATCTCGAAGGTCAGGTCCGAATTCGGCGGGATCGCCCCCACGCTGCGCTCGCCATAGCCCAGGTGTGCTGGAACCTGCAGCTTGCGCTTGCCACCCACACGCATGCCCATCAGGCCTTGATCCCAGCCTTTGATCACCCGGCCGGTGCCGATCACGCACTGGAACGGCTTGCCGCGTGACCAGGACGAATCGAACTCGCTGCCGTCGGCCAGCCAGCCGGTGTACTGGGTGGTGATCAGGGCGCCTTTGACGGCGGCTTTGCCATCACCCTCCACCAGGTCGATGATCTGCAGTTCTTGGCTCATGGGCACGCTCCAACGCGGGAAAACAAAGCTGCCCTTTTCTCAGGAATGCACCGGTTTTGCAAGTTTGCGCGGTGTTTCATGCCGCC
Organism: Pseudomonas sp. LLC-1; assembly: GCF_002992185.1. Classification (NCBI taxonomy): domain Bacteria; kingdom Pseudomonadati; phylum Pseudomonadota; class Gammaproteobacteria; order Pseudomonadales; family Pseudomonadaceae; genus Pseudomonas; species Pseudomonas sp. LLC-1. The sequence goes on along the minus strand of NZ_LUVY01000009.1, from coordinate 16,442 downwards.
GCTTCAAACCGGGCCGCGCTGAGCAATCAGCTGTTCTGCTCGAACACCTCTTGGCCAGTCAGTTCCTTGGTCTGGTTGGCGAAGCAGTACCAGGCGGGTTTTTCTTCCACGAAAATCTGCAGGTTGAAATCCCACGCCTGGTCACCGTCGAGCAGGCCGACCGGCACGGCATGGAAGTCGTTGGCCTTGAGCCGGTAATACAGGTGCGTGCCGCACTGGCCGCAAAACGCGCGCTGAGCCCAGTCAGACGACTCATACACCGAGGGCACACGCCCTTCGATCACCGGGGGCCGGCTGCACTCCACAACCAGCAGCGGGCCGCCAGTCCATTTGCGGCACATGCTGCAATGGCAGGCACTGACATGGGTGTTGTCTACAGTGACCTTGAGCGTGGTGGCGCGACACAGGCAAGTGCCTTGTTTTTCCAGGGCCATGGCTGGCTCCTTGAACAGGGAAAGAGCCAGCCAGTATAGATGCCTGAACGGGCCTCAGAAGTAGACGGTACCGCGCAGGTACAACGCCGCCCGCCCGCTGATGATTACCCGGCCATTGCCCGGCACTTCGCACTGCAGCTGCCCTTTGCGCGCCCCGCCCTGCTCACAGCTCAGTACCCGCTTGCCCAGGCGCTCCGCCCACACCGGTGCCAGCGAGGTGTGGGCCGAACCGGTTACCGGGTCTTCATTCACGCCTACCCGCGGGCCGAACCAGCGGGTGACGAAATCAAAACCACGCCCTGCTGCCGTCACGGCAATACCACGCACGTCGAACGTGTTCAACGCAACGAAGTCCGGCTTCAGGGTGTCGAGGATCAACGCATCGTCGATCACCACCACATAGTCGTCGCTTTGGTACAACGCCTGTGCCTGGTTCAAACCCAGCGCTTGCAGCAACCCTGCCGGGATATCCACTGCAACCGGCTGCTTGGCCGGGAAATCCATCGCCAGCAACCCGTCAGCGCCACGGCTGACGCGCAGTTCGCCACTGCGGGTGTTGAAGCGCAGCACCTTTGCCTGCTCGCCCAGTTGCTCGAACAGCACATAGGCGGACGCCAGGGTGGCGTGGCCGCACAGGTCAACTTCCACGGTCGGGGTGAACCAGCGCAGGTCGTAGGTTTCACCATTGCGCACGAAATAGGCGGTTTCCGACAGGTTGTTCTCTTCGGCGATGCGCTGCAGCACATCGTCCGGCAGCCAGCTTTGCAGCGGAATCACGGCGGCCGGGTTGCCACCGAACGGTTCGGCGGAAAAGGCATCGACCTGGAAGATTTCGAGTTGCATGCACACACTCCTTGTTGCCCGGGTGTTGCCAGGCAGATGGCTGAAAGGGTTACTTAGGTACCTTGCGGCAGTACAGTGACGCACGCATCAGTGTCGACCGCGCTGGCATGGCCGATCTTCACCAGATAGCCCTCGGCGAAGGCGCAATTTTGCGCAAGCCACCTGCGGGTCAATTCGAGGTGTCATTATGCGGAGTGATCGACCAGTACAGTCAACCGAAATATCAAGGTAAAACTGTACTGTACCGCCACACAAAGCCCCGCTCTTGATCTTGATCTTCGCGACTTCAGGAGGCCGAACGCAGGCCTTGCGGAGGGAGGTGACGGGCATGGATGCCCGTCAAGCGCTGGGCCCCAGGATGGGGCCTGCAGCGCGGTCCTCCCGGGAGCAAGGCCGGAGTGAGGGAACCCCGGAGCGCAGCGTAGGGGCCGGATGATGGGAGCGCAGCGTTTTTTGGTTACTTTTTGTCGCGTTTGACAAAAAGTGACTCGCAGTAAGGGCGAATAGGTGAGTCAGCGTCGCCATCGCATACGGACTATGCGCGATTTAAAAACCGGCACTGTTTCGCTGTTCGCTTTCAGGCGCGGGCATAAACAACACTATTACTGGGCGAACGCGCGACCTAAACCGCCTGGTACGCCGCTACTGTCAGTTTCCTGCCACGGCCCATTCGGGCTCAGCGACCAGCTCCAGCCGTTGTCGAACCGGTAATAAGTACGCTGCCGGTAGAAGGTATTGGGCTGTTTCTCCAACACATACACACCCAGCTTCGGATCCCAATGGCTGGCCCCGCCCGGTGGTGGCGCAAAGCTGGCCGAGGTACGCGGCATCGGTTTGGGAATCGCCGCCGGCTTGCTCGGTTGGGTCGATGGCTGCCCGCCCGGCAACGGCTTGACCACCGGCCCCTGTGGCGGCACGCGTTCAATCGGGGGTTCAGGCTGCTCATACGGCTGATGCACCGTACACGCAGACAAACCCAGGGCCAGGGTAATCAGGGTCAGGCGGACGGTGCTGTGCATGGCATTGCTCTCTTACTGGTCGGGGCTGTCGATGGTCAGGCGCTGGGTAGCCTGGGTGGCGCTGGGCAGTGGCGCACCCTGGCCAATCCATTCGCCGTGGGTAGGCTGGCCAGCGCGCGATACACGTGCAACCAGTTGGACTTCGGCAAATTGCGACAGTTTCATCTGCGGCATCATCGCGTCAGCATCCGACAACTCCACCTCGATCGGCAACTGCGCCACCGTCACCCGCTTGGCCGCCAGCGGCATGGGCGGGCCATTGCTGGCGCGGGCAAAGATGAACACGGTGTCGTCCGGCTTGACCTTGTCTTTCAGCGCCGCTGCCAGCTCCACCCGCACTTTCAGGCGGGCCGCCGCAGGTGCGGGTGGAGCTTCCGCCACAGCCCCACCCAGGCGCTCGACGGCGCGGTCGATACCGCCCTGCAGGGCGTCACGCGATGCGTCACCTTCCGGCAGCTGCGCCAGCAGGCGCTTCCAGTAGTCGATGGCTTCCTGGTAACGCTCACCTTCGAAGGCCGCGATGCCGCGCAGGCCCAGGCTGGTCACTTCGTTGGGGTCGGCCTTCAAAGCTTCGTCAGTCAGCGCCTGCAACTGCGGGCTCCACTGTTTGTCAGCAGCAAAATACAGGGCCTGAGCCCATTGCCCCAGCAGCTCGGGCTGGCGGCCTGCCAGGGCCACGGCCCGCTCGAAGGTGCGCGCCGCATCAGCCGGGCGTTGCTCGGCCATGTAGGCGCGCCCCAGGAAGTACATGGCCTCGGCCGAATCCGGCTGGGCCTCCACCACGCGCTCCAGACGCGTGGTCATTTCTTCCATCGACTTGGGCGCCTCGGCGAACTCCTGGGTCAGGGCCACCTTGTCGGCCGCACCAAAATGCAGGTACAGCCCAAGCGCCATCAGCGGTACCAGCACAGCCGCCAGCAGCGGCAAAACCTTGCCCAAGTGGCCCTGGCGCGGTGCCTCGGCGCCTTCGGTATCGGCCAGCAATTCGCGGGCAGCCTCGTCACGGCCCTTGGTCATCTGCGCCTCGTCAAGCACGCCAGCAGCCTGCTGGGCGGCCAGTTCGGCAACACGCTCCTGGTACAGGGCCACGTTCAGGGCGGTGCGGTCTTCTTCCTGCTGACGACGACGGCCACGCAGGATAGGGATCAGCAAAAAGCTGAGGGCAGCGAGCAGCAGCAGGCCCGCGCTAAGCCAGAATTCAATCATGGGTCTGTTCTTTTTCCAGCAGTTTGGCGAGACGCTCGCGTTCTTCGGCAGACAATTCATTGCCGCCCTGCACAGCCGTACCGCGGCGCCGGCGCACGATCACCGCCAACACCACGAAACCGCCGGCCAGCAGAATCCCCGGGCCGAACCACAACAGCCAGGTGCGCCCGCTGAGCGCCGGCTTGTAGCGCACGAAGTCACCATAGCGGTCGACCATGAAGTCGACGATCTGCTGGTTGCTCTTGCCCTCGCCCAGCATGCGGAAGATTTCCCGGCGCAGGTCGGCGGCAATCGGTGCGTTGGAATCGGCAATGTCCTGGTTCTGGCACTTGGGGCAGCGCAGTTCCTTGGTCAGTTGCTGATAGCGCTCGCGCTCGGCCTCCTCGCGGAACTGGTAGGTGTCGATGGCCGCCTTGGCCACGCCGGCCAGGCTCATGCCCAGCACGGCAGCCGCCAGCCAACGCCTCATGGTTTGGCCTCATCGACCAGGCCCTGGTAAAGCGGGGCCAGCTGTTCGCGCCACACCGTGGCATCGACAATGCCCACGTGTTTGTAGCGAATGATGCCCTTGGCGTCGATCAGGAAGGTTTCCGGCGCACCGTACACGCCCAGGTCCAGGCCCAGGCTGCCCTGCTCGTCGCGGATATCCAGCTGATAAGGGTTGTGGAACTCGGCCAGCCATTTTTGCGCGGCGGCATTGTCGTCCTTGTAGTTGACCCCGTGAATCACCACGCCCTGCTGGGCCAGCTGGTTAAGGTACGGGTGCTCGACCTTGCAGGACGGGCACCAGGTGGCCCACACGTTGACCAGCGCCGGGCGGCCCTGCAAGTCGGCCTGGGTCAGGGTGCGGTCGCCCTGGGTCGAGGCCAGCGAAAACGCCGGGAACGGTTTGCCGATCATTGCCGAAGGCAGCTCGTCGGGCTTGAGGAACAGCCCTTTGTAGAGGAACACCGTCACCAGCAGGAACACTGCCAGGGGGACTACCATGATCCAACGCTTCATGCAGCTGCTCCAGACACGCCCAGGGCATCACGCACCCGGGTCTTGACCTTGACGCGGTAACGCCGGTCGAGGGCCGCCAGCAACCCACCCAGGCCAGTCAGCAGACCGCCCAGCCAGATCCAGCGGACGTAAGGCTTGATATGTACGCGCACGGCCCACGCGCCGTTCTCCAGCGGCTCGCCCAGGGCGACGTACAGGTCGCGGGTAAAGCCTGCATCGATGCCGGCTTCGGTCATCATCGACTGCTGCACGGTGTACAGGCGCTTTTCCGGGTGCAGGGTGGTGATTTCACGGCCATCACGGCTGACCACCACGGTGCCCTTGTCGGAGATGAAGTTCGGCCCTTCGAAGTGCTTGGCGCCCTGGAACAGGAAGTGGTAACCACCCAGTTCCACGCTTTCGCCCGGGGCCATGCGCAGGTCGCGTTCGGCGCTGTTGTTGCTCGACAGCACCACGCCCAGCGCACACACCGCCAGGCCCAGGTGGGCCAGCTGCATGCCCCAGTAGCTGCGGCCCAGGCAGGGCAGGCCCTTGAGCAGGCCTTTGTGGCGGGTCTTGTCGAGGATGTCGCGCAGCCCGCCGAGCACCACCCAGGCGGCCAGAGCGAAGGCGGTCAGGGTCGGCCAGTCGAAGTCATCGACGACAAAGCCGGCCACCGGGGCCAGGATGGCGCTGCCGATCAGCACCGGGGTCATCATGCTGGCCAGCCATTTGCCCGGGGTGTCCTTCCAGCGCACCACCACCCCCACGCTCAGCACCACCATCAACAGCGCCATCAGCGGCAGGAACAAGGCATCGAAGTACGGCGGGCCGACCGACAGCTTGGCCCCGGTGAGGGCATCGAGCACCAGCGGGTACAAGGTACCGAGCAGAATCATCGACGCGGCCACCACCAGCACCAGGTTGTTGGCCAGCAGCAGCGTCTCGCGCGACCACAGGGCGAAGCCGACCTGGCTCTTGACCACCGGGGCCCGCAGGGCGAACAGGGTGAGCGAACCACCGACCACGAACAGGAGGAAGATCAGGATGAAAATGCCCCGCGACGGGTCGGCGGCAAAGGCATGCACCGAAGTCAGCACACCGGAACGCACCAGGAAAGTCCCCAGCAGGCTCAGCGAGAACGCGGCAATGGCCAGCAGCACGGTCCAGCTCTTGAACACCCCGCGTTTTTCGGTCACTGCCAGCGAGTGAATCAGCGCCGTGCCTACCAGCCAGGGCATGAACGAGGCGTTTTCCACCGGGTCCCAGAACCACCAGCCACCCCAGCCCAGCTCATAGTAGGCCCACCACGAGCCCAGGGTGATGCCCACGCCAAGGAAGGCCCAGGCAACGATGGTCCACGGCCGCGACCAGCGCGCCCAGGCAGCGTCCAGGCGGCCGCCGAGCAAGGCAGCGATGGCGAAGGCGAAGGCCACCGAGAAGCCCACGTAACCCATATACAACATCGGCGGGTGAACGATCAGGCCAAAGTCCTGCAGCAGCGGGTTGAGGTCGCGACCATCGGTCGGCACCTGCGGCAGCAAGCGCTGGAACGGGTTGGAGGTAATGATCAGGAAGCTCAGGAAGCCCACGCTGATCATGCCCATCACCGCCAGCACACGGGCCAGCATCACCTGCGGCAACTGGCGCGAGAACACCGACACGGCAAAGGTCCAGCCGCCCAGGATCAGCGCCCAGAGCAGCAACGAACCTTCGTGGGCGCCCCATACAGCGCTGAACTTGTAGTACCAGGGCAAGGCGCTGTTGGAGTTGCTGGCTACGTAGGCAACCGAGAAATTGTCGGTCATGAAGGCATGGGTCAAACACGCGAAGGCGAAGGCCAGGAAGGCGAACTGCCCCCACGCCGCCGGCCGTGCCAGGCTCATCCACAGGCTGTCGCCCCGCCAGGCGCCGAGCAGCGGCACACTGGCCTGTACAGCGGCGAAGCAGATGGCCAGGATCATCGCCAGCTGGCCCAGTTCGGGGATTACCAGCGCCGCGTTCATGGCTTGGCCTCCCCGCCCGTGGCGGCCTGGCCGCTTTCCTTCAGGGCCTTGGTGACCTCGGGCGGCATGTACTTCTCATCGTGCTTGGCCAGCACTTCGTCGGCCACCACCACACCGTCGGCGTTGACCTTGCCCAGGGCGACAATGCCCTGCCCTTCGCGGAACAGGTCAGGCAGGATGCCACGGTAGGTGATCGGTACCGACTTGTTGAAGTCGGTGACCACGAAGCGCACATCCAGCGAGTCGGACGAACGCTGCACCGAGCCTTTCTCGACCATGCCGCCTGCGCGGATGCGGGTGTCCAGCGGTGCTTCGCCATTGGCGATCTGGGTGGGGGTATAGAACAGGTTGATGTTCTGCTGCAGTGCGCTCAAGGCAAAGCCGACGGCAACCCCGACGCCGACCAGCAGGCCGACGATGAGCAACAGGCGTTTCTTGCGCTGCGGATTCACTGGTTGTTCTCCCGGCGCAAACGGCGCGCCTCTTCTTGCAGGTAGCGACGGCGGGCCAGCAGCGGCGCAGCAACGTTCAGCGCCAGCACGGCCAGGCAGATGCCATAGGCCGACCACACGTACAGGCCATGGTGGCCCATGGCGAGAAAGTCGCCAAAGGTGGCAAAGCTCATTGTGCGGCCCTCCGCCCCAGGCTGTTCAACACTTCGTCCTTGACCCAACTGGCGCGCGCCTCGCGCTTGAGCACTTCAAGGCGCATGCGCAACAGCAGCACGGCACCGAAGAAGCAGTAGAAACCCAGCGCCGTGCACAGCAATGGCAGCCACATTTCTGCGGGCATCGCCGGTTTTTCGGTAAGGGTGAAGGTGGCGCCCTGGTGCAGGGTGTTCCACCACTCCACCGAGTACTTGATGATCGGGATGTTCACCACGCCGACAATCGCCAGCACCGCGCAGGCCTTGGCCGCACTGTCACGATTACTGATCGCCTGGCCCAACGCAATAATGCCGAAGTACAGGAACAGCAGGATAAGCATGGACGTAAGGCGGGCATCCCACACCCACCAGCTGCCCCAGGTCGGCTTGCCCCAGATGGCGCCAGTGACCAGCGCCACGGCGGTCATCCAGGCGCCGATCGGCGCGGCGCATTGCAAGGCGACATCGGCGATTTTCATTTTCCACACCAGCCCCACCACCCCGGCCACCGCCAGCAGCACGTAGCAGGACTGCGCCAGCATTGCCGCCGGCACATGAATGTAGATGATGCGGAAGCTGTTGCCCTGCTGGTAGTCCTGTGGGGCGAAGGCCAGGCCCCAGGTGATGCCGACCAGCAGCAGGAGCACGGCAGCACCGGCCAGCCATGGCAGCATGCGGCCGCTGATGGCATAGAACCATTTGGGGGAGCCCAGCTTGTGGAACCACGTCCAGCTTATTTTCATCAGGGTACATCCAGGGTATTGGCCGGGCTTGAAAGCCCGGGACTCGTTATTCGCCAACGCTGATTTTCAGGCCGGCCGCTATCGCAAAGGGTGCCAGGGTCACGGCCAGGGCCGTGAGGCTGGCAAGCCAGAGCAGGTGGCCGGTTGCCGGCATATTTTGCAACGCCGCTTGCAACGCACCACTGCCCAGGATCAATACAGGGATATACAACGGCAGAATCAGCAACGCCAGTAACAAACCACCGCGCTTGAGGCCAACCGTCAGCGCCGCACCCACCGCACCCAGCAGGCTCAGTACCGGCGTACCCAGCAGCAACGAGCCAAGCAGCACCGGCAGGCAATGGCTCGGCAGCCCCAGCATCAGCGCCAGCAGCGGCGCCAACAATACCAGCGCCAGCCCGGAAAAGATCCAGTGCGCCAGCACCTTGGCCAGCACCAGCAGCGCCAGCGGGTGCGGCGACAGCACCCACTGTTCCAGCGAGCCGTCCTCGAAATCGCTGCGGAACAGGCCGTCCAGCGACAACAGCACCGCCAGCAATGCCGCCACCCAGACAAGCCCAGGCGACAAGGTTTGCAACAATTGGCTTTCCGGGCCGACCGCCAAAGGGAACAACGCCACGACGATGGCGAAGAACACCAGCGGGTTGGCCAGCTCGGCCGGACGGCGGAACAGCAGGCGCGCTTCGCGGCGCAACAACAAGACGAATACGCTCATGCCGCCCATTGCCCCAGGTTCAGTTCACGGTAACCGGAGGGCTTGCGTTCCAGCATGTGGTGGGTGGTCAGCACCACCGTGCCACCCTGTTCGCAATGGGCCGCCAGGTGTGCTTCCAGCTGTGCCACGCCCTGCTTGTCCAGGGCCGTGAACGGCTCGTCAAGAATCCACAGCGGCGGGCAGGCCAGGTGCAACCGGGCCAAGGCCACGCGCCGCTGCTGGCCGGCTGACAGGGTATGGCAGGGTACGTCTTCGAAACCCCGCAGGCCGACGGCCTCCAGCGCGGCCCAGATCGCCTCGCGGCTGGCCGGCTGGTGCAAGGCGCACAGCCAGGTGAGGTTTTCTTCAGCGGTGAGCAGGTCCTTGATGCCAGCGGCGTGGCCGATCCACAACAGGATGCTGGCCAGGGCATGGCGCTGCTCGGCCAGTGGCTTACCGCCCAGCAGGATCTGCCCGGCAGTCGGCTGCATCAGCCCGGCCAGCAGACGCAGCAGGCTGGTCTTGCCGCTGCCGTTGGGGCCGCTGATCTGCAGCATGTCGCCGGCACCCAACTCGAAATCGAGCTGCTCGAACAACAGGCGCCAGTCGCGCTCGCAGGCCAGGCCTGCGGCTTGGAGGTGAAGGGTCACGGTTTCGCCTTATCTTTGTAGGGCTTCAGTGCGGCGTCGCCTGAAGCCCTGTGTCTCAAGTCGCCCCCAGCGCTGCCGTTATACTGGCAACCACGGGCGCTCGGCATTATTACATGCGCCGCCGCGCTGCCAAGAGGCCGGGTTCGACAGGTTGTATACAATCATGACTGAAATCAATAGTCTCGCTGCACAAACCGCAGTCAATACCCAAGCCATGAAGGCCGGTATGACCGGCGAACTGCTGCGCCTGACGCAACCGCAGCCTGGCTTGATGGCCCCTGGCGAGACCGCACAGGCCGAAGTGGTTGCGATGCGGCAGGTGGGCAGCGACTTTCAGCTGGTGCTACGGCTGATGCAGGCCAACGGCCTTCAGACCCAACTGCAAGCCAGTGCCAGCCAGCCCCTGCCTCAAGGCAGCCAGGTCACCGTCAGCCAGACCGAAAGCAATCATCTGGCGATCATGCTGCAGCAGGCCAGCGCCAGCCAGGTCGCCACCCTCACCCGCCTGGACACCAGCAAGGTGCCCGTCGGCACCCTGCTGCAAGGCAAGGTCATGACCAACCAGCTACTGCCCCAGGCCGCTGGCCAGCCTGCGGCCTACCGGGCCCTGATCAGCCTGCTCAACAGCGCCCAAGCCGGCGCCACCCTGACGGTGGACAGCCCACGCCCTCTGGCTATCGGCAGCCTGCTCAGCGCGCTGGTGCAGGGTGACCAGTCACTGCGTTTCGTGCCACTCAGCGGCAGGCAGGACCAGCTCAACATCGCCCAGCAGCTGCTAACCCAGCAAAACCGCCAAGCCTCGTTGCCCTGCCTGCTCAACGCCCTGCAGCAGATGACCCGAGACCCTGGCATCGATGGCGACCTGCGCGCCAGCGCCGAACGCCTGTTGGTCAGCCTGCCAGATGCGCGCCAGCTGGGCGATGCGAAAGCGGTTGCCCAGGCCTTGAACAACAGTGGCGCTTTCCTTGAAGCGAAACTGCTGGGTGGCTTTCCTGCCAGCGTCGCCACCGATCTGAAGGCGCATTTGTTGCGGCTGGTCGCCCAGGCTTCGACCACGCCGCCCGGCACGGCCAACCTTGCACCAGCCAGCCTGGCCGTGACCATGCCGGCACTGGCCCGCAGTGCGCTGGGCATGCTCGAACGGGTCAGCCCCAGGCCGCAGCCGGGCGCGTTCCCGCTGCCCTCGCGCCTGCTCAAGGCCCTGGAAGACGAAGGCGACCTGCAACAACTGCTGCGCCTTGCCGCTGCGGCAATTTCGCGCCTGCAAAGCCATGCCATGAGCAGCCTGCAACAGACCGGAACGCTGGAAAACGGCAACCTGCAGACCACCTGGCAAACCGAAGTGCCGATCCGCCACGGCCAGGAATTCATCCCGTTGCAGGTCAAACTGCAGCGCGAAGAAACCCCGCAGCAGCAAGCCGACCGCCAGCATGAAGCACAAGACCCGCTGCAGGCCCTTTGGCGCATCGAACTGGCCTTCGACCTGTCGCCACTCGGCCCCGTGCAGGTACAGGCACAACTGAGCCAAGGCCGCCTGAGCGGGCAACTGTGGGCAGAGCGTGAGCAAACCGCCAGGCTGATCGACACCCAGCTCGGCGCCCTGCGCGAGCGCCTGCTGGCACGTGGCCTGGACGTCGGTGACCTGGAGTGCCACCCTGGCACGCCGCCACAAGGCCCGCGCACGCGGGTAGAACAACGTTGGGTGGATGAAAACGCATGAGCCAGAAGCACACACGCCAGGCCATTGCCCTGAGCTACGACGGCCAGCAGGCCCCCACCCTCAGCGCCAAGGGTGACGATGCCTTGGCCGAAGCTATCCTGGCCCTGGCCCGTGAACACGAGGTGCCAATCTACGAAAATGCCGAGCTGGTGCGCCTGCTGGCGCGCCTGGAGCTGGGCGAGCAGATCCCGGAAGCTTTGTACCTGACCATCGCCGAAATCATCGCGTTTGCGTGGCAACTGCGCGGTAAAGTCCCGTACGGCTTCGATGATTCACCGATAGACGAACGCGACGTGACAGAGGTGCTTGCGCGCCTGCCTGGCCCGCCAGGCTGAACCTCAGGGCCAGCACTATTTACCACTCCCCTGCCAATCAGCCGGTCGATGCTGTGGTTTTCCCAACCCACGGAGACCGACATGGCCACCACGCACATCAATGCGGCTGGCGTGCAGTTCGTACGCAACCACCTCGCCACCCTTCCCCGCCCAGACCGCGAAGCCAAGCGCGCAATTGCTGCCTGGCTTGCCACCCAAGGGGTACACCAGGACCCAGACCTGATTGATGTCGTCACGCTGCATGTTCACCCTGATGGCATCGCCAGTTACCAGGCCAAAGTCGTACAGCGCGTCAGCCTCACCCAAGCGGTGCTGATGAACTGGCAAGGCGAATCCAACAACGACTTCTTCGGCGGGCTGTTCAGGCAACCCTGGGCCGGCACGTTGCCGGACGATGGCCCGATCACACTGGTCGACCACTTCCCCCCACAGCCCATTTACGATAACGGCGCCTGGTACGAAGTGTTCAATGGCCTGTTCAAGCGCAGCACACCCGCCCGTTACGATCATTCCACACTGCTCGACATCCGCGCCGAAGCCTTGCAAAGCCATATAGAAGCAATGGACTTTCACACAGGTTACACGGCATCACTCGACGCTTTCTGGCATCAACACCTTTCAGACTACCGACTGTGCTGCAAACTCAACTTCATCGCTGCCTGCAACAAACAGGTCGCAGAAGGCAGCCTGAGCGACGCCGCACGCAAGCTGGCCTGGCGGGCAGCCGAACTGATCCCGCGCGGCGAAGGTTTACGCCTGAGCACGCTGAGCATCTACGGCTATGCCGCCACCGACCTGCTGTACATCAACGACACCAAGACCGACCTGATCCTGCTCTACGCCCCCGGCAACAGTTCACCGCTACTGGAGTTCGCCAGCGAAGACCTGTTGAAAGACTGGGTTGGCCAACAGTGCAAAGGCGCCGACACGCGCCAGGCACTCAAGCAACACTTCCGCCTGGCCGACGGCCCACAGGGCATCGACTTCAGCGGCCTGGACACCGCCCTGGAAGGCCTGGGCGTTTATCCGCACAACCACCGCTTGCCACCGGAGCATGGCTTTTTCAACGACGACGGTACATGGCCACCGCGTACGTACGTCAACTACCGCCCCGGCAAGTACAACCCACGCCTTACCGGCGATCTGTTCCAGGCCATGGCCGAGCGTCAGCGCCAACGCTGTTACGACGATGCCGATTTCCTCATTACCAGCAATGCGCAAATAACAAAATCCAGATGGGCCAGCTACCTGAACAGCACCCTCACGCTTGTGGCACCGCTGACATTCGTGGTGCCGGGCCTGGCCCCGCTGCTTGCGCTAGGCGGTATAGCGCAGCTTGCGCTTGGCCTTGACCAGGCCATCAACGGGAAAACCCTGCGCGAAAAACAGCAAGGGCTGGGCGATATCGCTTATGGTCTTTTGAATTCAACCCCCTTGGCCGCTGAGGCCGTGATCAAAAGCACTGCGCTGTTTCGCTATCAGGAAGACGGCTTCGTTCTCCCGCGCAAAATCAATGATCAATGGGGATACCCCCTGAGCCCCGTAAGCCCGCCCCATTTGCCGGAGGTGGAAGTAGCCCCCTATTTTCACCGCCCGGCGCGCATAGCGCCCCTGCCGGACGCTGATGCCGTCGTTGCCAACTCGGTAAGGCGCTTTCCTCGGTACAACGGCGATGTGGACCAACTGATCGGCTACTACGAAGAAGTGCCCGACTACGCAGAAGTGCTCGACCTGGTCTACGACATGGAAGCCGATCTGTTCATCACCGAGGAAGGCACCAATGAGGTAGAACCGGTTTACTATGAAGCCGAGCCCGAAACCGGTAACTTGCGCATCGTCAACCCCGAAGGGCGCCAGGTAACAAACCAGATGCGCATGTCATCCCTGCGAGCGCTGGGTATCGATGTGCAGCTTCCCGTACATTTACCAGCGCCCGTCCCGCCAGGTGCTCACCCGATCCCCAAGCTGATTTCATCGCTTTGGGTCGGCAATAAAACGCTCAGCGACGAGCTGCTTGGCACACTGGCTGCCAACGCACTAAAACTACGCGACAGTGCGTATCGATATCGGCTATTCCTGTCAAAAGCAAACCCCGAGGCCTTTGCGGAAAACCTGCGCATGCTAGAGGCAAGAGTGCCCGATATGCAGGTATTAACACTGGAAGACCAGCCTTTCTTCACCGCCTTCGAACAAAGCCAGTACTTTGCCCAGTACCAAGCAGCAATCGACGGCAACGGCGGTGTAGCCACCAACTTCTCCTCAGCATCGGATGTATTGCGCTACCCGTTGCTGCATGCTGAAGGCGGGATATACATGGATGTCGATGACCAACTGCTGGATGCGGCGGCGAGTGCCGCTCATAACACTGCGGCTATCGATACCGTAGAATTGCTCGCCACCGATGACGGGCTGCTGTTACACCCACCCATGCAAAACGAAAAGCTGGGAATGAACACGCAGTTCAACACCAGCATGATCGGCAGCCAAGCCGGCAACCCGACGCTGCTGGCCATTTCCGAAGAAATGCATGCCCGCTATCTGGCCAATGCGGATTTCTACCAGGTACGTCCCACGCTGGCAGATGACCCCGCTGGCTTCTATCGCTACGCCAACCGGCTCAGTGAACTGACCGGCCCGGGAATGTTCAATGCCGTGGTAGACCGGGTGCTGCCAGATCTCTATTGCCTGCGTCAGCTTCACAACCTGTACATGATGCCGCGCATCAACAGCTTCCTCTACGTCGACCTGGACCTTTTCAAGGCGCTACAGCTCCAGCGCCTGCCACTGTCCCGCGTGGCCAGAGTGGGTGGCATGCATTCCTGGGCCACAACCTGAAGCACCTGAAAGAAAGGCGACATCATGGTCGCCTTTGTGCATTCACCCGCTGCGGTGCAGCTTGCTCATCAACTCCGCCTCGGCCTGGGTCAGGCCGCAGCTTTCGGTCAGTTCGGCCACGCTGGCGCCCATGCCCACCAGTTTGGCGGCCTGGGTGAAGGTGACGTTGTTGGGGTCACGCTGTTCCAGCTGCTGAATCTTGTCGGGCAGTGGCGCCACCGCCACGCTCAGCTCGTGCAGCGCCTCGCCCATGCGCACGGTACCGTTCTGGTAGTCGTCCAGGCGTTTGGCCAGGTCCTTGATGCGCTGGTCACGCAGCGCATCGCCTTCGGCCTGCTGCGCGGCCAGCTCGCGCTGGCGCTTGCTGTAGTTGAGGAAAAACCACAGGCTCAGCGCCCACACCAGCGCCAGGAAGATGACAGCAACCTGTAGGATCAACTCAGATATTCTCCAGCTCGGACCACTCTTCCTCGGTCATCATCTTGTCCAGCTCAACCAGAATCAGCAGTTCGCCATTCTTGTTGCACACGCCCTGGATGAACTTGGCCGACTCTTCGTTACCCACGTTTGGCGCGGTCTCGATTTCGGACTGGCGCAGGTACACCACCTCGGCCACGCTGTCGACCAGAATGCCGACCACTTGCTTGTCAGCCTCGATGATGACGATACGGGTGTTGTCGGTGACTTCGGTCGGCATCAGGCCGAAACGCTGGCGGGTGTCGATCACCGTCACCACGTTGCCGCGCAGGTTGATGATGCCCAGCACATAGCTTGGCGCACCCGGCACCGGGGCGATCTCGGTGTAGCGCAACACTTCCTGTACCTGCATCACATTGATGCCGTAGGACTCGTTGTCCAGACGGAAGGTAACCCACTGCAGGATCGGATCTTCGGAACCTTGTGCAGACGACTTTTTCATTCCCCTAGCCCTCAAAATCCGCCATTGGCGGTGTGTTCGGTGTCATTTTTGTCTAGCGTGCATCTGCTTGACCGCGCCGCTGGCGATCAGCTCGGCCAACGCGGCGACGTCGAGCAGTGCACACATGTGTTCGATTACGGTGCCGGCCAGCCACGGGCGCTGGCCACGCTGGCTGCGCCATTTGATTTCTGACGGGTCCAGGCGCAGCGAGCGGCTGACCTGGTGCACGGCCAACCCCCATTCGTAGCCCTGCACGGAAATCACGTAATTCAGGCCTTGGCGAAAATCATCCCGGTAACGGTCGGGCATCACCCAACGCGCAGTGTCCAGCACCTTCAGGTTACCCGCCTGGCAGGTCAGGATGCCGAGAAACCAATCGGGCTGGCCGAACAGCGGCGTCAGCTCCTGGCCGGCCAGGTTGTAGATCGACCCCAGGCACACCAACGGCACCGCCAGGGTCAAGCCAGCCACGTCGAACAGCAAGCATTCGAACGGCTCGGCGGCCCACACCGGACGGCCGTCGACGCTGGCTGGCGGCACCGGCAGATCCGGTGCCGGCAAATGCACATCCACCAGCGGAACCGCCAGCTCCACGGCCTGCTCCTCAACCAGTACCGGAATACTGGCCTCGGCTACCACCGCTTGTTCGACCACCGTCACCACAGGGGCTTCCACCGGCATGACGGCAGGCAGCACCGCCAGCTTTGGTTCGGCAAAAGGTCGCGGCGGGAAGCTAGCGGCGGCTTCAGCCGGCACCGGCACGGCCGGTTGCCGGGCATCACGCGCCTGTTCCTCACGCACCGCTTCGGCGAAATCGTCCGCTACAACCGGCTGCTCGAACAGGCCTTCGGCCTCGGTAGCCTCCTGCAGCAGGCCATCGAGGTACGACTGCAGGGCCAATTGCGGCCGGGTGCCGGTTTTCTGTATCTGGGTCATCAGGCCACCTGCGCCGCAGTCTTGTAAGTCAGCAGGTGCTTGAGCAGCGCCCGGTAGGCAATCAGCCCACGGCTCTTGCTGTCGAACTGCGAGGGCGTAACACCCTTGCGGCTGGCATCGCGCAGGCGCGTGTCCACCGGGATGTAGCCTTGCCACACCTGCTGGCCGTAACTGTCACGCAACTGCTTGAGCGTGCCCAGCGAGGCCTGGGTACGGCGGTCGAACAGGGTTGGCACGATCTGATATGGCAGCGCCTGCTTGCGCGAGCGATTGACCATGGCCAGGGTGCCGACCATGCGCTCCAGGCCCTTGACTGCGAGAAACTCGGTTTGCACCGGGATGACCAACTGCTGGCTGGCGGCCAGGGCATTGACCATCAGCACGCCGAGCAAGGGTGGGCTGTCGATCAGGGCAAAGTCGAAATCCTGCCATAGCTGCGCCAGACTCTTGGCGATTACCAGGCCCAGGCCGTTCT
>NZ_LUVY01000008.1:0-323619 GCF_002992185.1 Pseudomonas sp. LLC-1 | reverse complement strand
CTGGTGGGCAGCAGCAATTGCCCAGGCAAGCCCTCGGGTACCGCGCCCTTGTGCAGGAACAGGTCGTAGCAGCTGTGCTCCAGGGCATCGGGGTTGTGCCCGAAGTAGCTGGTCATCGAACCGTGCGGGTCGAGGTCAACGACGACCACGCGCTTGCCGGCCTCTGCCAGCAGGCCGGCCAGGGCGATGGTCGTGGTGGTCTTGCCGACGCCACCTTTTTGATTGGCTACTGCCCAGACTCTCATCGTGCGTTGCTTCCTCCCGGTATGGCCGCCTGCCCTGCCGGGAACGGTGTGAAATTCAGTGACGGAGAATTGACGAGTTACTGCCCCGCCACCGTTGCTGGCGTTGCAGGTGCACTTTGTGTGCCAGCGCGCCGTAATGCAGCATCCGGGGTGGCATTGGCACTGCCCGAGCCGGTCAGGCTACGGCGCACTTCAAGGTTGCGCGATATCACCAGCACCACACGGCGGTTGCGCGCGCGGCCGTCGGCGGTGTCGTTGCTGGCCACCGGCTGGTACTCGCCATAGCCCACCGAAGCCATGCGCGCCGGGTTGACCCCTTCCATGGCCAGCAGCCGCACGATGCTCGCCGCCCGTGCCGACGACAGCTCCCAGTTGGTCGGGTACTGCGCGGTGCGGATTGGCAGGTTGTCGGTAAAGCCCTCGACGTGCACCGGGTTGGCGAACGGCTTGAGAATGTTGGCCACCTTTTCGATGATGGCGAACGCCTTGTCACTGGGCATGGCATCGCCGCTGCCGAACAGCAGCGACGAGTTCAGCTCGATCTCGATCCACAACTCGTTGCCGCGCACGGTCATCTGGTTGCTGTTGATCAGGTCGCCAAAGGCATCCCGCACATCATCGCTGATGGTTTTCAGCGGGTCGACGTTGGTTGCCGCCAGGCCCGCCTCGGTCTGCTCGCTGTCCTTCACCAGCGGCTCTGCCGGGCGCACGCTCAACGGCTGCTCATCGCCGATGGGGATCGGCTTCATGCTGCGCTCAGGGTCGTTGAACACCCCCAGCAAGGCCTGGGAAATGACCTTGTACTTGCCCTCGTTGATCGAGGAAATCGAGTACATCACCACGAAAAAGGCGAACAGCAAGGTGATGAAGTCGGCGTACGACACCAGCCAGCGTTCGTGGTTTTCGTGTTCCTCGGTATGACGACGGCGACGCATGGGTTACTCCATGAAGCCTTGCAGCTTCAGCTCGATCGAGCGCGGGTTCTCACCCTCGGCAATCGACAGCAGGCCTTCGAGCAGCATTTCGCGGTAGCGTGACTGGCGCATGACAATGGCCTTGAGCTTGTTGGCGACCGGCAGCAGGATCAGGTTGGCACTGGCCACACCGTAGATGGTTGCAACGAAGGCCACGGCAATACCGTTGCCCAACTGCGACGGGTCGGCCAGGTTGCCCATGACGTGGATCAGGCCCATTACCGCACCGATGATGCCGATGGTCGGCGCATAGCCGCCCATGCTTTCGAACACCTTGGCGGCCTGGATGTCACGGCTTTCCTGGGTCAAAAAGTCGACTTCAAGGATGCTGCGGATGGCTTCCGGCTCGGCGCCGTCCACCAGCAGTTGCAGGCCCTTACGCGCATACGGGTCGGGCTCGCTGTCGGCCACCCCTTCCAGGCCCAGCAAGCCTTCCTTGCGTGCGGTCAGGCTCCAGTTCACCACGCGGTCGATGCCGCCCGCCAGGTCGACCCGTGGCGGGAACAGGATCCAGCGCAAAATCTGCAAGGCACGCTTGAACGACGACAGCGGCGACTGCAACAAGGCGGCCGCCAGGGTACCGCCCAGCACAATCAGCCCCGCCGGGCCATTGATCAGGGCACCGACATGGCCGCCTTCGAGGAAGTTGCCACCGACGATGGCGACAAAGGCGAGGATCAGGCCGATCAGGCTGAGGACGTCCATCAGACGCAGGCCTCCACCAGGTGTTTGCCGATTTCGTCCAGGCTGTACACCGCGTCGGCCAGGTTGGCCTTGACGATGGCCATGGGCATGCCATAGATCACGCAGCTGGCCTCATCCTGGGCCCACACCGTGCTGCCACCCTGCTTGAGCAGGCGCGCACCCTCGCGGCCATCGGCGCCCATGCCGGTGAGCACCACCGACAGCACTTTGTCGCCATACGACTTGGCCGCCGAACCGAAGGTGATGTCCACGCACGGCTTGTAGTTCAGGCGCTCGTCACCAGGCAGGATCTTCACCGTGCCACGGCCATCGATCATCATCTGCTTGCCACCCGGGGCCAGCAGGGCCAGGCCCGGGCGCAGCATGTCGCCGTCCTCGGCCTCCTTGACGCTGATGCGGCACAGTTTGTCGAGGCGTTCGGCAAAGGCCTTGGTGAACGCCGCCGGCATGTGCTGGATCAGCACGATCGGCGCCGGGAAATTGGCCGGCAACTGGGTCAGCACCCGCTGCAAAGCCACCGGGCCGCCTGTGGAGGTGCCGATGGCTACCAGTTTGTATGGCTTGCGCTTGGGGGCAGGCGAGTGCGATGCCGCCGGGCCAGGGGCCGGGGCCGCCGCTCGGGCAGGCGCCGCAGCGCGGGCTGGCGTCGGGCTGGCAAAGCTGCTTGTCGGCACAGGGCTGCTGGCTGGCGCAGGCGCAGCGACCGGCGCGGTGCGGGCATAGCTGCCAAGGCGACGGTTGCTGCGCGAAATGGTGTGCACCTTCTCGCACAGCATCTGCTTGACCTTTTCGGGGTTGCGCGAGATGTCTTCGAAGTTTTTCGGCAGGTAATCCACCGCCCCCGCATCCAGGGCATCGAGGGTGACACGGGCACCTTCGTGGGTCAGCGAGGAGAACATCAACACGGGCGTCGGGCAGCGCTGCATGATGTGCCGCACTGCGGTGATGCCATCCATCATGGGCATTTCGTAGTCCATGGTGATGACATCGGGCTTGAGCGCCAGCGCCTGGTCGATTGCTTCCTTGCCGTTGGTCGCGGTACCCACTACCTGGATCGTCGGATCCGCCGAGAGGATTTCCGAGACGCGGCGGCGGAAGAAACCGGAATCATCCACCACCAGGACCTTGACTGCCATAAACACTCCATTAGGCGGCGCAACCCGCCAGGGTGCGCCACCGAAATCAAATACGCCGCGCGGCGTAACGCTTGAGCATGCTCGGGACGTCGAGAATCAACGCAATGCGCCCGTCACCGGTGATGGTGGCCCCGGACATGCCCGGGGTGCCCTGCAGCATCTTGCCCAGCGGCTTGATGACCACTTCTTCCTGGCCTACCAGTTGATCGACGACAAAGCCGATGCGCTGGGTGCCGACCGACAGGATCACCACATGGCCCTCGTGCTGCTCTTCGTGCACCTGGCCCTGGACCAGCCAGCGCTTGAGGTAGAACAGCGGCAGCGCCTTGTCGCGCACGATCACCACTTCCTGGCCGTCGACCACATTGGTGCGCGACAGGTCGAGGTGGAAGATCTCGTTGACGTTGACCAGCGGGAAGGCGAACGCCTGGTTACCCAGCATCACCATCAGGGTGGGCATGATCGCCAGGGTCAGCGGTACCTTGATGACGATCTTCGAGCCCTGGCCCTTGGCCGAGTAGATGTTGATCGAACCGTTGAGCTGGGAGATCTTGGTCTTCACCACGTCCATGCCCACGCCACGCCCGGACACGTCGGAAATCTCGGTCTTGGTCGAGAACCCTGGCGCGAAGATCAGGTTGTAGCAGTCCGACTCGCTCAAGCGCTCGGCGGCGTCCTTGTCCATCAGGCCCTTTTCCACGGCCTTGGCACGCAGGATGTTCGGGTCCATGCCCTTGCCGTCGTCAGAAATCGACAGCAGGATGTGGTCACCTTCCTGCTCGGCAGACAGCACCACACGGCCTGTACGCGCCTTGCCAGACGCTTCACGCTCATCAGGCATCTCGACACCATGGTCGACAGCGTTGCGCACCAGGTGCACCAGCGGGTCGGCCAGTGCTTCGACCAGGTTCTTGTCCAGGTCGGTCTCTTCGCCGACCAGCTCCAGGTTGATCTCTTTTTTCAGCTGGCGGGCCAGGTCGCGCACCAGCCGAGGGAAACGGCCGAACACTTTCTTGATCGGCTGCATGCGGGTTTTCATCACCGCTGTCTGCAGGTCGGCAGTGACCACATCGAGGTTGGACACGGCCTTGGACATGGCCTCGTCGCCGCTGTTCAGGCCCAGGCGCACCAGGCGGTTACGCACCAGCACCAGTTCGCCCACCATGTTCATGATCTCGTCCAGGCGCGCAGTGTCCACACGCACGGTGGTTTCCGCTTCGCTGACAGCATGCTTGTCGGCGGCCGGGGCCGGCGCACGGGGTGCCGCCGCTGGCTTGCTGGCCGGCGCTGCAGGGGCAGGCTTGGCAACCGGCTGGCTGTCGGCCTTGGCTGCGACGGGTGCTTGCACCTTGGCTGCAGCAGGCGCTTCGACTGCGGCAATGTCACCGCCGAACTTGCCCTTGCCATGCAGCTGGTCCAGCAACGCCTCGAACTCATGCTCGCTGATTTCGTCGCTGGTCGCTGCGGGGTTGCCCTCCACGGCGGGCGCCGGCGCCTTGGCGGCTGGCAAGGCATCCGCCTGGAAGGTGCCCTTGCCATGCAACTGGTCGAGCAGCGATTCGAACTCGGCGTCGGTGATTTCATCGCTGACCGGTTCGGCAGATGCGGCTACCGGCGCGGCTGCCACCTCGGTGCTGAACTGGCCTTTGCCGTGCAACTGGTCAAGCAACGACTCGAACTCGGCATCGGTGATTTCGTCACCCTCGCCGCTGACGGTCTCGCCCTGCATCTGCTCGTCGGCCGCCGCTTGCGCCTTGACCGCATCGAGCGAGTCGAGCAACTGTTCAAACTCGCTGTCGGTGATGTCCTGGTCTTCGACCGGGGCTGCGGCGGGCGCCTCGGCAACCGGCTCAGGCACAGCAGCAGACGGCGCAACCACTTCGGCGCCACCGGGCTCGGCCAGGCGTGACAACGCCGCCAGCAGCTCGGGGGTGGCCGGGGTCACTTCGGCGCGCTCGCGCACCTGGCCAAACATGCTGTTGACCGTATCCAGTGCCTCAAGCACCACGTCCATCAGTTCCGCATCGACCCGGCGCTCACCCTTGCGCAGGACGTCGAACACGTTCTCGGCAATATGGCAGCACTCCACCAGCTCGTTCAGCTGAAGGAAGCCGGCGCCCCCTTTAACAGTGTGGAAACCGCGAAAGATCGCATTGAGCAGGTCGGCATCGTCGGGCCGGCTTTCCAGCTCGACCAGTTGCTCGGACAGTTGCTCAAGAATTTCGCCGGCTTCTACCAGGAAATCCTGGAGGATTTCTTCATCGGCGCCGAAGCTCATCAAACGTGCTCCTTAAAAACCCAGGCTGGACAGCAGATCATCGACATCGTCCTGACCGGACACGACGTCTTCACGCTTATCGGCATGAATCTGCGGACCTTCACCCCGAGTCGGATGTTTTTCTGCATCTTTTTCTGCGCGCAGTTGATCGTGGTCATGTTTTATGCCGGCAAACCGGTCGACCTGGCTGGCCATCAGCACCAGCTTGAGCAAGTTGCTTTCGACTTCGGTCACCAATGTGGTGACGCGTTTGATCACCTGACCGGTCAGGTCCTGATAGTCCTGAGCCAGCAGAATGTCATTGAGGTGGCCGGCGACCTTGCGGTTACCTTCGGCGCTGTGCGTCAGGAAACTGTCGACGCGCTTGACCAGGTCACGGAATTCCGGCGCAGCCACTTCGCGGCGCATGAAGCGCTGCCAGTCGGTGCTCAGGGCCTTGGCCTCGCTGGCCAGGTCGTTCAGCACCGGGGTGCTTTCCTCGACCAGGTCCATGGTGCGGTTGGCCGCGCCCTCGGTCAGCTTGACCACGTACGACAGGCGCTCGGTGGCGTCGGTTATCTGCGACACCTCCTCGGCTTGCGGCATGGTCGGGTCGATCTGGAAACTGACGATGGCGCTGTGCAGCTCGCGGGTCAATTTGCCGACTTCCTGGTACAGGCCACGGTCGCGGGTCTGGTTCAGCTCGTGAATCAGCTGCACCGCCTCGCCGAAGCGGCCGCGCTCCAGGCTTTCGACCAACTCCTGGGCGTGTTTCTTCAGGGTCGATTCGAACTCGCCCAAAGAGGTTTGTGATGAATCCATGGCGCGCCCCCTGACGTGACTCAGCCGTTGACGCGTTCGAAGATCTTCTCGATCTTTTCTTTGAGCACCTGGGCGGTGAACGGCTTGACCACGTAACCATTGACGCCGGCCTGGGCCGCTTCGATGATCTGGTCGCGCTTGGCTTCAGCGGTCACCATCAGTACCGGCATGCTTTTCAGCTTGTCGCTGGCACGCACTTTACGCAGCAGGTCGATGCCGGACATGCCCGGCATGTTCCAGTCGGTCACCAGGAAGTCATAGTGGCCGTTTTCCAGCATCGGCAGCGCCGTGGTGCCGTCATCGGCTTCGTCAGTGTTGGTGAAGCCCAGGTCACGCAACAGGTTCTTGATGATCCGCCGCATCGTCGAAAAGTCGTCAACGATGAGGATTTTCATGTCTTTGTTCAAGTAGACCTCCAAGCAGTCTCAAACGCGCTCGGCTGCGAGCACGCATTCAATCAAATCGGTGCAACATGGAAAACGCATGTGGAAAACGACTGCAACGGCAGCGGGCTCAACGTGCCCGCCATTCCCCCAGGCGGCTGCGCAGACGCGCGGCACACTGGCTGTGCAACTGGCTGACCCGCGATTCGCTGACACCCAGCACCTCACCGATTTCCTTGAGGTTCAGCTCTTCGTCGTAGTACAGCGCCAGCACCAGGCGCTCACGCTCCGGCAGGTTGGCAATGGCTTCGGTCAGGGCAGCCTGGAAGCGCTCGTCCTCCAGGCCACGCGCAGGTTCGACGTGGCCACTGGCACCATCCTCGTGAAGCCCTTCGTGCTCGCCGTCCTGCAACAGGTCGTCAAAGCTGAACAGTCGGCTGCCCAGGGTGTCGTTCAAGATCCCGTAGTAATCATCGAGACTCAACTGGAGTTCGGCAGCAACTTCATGATCTTTAGCGTCCCGGCCCGTTCTGGCCTCCACGGCACGCATCGCGTCACTGACCATACGGGTATTGCGGTGCACCGAACGCGGTGCCCAGTCGCCTTTGCGAACCTCATCCAGCATGGCCCCGCGAATGCGGATGCCGGCGTAGGTTTCAAAGCTGGCGCCCTTGCTGGCGTCATACTTGCTGGCCACTTCCAGCAGGCCGATCATGCCGGCCTGGATCAGATCCTCGACCTGCACATTGGCTGGCAACCGCGCCAGCAAGTGGTAGGCAATGCGTTTGACCAGCGGCGCATAACGCTCGATCAGCTCGTACTGGGCGTCTTTGGCCGCCCGGCTGTACATCTTGAAGCCGCTGGCGTTCATAGCACAGGTCCCGCGCTGGTGGGCTGCACCAGGCGCTCGACGAAGAACTCCAGATGGCCGCGCGGGTTGGCCGGCAACGGCCAGCTGTCGACCTTCTGGGCAATCGCCTTGAAGGCCAGCGCGCACTTGGAGCGAGGGAAGGCTTCGTAGACGGCACGCTGCTTTTGCACCGCCTTGCGTACGCACTCGTCGTACGGCACGGCGCCTACGTACTGCAGGGCAACGTCAAGGAAGCGGTCGGTGACCTTGGTCAACTTAGCGAACAGGTTGCGCCCTTCCTGCGGGCTCTGCGCCATGTTGGCCAGCACGCGGAAACGATTCATGCCGTAATCGCGGTTCAGCAGTTTGATCAGGGCATAGGCGTCGGTGATCGAGGTGGGTTCGTCGCACACCACCAGCAGCACTTCCTGGGCAGCGCGAACGAAGCTGACCACCGAGTCACCGATACCCGCAGCCGTGTCGATTACCAGCACGTCGAGGTTGTCGCCGATTTCGCTGAACGCCTGGATCAGGCCCGCATGCTGGGCCGGGGCCAGGTGCACCATGCTCTGGGTGCCCGAGGCCGCCGGCACGATACGCACACCGCCAGGGCCTTGCAGCATCACGTCACGCAGCTCGCAGCGCCCTTCGATGACATCGGCCAAGGTACGTTTGGGGGTAAGGCCCAGCAACACGTCGACGTTGGCCAGGCCCAAGTCGGCGTCAAGCAGCATGACCCTGCGGCCAAGCTCGGCCAGCGCCAGGGACAAGTTCACTGAAACGTTAGTCTTGCCGACGCCACCTTTGCCACCGGTCACGGCGATCACCTGTACGGGATGCATGCTACCCATGTCTGTTCTTTACCTTGTCTCGCTGGGACTCAGGCCACACGCGGGGCAATTCTGCGTACCCCTTGGCATAGCTACTTTGCACACGCTTCATGGTCAACCCGCTCGCCGTGGGTTGTGGTAGAGATCAGCGAACATGTCGGCCATGGCCTCTTCGCTGGGCTCGTCCTGCTGCTGCACATTGACTGCGCGGGAGACCAGCTGGTGGCCACGCGGCAGGTGCAGGTCGTCAGGAATGCGCGGGCCATCGGTGAGGTAGGCCACAGG
The DNA here is from genome assembly GCF_002992185.1 of Pseudomonas sp. LLC-1. Taxonomy (NCBI): domain Bacteria; kingdom Pseudomonadati; phylum Pseudomonadota; class Gammaproteobacteria; order Pseudomonadales; family Pseudomonadaceae; genus Pseudomonas; species Pseudomonas sp. LLC-1. Next base: position 315,132 of record NZ_LUVY01000008.1, on the reverse strand, counting down.
CAGTTCATGACTGATGGCAAGGCTCAGCACATCACCGAGGCTTGCCGTTTCATCAAGTTTGGTCAGGATGCAGCCGGCCAGGCCACAGCGCTTGTAACTGTGGTAGGCGGCGGTCAGCACCTGCTTCTGGCTGGTGGTGGCCAGCACCAGGTAGTTCTTCGCAGCAATGCCACGCCCGGCCAGGGTTTCCAGCTGCATGCGCAGCGCCGGGTCGCTGGCCTGCAGGCCGGCGGTATCGATCAGCACCACGCGCTTGCGCAGCAACGGTTCCAGTGCGGCTGCCAGCGACTGCCCCGGGTCGACGTAGGTCACCGGCACGTTGAGGATGCGGCCCAAGGTCTTGAGCTGCTCCTGGGCGCCGATGCGGAAGCTGTCCATGCTCACCAGCGCCAGGTTCTGCGCGCCGTACTTGAGCACGTAGCGGGCGGCCAGTTTGGCCAGGGTCGTGGTTTTGCCCATGCCGGCCGGGCCGACCATGGCGATCACCCCGCCCTCTTCGATCGGCTCGATTTCCGGAATTTCGATCATGCGCGCCAGGTGCGCCAGCAGCATGCGCCAGGCCTGGCGTGGCTCTTCGATCTCGGTGGTGAGGTCCAGCAGCTCGCGGGCAATCGGGCCGGACAGGCCGATGCGCTGCAGGCGCCGCCACAGGTTGGCCTGCTGCGGCTTGCTGCCCTGCAACTGGGTCCAGGCCAGCGAGCCGAGCTGCACTTCCAGCAACTCGCGCAGGCCCGACAGCTCGGAGCGCATGGCATCGAACAGGCGCGGGTCTACTGGCGCAGCGGCCGGGGCAGCAGCGGCCTCAGGGGCATCGACGTGCGGCTCGATCAATGGCTCGGCGGCGGTCAGCGACTGCCCGGCGAACAATTGGCGGTTGTTGTCACTGCTGTCCTGGCGGTGGTCCAGCTCGGCCTGGGCCGTGGCGATGCGCGTGTGCGTCTTGCGCAGCTCTTCTTCCAGCTCGGCGTTGGGCACGCGTGGGGCCAGGGCGGACAGCTTGTAGTCCAGCGCGGCCGTCAGTTCGACACCACCGGCAATACGGCGGTTGCCAATGATCGCGGCATCGGCGCCCAGCTCATCACGGACCAGTTTCATGGCCTGACGCATATCGGCGGCGAAAAATCGCTTAACTTGCATTATCCACTACCTCAGCCGTTAGGGCCCACGGTGGCAACGATGGTGACTTGCTTGTTGTCCGGTATTTCCTGATACGCCAGAACATGCAAATTCGGTACAGCCAGGCGACCGAAACGCGACAGCATGGCGCGGATCGGGCCGGCGACCAGAAGAATGGCCGGCTGGCCCTGCATTTCCTGGCGCTGGGCCGCTTCGATCAGCGAACGTTGCAGCTTCTCGGCCATGCTAGGCTCCAGAAGAACACCCTCTTCCTGACCCTGCCCGGCCCTTTGCAGACTATTGAGCAAAATCTGTTCCAACCTTGGCTCCAGGGTAATCACTGGTAGCTCCGACTCAACGCCGACAATGCTTTGCACGATGGCGCGACACAATCCGACGCGCACTGCCGCTACCAGCGCGGCGGTATCTTGACTCTTGCCAGCGTTGTTCGCGATGGCTTCGGCAATACTGCGAATATCGCGCACTGGCACCTGTTCCGACAACAGCGCTTGCAGCACCTTGAGCAGGCCCGACAAGGAAATGACACCCGGCACCAGCTCTTCTGCCAGTTTAGGCGATGCCTTGCCCAGCACCTGCAGCAATTGCTGGACCTCTTCGTGGCCGATCAGCTCGTGGCAGTGCTTCTGCAGGATCTGATTGAGGTGGGTGGCCACCACCGTGCTGGCGTCAACCACGGTATACCCCAGCGACTGCGCTTGCGAGCGCTGGCCAACGTCGATCCACACCGCTTCAAGGCCAAACGCCGGGTCGCGCGCAGCAATACCGTTGAGGGTGCCGAAGACCTGCCCCGGGTTGATCGCCAGCTCGCGGTCCGGGTAGATCTCCGCCTCGGCCAGGATCACCCCCATCAGGGTCAGGCGATAGGCGCTGGGTTGCAGGTCGAGGTTGTCACGAATGTGCACGGTCGGCATGAGGAAGCCCAGGTCCTGCGACAGCTTCTTGCGTACCCCCTTGATCCGTGCCAGCAACTGGCCGCCCTGGTTGCGGTCGACCAGCGGAATCAGCCGGTAGCCGACTTCCAGGCCGATCATGTCGATCGGCGTGACGTCGTCCCAGCCCAGCTCCTTGGTCTCCAGCGCACGCTGTGGCGAGGGCAGCAGGTCCTGCTGGCGCTGCGCTTCCTGCTGCGCCTGCAGCTTGGTCTTCTGTTGTTTCTTCCACACCAGGTAGGCGCCACCACCGGCCAGCAAGCCGAGACTGAGGAATGCCACATGCGGCATGCCCGGCACCAGGCCCATGACGATCATCAGCGCGCCCGACACGGCCAGCGCCTTGGGCGAATCGAACATCTGCCGGTTGATCAGCTTGCCCATGTCCTCGGAGCCCGAGGCACGGGTGACCATGATCGCGGCGGCGGTGGACAGCAGCAGTGATGGCAATTGCGCCACCAAACCGTCACCGATGGTCAACAGGGCGTACACCTTGCCGGCGTCGCCGAAGCTCATGCCGTGTTGCAGCATGCCGATGAGCATGCCGCCGATCAGGTTGATGAACAGGATCAACAGGCCGGCGATGGCGTCGCCACGGACGAATTTGCTGGCACCGTCCATCGAACCGTAGAACTCGGCCTCTTGCGCCACCTCGGCACGGCGGTGCTTGGCCTGGGCCTGGTCGATCAGGCCGGCGTTGAGGTCGGCATCGATGGCCATCTGCTTGCCGGGCATGGCGTCGAGGGTGAAACGCGCACTCACCTCCGAGATACGCCCGGCACCCTTGGTCACCACCACGAAGTTGATGATCATGAGGATGGCGAACACCACGGCACCGACCACGTAGTTGCCGCCGATCACCACCTCACCGAAGGCCTGAATCACTTTACCGGCGGCGCCATGACCCTCCTGGCCGTGCAACATGACCACACGCGTGGAGGCCACGTTCAGGGCCAGACGCAACAGCGTGGCCACCAGCAGGATGGTCGGGAATGCGGCGAAGTCGAGCGGGCGCAGGGCGTACACGCACACCAGCAGCACGACGATCGACAATGCGATGTTGAAGGTGAAGAACACGTCGAGCAGGAACGGCGGAATCGGCAACATCATCATTGCCAACATCACCAGCAGCAACAGCGGCACACCCAGGTTGCCCCGGCCGAGCCCGGCCAGGTTGTTACGGGCGTTGCTGATTAACTGAGTGCGATCCACCGGGAGTCCTCTTGATGCAAAACTTTGACGCACAGGGGGCGCCTGGGCGTGGCTTTGCAAGAAGCTTTCCAACTTTGCTCGGCGGGGAATTTATGTTGCCTGTGCCGGCCTCTTCGCGGGTAAACCCGCTCCTGCAGAGACCCTGTTAAAGCAATGAGTTTTGTTCTGCGAGAGCGGGTTTAGACGCGAAAGGGCCAGACGCCCCAGCGCAAGGCCAGGTTTCGCGTCGCAGGCCTGGCGGAATTGGCAGACCACCTTTAACACCGCACGGCTACCCTGACAGCCTCACACTTCGGCAGACCGCAGCGGCTGAACGGCAGTATCACGCGCACTTTTCACTTGAAGCGAGACGCGCGATATCACCCTTGGCAACAATCCGAACTGAAAAAAGTAAGGCGTTTCAGGATAGGGCGGTTTCGCTGGATGTTTCAGCAGCCCCGCATGATAGTCCAAGCCAGGCAGCAAACCTTCAGCATTGTCCACAAAGACGGTAAATATGGTGGTAGAAGCCTGGCTCTGAACACTCCGCTTGCCTGCATAAAATTCAGCAACGGATAATTCACCACCGTAATGGGCTGCTCCAAACTCGTTATCAGCCTTGAAGTAATACGGATCGACGCCGAATCTCTTATGTTGGCCAAGCGGCGTCTTCAGCACGTCCTTCCGACCGGATAATGTTCCAGTCAGCGCCTGCGCATACTCGGTTTTCGCTGCATGATAGCCGACGATCGATTTCGATGCCGGTCGATCAAATCCATTAAACGAATGACGGCGCTGGTCGAGCCGATAAGGCCTGGCCTCTGGCCTACCGCTGTTTTGAAGCCCGCCCTCCACGAAACGGCGACTCATCCACTGCGCACGTGGAAGTGGAGGTGGGTTCCCGCCTCGGGTACGCCCGGAGTTGTCATTGTAGTTAACAGGATCGCCTTCACAATAAGCGAAAGCATTGATGCCTCCTGCACCAAACGGGCTAGCCTGATCCACGCTAATAAACCTCATCAGAACCGGACTATAAGCCCGGTGGCCCGCACCCAATAAGTACAACCCCGTTAGCGCATCTGGTAACTGACCATTGAGTGCCAACGACAAATGCGCAACAGGCACACCCCATTCGAAACCGTACGGCGTAAATGCGAAAGTTTGCCGCCCACCAGAATGATCGGCGCGGTGAAGAGAATTCGACTGAACAACCGCTAACAAAGCCGCAGGCTCGCTTCGACGCTCGGTCATGGAGAAACCTCCCTATTGAACAAGCAACTATGTTCACCCTCCCTTCCCATCAGCAGCAACTGGCAGAAATATCAGTGGCGCACTCAGATCAGCCGGTCAACTGTCGCGCCGCAGGTCCGGCGGGATCGGCAGGTCGTCTTTCAGCGGCTCTGGCCGCTTGCCCTTGCCCGCACGGTACTGGCGGATCTGGAACACATAGGCCAGCACCTGCGCCACCGCCAGGTAAAGGCCTGCGGGGATTTCCTGCTCGATTTCGGTGGAGTAATAAATCGCCCGCGCCAGCGCTGGCGATTCGAGGATCTGGACCTTGTGCTCCACGCCAATCTCGCGGATTTTCAAGGCAATGAAATCGGTACCCTTGGCCAGCAACAGTGGCGCCACCCCGCCCTTCTCCGGGTCGTATTGCAAGGCCACCGCGTAGTGCGTCGGGTTGGTGATGATCACGTCCGCATCCGGCACTGCCGCCATCATGCGCCGCTGCGAAGCCTCGCGCTGCAACTGGCGAATACGCTGTTTGACCTCGGGCTTGCCTTCGGTGTCCTTGTATTCGTCGCGCACTTCCTGCTTGGTCATCTTCAGCTTGTTGTGCGCCTGCCACAACTGGAACGGCACATCCGCCGCCGCAATCAGCAACAACCCGGCCGCCATCCACAGCGCACTCCAGCCGACCACCTGAACACTGTGAATGATCGCTTGCTCCAAAGGCTCGTTGGCAATGGAGAGCAACGCCTGGCGGTCGTTGACCAACACCACTACCGCCACCACCAGAATCACGAAAAACTTTGCGAGCGCCTTCAACAGCTCGGTCAGGGCATTCACCGAGAACATGCGCTTGATCCCCGACAACGGGTTCATGCGGCTGAATTTCGGCTGCAACAGGCTGCCGGAAAACAGGAAACCACCCAGGGCAATGGGTGCGACAAACGCGATCACGAACAACAGGATCAGTATCGGCTGTACCGCCCAGATGGCCATCTTGCCCGAAGCCAGAAGAAAGGCACCCATGGCGCGCTCGTCGACGATGATGTCGCGGGTCAGGCTGAAGTTCATGCGCATCATGGCCAGCAGGGTCTCGGCCAGATGCCCACCAAACGCCAGCAAGCCACCCGCACCGGCCAAGGTCACCGCCACGGTATTCAACTCTTTGGAGCGCGCGATCTCGCCCTTCTCGCGGGCTGTGCGCTTGCGCTTTTCGGTGGGTTCTTCTGTCTTGTCCTGACCGCTCTCGCTTTCCGCCATGCTCAGCGCGCCCTCGCCAATTCACGCAGCCATTGCAGCGCTTCGCTGGCCAATGCCTGATAGTGGGAGAGGATATCGGCCAGGCCGACCCAGAAAATGGCCATGCCCATGACCAAGGTCAACGGAAAGCCGATCGAGAAGATATTCAACTGCGGCGCCGCACGGGTCATCACGCCAAAGGCGATGTTCACCACCAGCAGCGCAGCGATCACTGGCAGGATCAACAACAGACCGGCACCGAACACCCAGCCCATGCGCCCGGCCAGCTCCCAGAAGTGATTGACCACCAGCGCACTCCCCACCGGCAAGGTGGTAAAACTCTCGGTCAGCACCTCGAACACCACCAGGTGCCCGTTCATCAACAGGAACAGCACACTCACCAGCATGGTCATGAACTGGCTGATTACCGTGACGTTTACGCCGTTGGCAGGATCGACCATCGAGGCGAAAGCCATGCCCATCTGCACCGCGACGATCTGACCAGCGATCACGAAGGCCTGGAACAGCAACTGCAAGGCCAGCCCAAACAGCGCGCCAACGATGATCTGCTCGACGCACAGCAGCATACCGCGCAGGCTCAGCGGGTCGAATTCGGGCAGCGGTGGCAATGCCGGCACGATCACCACGGTAATCGCCACCGCCACATACAGGCGCACCCGCGCCGGCAACATGCGGGTGCCGAAAATCGGCATGGTCATCAGCACCGCAGTTACCCTGAACAACGGCAGAATGAAGGTGGCGACCCAGGTGCCGATCTGCGTATCGGTCAGTTCCAGCATCGCCACGTCAACCAATCAGCTGCGGGATGCTGGTGTAAAGGCTGGTGATGTACTCCATGAACTTCTGCACCAGCCACGGCCCGGCAATGATCAGCGTGATCAGCATTACCAGCAGGCGCGGCAGAAAGCTCAGGGTCTGCTCGTTGATCTGCGTGGCGGCCTGGAACATCGCCACCATCAGGCCCACCAACAGGCTCGGCACCACCAGCACGGCGACCAGCAGGGTGGTCAGCCACAGGGCATCACGGAACAGGTCGACAGCAACTTCAGGTGTCATCGGCGGCTCTCCTTGACGGCGTCAGACGCCGCCGAAACTGCTGGCCAGGGTGCCCATGATCAGCGCCCAGCCATCCACCAGCACGAACAGCATGATCTTGAACGGCAGCGAGATGATCAGCGGCGACAGCATCATCATACCCATGGCCATCAGCACACTGGCCACCACCATGTCGATGATCAGGAACGGGATGAAGATCATGAAGCCGATCTGGAACGCGGTCTTCAACTCGGAGGTGACGAACGCCGGCACCAGGATGGTCAGCGGCACCTGATCGGGGCCGGCAATGTCGGTACGCTTGGACAGGCGCATGAACAGGTCGAGGTCGCTTTGCCGGGTTTGCGCCAGCATGAAGTCCTTGAGCGGCCCCTGGGCTTTTTCGATGGCCTGCTGGGCAGTCATCTGCTCCTTCAGGTACGGCTGCAGGGCATCCTGGTTCACGCGGTCGAACACCGGCGCCATGATGAACATGGTCAGGAACAGCGCCATGCCGTTGAGCAACTGGTTCGAGGGCGTCTGCTGCAGGCCCAGGGCCTGACGCAGGATCGAGAACACAATGATGATGCGGGTAAAGCTGGTCATCAGGATGACGAACGCCGGGATGAAGCTCAGCGCAGTCATGATCAGCAGGATTTGCAGGCTGACCGAATACTCCTGCTGCCCGTCCGGGGTATTGGACAGGGTAATGGCCGGGATCGACAGCGGGTCGGCAGCCAGGGCCAGCGGCGCAGCCAGCAGCAGCGCCAGAGTCAACAACGTACGCAGCGCGCCGCTCATCACTTGTTGTCCTTAGGGTTTTTGCCCATCAGCTCCATCAGCCGCTGAGCAAACTCCGGCGTCGCCTGACGAGCGCCGTCCGGCACATCCACGGGTTCGGCCATGACATGCAGGGCCTCGATGCTGCCCGGGGTATGGCCGATCAGGATCTGCTCCTTGCCCACCTGCACCAGCAACAGGCGGTCACGCGGGCCAATGGCCCGGCTGCCGACAATCTCGATCACCTGCCCGCCCTTCACCGCCGTGCTCTGCAGGCGCCGCAGCATCCAGGCCAGAAAGAAGATCAGGCCCACGACCAGCAGCAGGCCGAAGACCATCTGCGCCAGCTGCCCGCCGAGGCTGCCAGGCGGTGTCGCCGGGGTAGCGGCCGGCGTGGCCGCGGCCAGGCACACGCTACTGGCCAGCAGCACCGCCAACGCCGCAAGGGCGCGCATCGTGCCCTTCACTCAGCGCAGCTTCTTGATACGTTCGCTGGGGCTGATCACGTCGGTCAGGCGGATGCCGAACTTCTCGTTGACCACCACCACTTCGCCATGGGCGATCAGCGTGCCGTTGACCAGCACGTCGAGTGGCTCGCCGGCCAGGCGGTCGAGCTCGATTACCGAACCCTGGTTCAGCTGCAACAGGTTACGGATGTTGATCTCGGTGCTGCCCACTTCCATGGAAATGTTCACCGGGATGTCCAGGATCACGTCCAGATTCGGGCCTTCGAGGCTGACGTTTTCGTTCGGCTTCGGCGAGCTGGCAAACTCTTCCATCGGCAGGCGGCCCGGGCCGCTGGCGCTGCCGGTGTCACCGCCCAGCAGTGCATCGATATCGGCCTGGCCGGCCGCGCCGGTTTCTTCCAGGGCCGCGGCCCACTCATCGGCCAGCGCCTGGTCCTCTGGGGAGGTGATCTCGTTTTCGTTAGCCATGGTTTCCTCGACAGGCATTCAATTCGTTATGAGCGACCGGCACGCCGTCAGCGGCGTTCGATCGGGTCGATGATCTGCAGGGCCAGGTTGCCCTTGTGCGAACCCAGCCGCGCCTTGAACGCCGGCACACCATTGGCGCGCAACACCAGGTGCTCGGGCAGCTCCACCGGGATCACGTCGCCAGGCTGCATGTGCAGGATGTCGCGCAATTTCAACTGGCGCCGGGCGACCGTGGCGGTCATGGGCACAGCCACGTCCAGCACGTCTTCGCGCAGGGCCTTGACCCAGCGCTCGTCCTGGTCGTCCAGGTCGGACTGGAAACCGGCGTCGAGCATTTCGCGCACGGGCTCGATCATCGAGTACGGCATGGTTACGTGCAGGTCGCCGCCGCCGCCGTCCAGCTCGATGTGGAAGGTGGACACCACCACCGCCTCGCTGGGGCCGACAATGTTGGCCATGGCCGGGTTGACCTCGGAGTTCATGTACTCGAAGGTGACCGGCATGATCGCCTGCCAGGCTTCCTTGAGGTCAACAAAGCACTGGTCCAGCACCATGCGCACCACGCGCAGCTCGGTAGGCGTGAATTCACGGCCTTCGATCTTGGCGTGGCGGCCATCGCCGCCGAAGAAATTGTCCACCAGCTTGAACACCAGCTTGGCGTCGAGGATGAACAGCGAGGTGCCACGCAGCGGCTTGATCTTGACCAGGTTGAGGCTGGTGGGCACGTACAGCGAGTGCACGTATTCGCCGAACTTCATCACCTGCACACCGCCCACGGCCACGTCGGCAGAACGGCGCAGCAGGTTGAACATGCTGATACGGGTGTAACGGGCGAAGCGCTCGTTGATCATTTCAAGGGTCGGCATGCGACCCCGTACGATACGGTCCTGACTGGTCAGGTCGTAGCTTTTGATACTGCCAGGCTCGGATGCACTCTCGGTCTGCACCAGCCCGTCGTCGACGCCGTGCAACAGGGCATCGATTTCATCCTGGGACAGCAGGTCCTGTACGGCCATTGCGGACTCCTACTGCAATACGAAATTGGTGAACAGCAACTGGTCGATGACCGGCTTGCCGACTTCCTTCTGGGCCACTTCCTGCACCACCGCAGTGGCCTTCTGACGCAGCATCTCCTGCCCGACCGGGCTGCTGGCCAGGGTGTCGAAGCCTTGCCCGGAGAACATCATCACCAGGTTGTTGCGAATCACCGGCATGTGCACCTTCAGCGCATCCAGGTCGGCCTGGTTGCGCGCCTGCAGGGTGATGCTCAACTGCATGTAGCGCTGGCGGCCGTTCTGGTTGAAATTGACCACGAAGGCCGGGGTCAGCGCCTCGTAGATGGCCGCAGGCTTGACGTTGCTGGCCGCAGGCTCGGCGGCCGGGGCCGGCTCGCTCTTGTGCATGATGAACCAGGTAGCGCCCACCGAAAGGCCGATCGCCAGCAACAGGCCGACGACAGCCAGCAGGATCAGCTTGAGTTTGCCTTTAGTGGCGGGGTCTTTGACTGCTTCGCTCTTCGCCATGCCAATAATCCGTCGTCCATCGGGGGTTCAAGGGAGGATGGCTTGGCTTGAGCAAGTGTTATGCCAGAATTTGCACAGGATGGGTTTCAGCAGGATTTGCAGTGTTGGCTTCTTCGCAGGCACGCCCGCGAAGAAGCCAGTGCGGCCAATCGAGATCTACGCGTAGTAATCGACCGCACTGTCACCAATAACGACCTGTTGCTCCACAGGCCTGGCGCTGTCTACAACCTCACCCCCACCCTGCTCCGCCCGCCGCGCGGCCACGCCGGACAGGTTGCTGCCCTGCGCCTGCCCCTGCTGCTGTTGCTGCCCGCGCGACTGGTCGGCCACGTTGACGTCCGGCTGGGCCAGCCCCTGCTGGGCAAACAGCTCGCGCAGGCGGTGCACCTGACTGTCGAGGGCGTCACGCACACCGGCGTGGCCACTGATGAAGGTGACCTGGGTCGACTGGTCCGCCGCAACATTGACGCGAATGTCCAGGCGGCCCAGCTCTGCGGGTTCCAGCTGGATGTCTGCAGATTTCAGGTTCTGGCTGGACAGGTACATGACCCGGTTGACCAAGCCTTCCGCCCACGCCCCCTGGTTCATCGGCAACGGCTGGTGCAACGGGCTGGCGTTGGCCGGCACGGCGCTGGCGGTCTTGGCCGTGGCAGCCTGGGTCAGGCTGGCCAGGCGGTTGGCGAAATCATCGACACGGGTGTCGCTGCTGGCGCTCTTGGTGTCCTTCAGGCCATCCTCAAGCAAGGCACCAAAGGCCTTGTCGCCAGATTCTCCCGCCTCACCCTCGGCACTCTCGATCAGATTCGCCAAGGTATTGACGGCGGCCTGGCCCTCCTCGCCCTGCGCCTGGGAAGGGTCAAGGGCATGGGCCGACGTAGCCCCCTTGGCTTGCGCACTCTGCTCCAGCGCCAGGCGCAAGGTCGGCAGGTTGGCCAGAGGGTCTGCATCCGGGTCGAAAGCCTCTTCGGCGGAAGGCTCCTCGGGCAGCGCGCCAACCTGCGCCGTGGCGGCCTGCAGCACCGGCGCCATCGCCTCGGCCTGGGCCTGGATCAGTTGCGCACCGGGCTGGGCGTCGGTGACCTGGCCGGCCACCAGGTTGGCATCACGCACCCCGGTATCGGCCTGGGACGCATCGTCTGCTGGCAATTTGTTGCCGTCATCGGCAACAGCCGTTTTGTCAGCCGGGTCTTTCTTGCCGTGCGCTGGCGCCTCAGGTTTGTCCTTGGGCTTGGCCTGGGCGACCTTGTCATCCTGCCAGGCTGCCTTGTCACGCCCCTGCCGTGCCATCACCTGGCCAAAGCCGTCGCCCTTGTCGCCCAGCGCCTGCAGCGGTTTGTCCGCCTGTGCGGTGGCAGAGCGCGAGGCACTGGCAATGGCGTTGGCTTGCAACAAAGGGTTGGGTGCGACAGGCATCGAGCGGTCTCCGCGCCAGAAACAAAAAAATAATCCGCTCAGAGACAGGCAAGACTCGCGCCAAGTTGTGTATCAGCCTGCTGAAATACGTTGCTGCTCACCACGGTAGAAGCGCTGCACCTCGACGAACTCCTGGTCGATGCGACTGATCAAGTCTTCAATACCGTACAGCGGAGGCCGCCGTGCGCGCTCCTCCAGCTGCTGGCACAGGCCGGCCAGGGCAACAGCCCCCATGTTGCTGCTGCTACCCTTGAAGCTGTGGGCGGCCGCACCCAGCTCTTCGGCGCTTTTGGCCGCGTGCAACTGGCCCAGCCGCCGCTCGGAATCGTCGAGAAACGTCTGCACCAACTGCAGGTAGCCATCCTCCATGACCTCACGCAGGTCACTGAGCACCTTGTGGTCAATATGCATGTCAGTCACTTGTTCACTCCTTGATCAAGCCAGATTATGCCCGAGCCAGCCAGTGGCTCACCATACGAACGCCACATGCGCGCAACGCCCGCCTTCACTCCAGCGCGCATCGCTGGCCAACCGCCGCACCAGGTTCAGGCCACGCCCGCTCAGCCCCTGGTCCAGCGAAGGCCGCGACAGCACCCGCTGCACATCGAAACCCGCACCGCTGTCGCGAACCTCGATACTCAGACGCCCGCCATCGGCAAGCGGTTCAACCTTGAAATCGATGCGTACAAAGCCGTCTGTCAGCACGCCCAGGCGCCGGGCACGCTCCTGATAATAGTCGGCAAAACCCTGCACATCGCGCTTGAGCCGCGAGTCCAGCCCTAGCACACCATGCTCCAGGGCATTGGAATACAACTCGCTGAGGACGCTGTGCAGACTGCCGGTACGCGCACGAAGCCCATGAATCTCCTGCAACAACTGCACCAGGTAAGGGATCGGGTTAAAGCACTTCAGGCTCTCGCCGCGCACTTCGAAGCCCAGCGACCAGTCCTGCGGGCTGAAACGACCGCTATCAGCGTAGATCATCGGCGCCGGCACCCGCTCCTCGGCGCCGAACATGCGAATATCACACAAACTGATGTCGTCGCGCGGGTGCCCGCCAAAGCGCTCCAGGGCCTGCATCACTTCGTCGAACAACCGCACCGGGTCGCGGTTGTCGGCCAGCACCGCCAGCAGGCGCTGCACACCGAACAGACGCTCCTGATCATCAGCCGTGTCGAGCACGCCGTCCGACAGCAGCAACAGGCGCTCACCCGGCGCCAACGGAAGCACCTCGGCGCTGTCATCAAAACGCTCGGCCGCCAGAATACCGAGCGGTAGATGCCGCGAGCTCAGCGCTGACAGCACCTGGCCATCCACCGACAGCCGATAGCCATCGGGCATACCGCCATTCCACACTTCCACCGAACCGCGCTGCACACTGAGGTTGAGCAGTATCGCGCAACAGAACATGTCCACCGGCAGGATGCGTTTGAGCTTGGCGTTCATCTCGCGCAGGATCGGCGCCATGCCGTAACCCTTGGCGGTCATGCCGTAAAACACCTCGGCCAGCGGCATGGCGCCAACCGCCGCTGGCAGGCCATGACCGGTAAAGTCGCCCAGCAGCACGCGCATGTCACCGGACGGAGTGAACGCAGCCAGCATCAGGTCACCGTTGAACAGCGCATACGGCGACTGCAGGTAGCGGATGTTGGGCGCAGAAAGGCAACCGGAGTGGGCCACCTTGTCGAAAACGGCCTTGGCCACTCGCTGCTCGTTGAGCAGGTGGTGATGGTGCCGGGTGATCTGGTCACGTTGCTCCAGCACAGTGGCTTGCAACCGACGCAACCGGTCCATGGCGCGGATCTTGGCAGCGAGGATCACCGCGCTGTAGGGCTTGGCCATGAAGTCATCGCCACCCGCTTCCAGGCAGCGCACCAAGCCTTCCTCTTCGTTCAACGACGTCAGGAAAATGATCGGCACCAGTGCCTCGCCGGCCAGGGCCTTGATCTGTCGCGCTGCCTCGAAGCCGTCCATTACCGGCATCAGCGCGTCCAGCAACACCAGCTGTGGGCACCGCTCCTGAAACAGGGCCACTGCCTGCTCGCCGTTTTCCGCGGTGAATACCTGGTGGCCCTGGCGACGGACGATCTGCGCCAGCAGCAGGCGGTCGGCGGCACCGTCCTCGGCGACCAGCACGGTCAACGGCTGTTCGGCCGGCATGTCGGCGCTCAACTGATATCGAAGAGTTTTTCGAAATTGGAGATGGCGAGTATCTTGCGCACGTCGGAGCTGGCATGCACCACCCGCACGTCCGACTCATCGCCACCCGCGTGGTCGCGCAGCAACAGCAGCATGCCGAGCGCGGAACTGTCGAGGTAGGTGGTGTCTTTCAGGTCGACGATCACCGAATCGGGGCGATCGGGCTGACGTTCGTAGGCGTCTCGAAATTCCTGATGTTTGCCGAAATCGAAGCGCCCCTTGATCTTGATCGTCAGCTTTTTCCCGTCCTGCGAAAAGTCAGTCTCGACTGCCATGCTAGCGATTCCTTCGATGATGGCGGATGCAACTCCATTAAGGTTTAGCAGGCGATGGCATGGGTGGCAAGGTCATACCTGTACCGGCCCTATCGCCGGCAAGCCAGATCCCACAGGTACTGCACAGGGCCTGAATCCTGTGCAGTACCTGTGGGAGCTGGCTTGCCGGCGATAGGGCCGGTACAGGCTAAAGATGGTTTTGGCGGGGCAAGCGCTGGGACAGCTCATCCAGCAACCGCTGCTCACGCTTGTCCTCGGCTCGCCGGGCTTCGTCCATGTAACGCTGCACCAGCTTGCGCAATCCCTCCACCCGGGCATAGGCCTGCTGCCAGGTACCACGGGCGTTGTTGAGGTTGTTCTGGTGCCACACCAGGCTCTGGCGCTGCTGGGTCATGGCCGTTTCCAGCTGCCCCAGAAAACGCTGGTAGTTGACCAGCCAGCTGCCATTCACGCCCTGCCCGCCACGGTTGATCCACTGCAGCTGGTAGTCTTCGCGAAAACGCTCCAGTTCGGCCAACTTGGCCTGGGCCGTGGTCACCTGCTGCTGGAAGTGCCCAACGCGCTGAGCAGCCTTGCGCTCGGCCTCTTCGGCCATGTCCACCACCGGCGCCAAGCGCGCGGCGCGTCCGGGCAGCGCCATGGCCTATCAGCCTGCCGGGGGCGTGAAAATCGCCCCCAGCTGTTCGCGGCTCTGTGCCATGCCCACGTTTTCGCTCAGCCCTTGGCGCAAGAATTCCACCAGCTTCGATTGCAAGGCAATGGCCAGGTCGGTTTCAGGATCGCCGCCGGCCACGTAGGCACCCACGCTAATCAGGTCGCGGCTTTGCGACAGGCGCGACCACAGCTGCTTGAACTTCTGCGCCTGGCGCAAGTGGTCGGCATCGACCACCTGGGGCATGACCCGGCTGATCGACGCTTCGATGTCGATGGCCGGGTAATGGCCTTCCTCGGCCAACCGACGCGACAACACAAAGTGACCGTCGAGCACGCCCCGCGCCGAGTCGGCGATAGGGTCCTGCTGGTCGTCGCCCTCTGACAGCACGGTATAGAACGCCGTGATCGATCCACCGCCCGGCTCGCCATTGCCCGCCCGCTCCACCAGCTTGGGCAGCTTGGCGAACACCGATGGCGGGTAACCGCGAGTGGCCGGCGGCTCGCCGATGGCCAGGGCGATTTCCCGCTGGGCCTGGGCGAAACGGGTCAAGGAGTCCATCAGCAGCAGCACATTCTTGCCATTGTCGCGGAAGTATTCGGCGATGCGCGTGCAGTACATGGCCGCGCGCAGACGCATCAGCGGCGCATCGTCAGCCGGCGACGCCACCACCACCGAGCGCTTGAGGCCCTCTTCGCCGAGGATATGCTCGATGAACTCCTTCACTTCGCGGCCCCGCTCACCGATCAGCCCGACCACGATGATTTCGGCTTCGGTGAAGCGGGTCATCATGCCCAGCAGCACCGATTTACCCACACCGGTACCGGCAAACAGGCCCAGCCGCTGACCACGGCCAACGGTAAGCAAACCATTGATGCTGCGAATACCCACGTCCAGCGGCTTGCTGATGGGGTCGCGGTTGAGCGGGTTGATCACCGGGCCGTCCATCGGCACCCAGTCCTCGGCCTTCATCCCACCCTTGCCATCCAGCGCGCGGCCGGCGCCATCCAGCACCCGACCGAGCATGCTCATGCCCATGGGCAGGCGGCCACTGTCATCCAGCGGCACCACCCGCGCGCCCGGCGCAATACCGACGATGCTGCCCACCGGCATAAGGAACACCTTGGGCCCGGCAAAGCCCATGACTTCGGCCTCGACCTGCACCGGGTGGTAACTGTCGTCGTTGATCACCAGGCAACGGCTGCCCACTGCGGCGCGCAGGCCTTCGGCCTCCAGGGTGAGCCCGACCATGCGCAGCAGGCGGCCTTCGACGACGGGCTGGGCCGGCAGCTCGATGGCCTCAGCATAACTGCCCAGGCGCTTGCCGAAGCTGGTGCGTTCAAGGCGCATCAGGGGTATCCACCGGGCTGGCCAGATCTACCGCCATATCCGGCGCTGCCGGGTGCAGTGCGTGGTCGTGCAATTGGTCGAACAGTTGTGCCACGGCTTTTTCGATGCGCGTTTCCATGGTTGCATCGATACGGCTGTGAAGCGTCTCGATCCGGCAACCACCTGGCAGCAGTGCACTGTCTTCCAACAGCCGCCAGCTTTCCTCATGGCGTTCGCGCAGGGCCTTGGCCAGCTCGAAATCCTGCGGGTTGAGGTGGATGCGGATATTGTCTGCACCCATGGGCAGCAGCTTGAGCGCTTCGCGCAGCACTTGGGTGATCTGGCTGGAGTCGCTGCGCAGCTCGCGGCCGATCACCTGGCGAGTCATGTGGGCCACCAGATGCACCAGTGTTTTCTCGATCTGCGTGTCCTGCTCGGCGATCGGCTCCATCAGGTTGGCCATCAGCCGGTCAAGGCTTTCCAGCTTGGCCTTCAGAGCCTCTTCGGCCTCCTGTCGGACCTTGAGCTGGGTGCTGTGAAAACCTTCGCGCTCACCGGTGGCAAAGCCCTCGTTGTAGGCCTCTTGCCGGATCGCTTCGAGTTCTTCCAGGGTCAGCGGCTGGACTTCTTCCAGCGGCACTTCCTCGACTTCCTCGATGACCTCGGGTTCAGGTTCAGGCTCCGGTTCGGGCTCCGGTTCCGGGTCGAAGCTGGGCAGCGCCCACACGTCCACGCCCTCAAGGTCGCGGGCGCGGATCAGGTCGCTGGGGTGGTGTTCTTTGCTGGACATTGGCATGCCTGTTGGTAAGAGCTTCAAGCTTTAAGCTACAAGCCTCAAGCACAAGCAGGCCGCATGAAGGCTGCTGTTTCTCGAAGCTTGTAGCTAGAAGCTTGCCGCTTAGATCATTTCCTCGGCGCCTTTGCCGCCGAGCACGATCTCGCCGGCCTCGGCCATACGTCGGGCAATGGTAAGGATTTCCTTCTGTGCCGTTTCCACGTCGCTGACCCGTACCGGCCCCTTGGCCTCCAGGTCGTCGCGCAGCAGCTCCGAAGCACGTTTGGACATGTTCTTGAAGATCTTGTCCTTGACCCGCTCGTCGGCGCCCTTGAGCGACACCACCAGCACGTCGGACGACACTTCACGCAACAGCGCCTGGATACCGCGATCGTCGACGTCGGCCAGGTTGTTGAAGACGAACATCAGGTCTTCGATCTGCTCCGACAGGTCGCTGTCGATTTCGCGGATCGCGTCCATCAGTGCACCTTCCACGGAGCTATCGAGGAAGTTCATGATGTCGGCAGCACGCTTGATGCCGCCCAAGGTGGTACGCGCCGCGTTGGAGTTGCCCGAGAACTGCTTCTCGAGGATCTGGTTCAGTTCCTTCAACGCTGCTGGCTGCACGGTGTTCAGCGACGACACGCGCAGGACGATGTCCAGCCGCACCTTGTGGTCGAAGTTGCTCAGCACTTCACCGGCCTGGTCCGGGTCGAGGTACGCCACCACGATGGCCTGGATCTGCGGGTGCTCATAGCGGATCACGTCGGCGACAGCACGCGGCTCCATCCACTTCAGGCTGTCCAGGCCGCTGGTGTTGCCGCCGAGCAGGATGCGGTCGACCAGGCCATTGGCCTTGTCCTCGCCCAAGGCCTGGTTGAGCATCTTGCGGATGTAGGCATCGGACCCCACGCCCAAGCTGGTCTGGTCGCCGACGATGTCGACGAACTCGCTCATCACCTGTTCCACCTGGTCACGGTGCACATTGCCCATCTGCGCCATGGCCACACCCACCCGCTGCACCTCCTTGGGGCCCATGTGCCGCAGCACCTGGGCCGCATCGGTCTCGCCCAGCGAGAGCAGAAGGATCGCCGCCTTGTCGACGCGGCTCAGCTTGGCGGTAACGGCTCGGTTATCACTCATCGGCGTTGATCCAGTCTTTCACGACCTGGGCGACACGGCCCGGGTCTTCGGCCACCAGGCCTTTGATTGCGTTGAGCTGTGCCTCGTAACCCTCGCTCGGGCTAGGCAGCAGAATGCTTGTCGGGCCACCCAGGCTGACGCGGTCGTTGGCCAGTTCGCCATCCAACCCCACCATGCCGCCCAGCTCCATGTCGCTATCCGAGGCAGCCTGCTTGCCGCCCCCTGTGATGTTGTTCAGCACTGGCCGCAGTACACCGAATACCAGCACCAGGATGAACACCACGCCCAGTACCTGCTTGACGATGTCCCAGAACCACGGCTGCTGATAGAAGGCGATGTCGGCAATTTCTTCGCCACGGTCGGCGGCGAACGGCACGTTGATCACTGTCACGCTGTCGCCACGGCTGGCATCGAAGCCCACGGCGTCCTGCACCAGGCGGGTAAAGCGCGCCAGGTCCTCGGCGCCCCACGGCGCGCGCGTGCTGTCGCCAGTGGCCGGGTCGATCTTGACCTGATCGTCCACCACCACGGCCACCGACAGACGGGTCATACGCCCTTGTTGCTGGCGGGTGTGGCTGATGGAACGGTCCAGTTCGAAGTTCTTGGTGCTTTGCTGGCGCTTGTCCGACGGGTACGGCGCGAGCATCGGCTGGCCGGTGGCCGGGTCCATGATCTGCTGGCCGTTGGCATCCACCAGCGGCTGGCCAGGCTGAATGGCCGCAGCCGGGGTGGCAGCGCCACCGGTGGTTTGCGGGGCCGAGGCCGCGCCGGGTGGCTGGTTGCTCAGTGCGCCGGGCACACCTTGCGGGCCTTGACTGCTGGCGCGTTGTTCATCGACCGATTGCTCGCTGCGCAGCGCTGGCTGGTCGGGGTTGAACTGCTCGGAGGTGGACTCCACCGCACTGAAGTCCAGGTCCGCCGACACTTCGGCCTTGTAGCGGTCGTTGCCCAGCACTGGCTGCAGGATGTTGTGCACACGCTGGGTGAGCATGCTTTCCACCCGGCGGCTGTAGTCGAACTGCTTGCCGGCCTGGGTGAGCGCGGAGTCCTGGATCTGTTCGGACAGCAGGTTGCCCTTCTGGTCGACCACGGTGACCTGTGATTTGTCCAGCTCTGGCACGCTGGTGGCGACCAGGTTGACGATGGCCATCACCTGTCCGGCTTCCAGGGCACGGCCCGGGTACAGCTCGACCAGCACCGAGGCGCTGGGCTTGCGTTCATCGCGCACGAATACCGAGCTTTTCGGGATGGCCAGGTGCACGCGTGCACCCTTGACATTGTTCAGGCTGGAAACAGTACGCGCCAGCTCACCTTCCAGGCTGCGGCGGTAGCGGGTGGCCTCCATGAACTGGCTGGTGCCCAGGCCCTGCTCCTTGTCGAGCAGCTCGAAACCCACGTTGCCGTCGCTCGGCGCCACCCCGGCGGCGGCCAGCTTCAGGCGCGCACGGGAGAGATCGTCGGCTTTGACCAGCAGAGCACCCGAGTTGGGTTCCACGTTATAAGGGATATCAGCAGCGGCCAGGGTGTCCATGACCTGCTTGGTGTCCATGCCCGACAGGCTGCCGTACAACGGACGATAATCGGGTTGTTGCGACCACAGCACCACGGCAAAGCCGATCGCCACGCTGGCCGCCAGGCCGACCATGAGGCCGATCTGCCGCAGCATGGGCATCTGTGCGATGTTTTCCAGGAACGACATACCGGGCAGCGGCCGCTTGGCCGCTGGCGCGCCAGTCTTGGCAGGGGGATTGTCGACGACTGCTTCAGCCATGGTTTACATCCGTCCTCAAACCGGCATCTGCATGATGTCCTGGTACGACTGGACTACCTTGTTGCGTACCTGGGTCAGGGCCTGCATCGACACGCTGGCCTTTTGCGAAGCGATCATCACGTCCGTCAGGTCGACGCCGCTCTTGCCGATTTCGAAGGCATTGGCCAGCTGGGTCGAGGCCTGCTGCGTCTCATGCACCTTGCCGATGGCCTGGCCGAGCATGTCGGCAAAGGTACTTTGCCCCGGCGCCAGCTCTGGTGCGGCAGCGACCTTCGGCAACGACATGGCATCAGCCTGCATGGCCCGCATGTCCAACATCAGACGATTGAATTCAACACCTTGGCTCATGACCCTTCTCTCTCCCTGCAGCCGCATTTTTTTGACGTTCATGCGGCGGATAGCCTACCTAAAGCAACAAAGGTGCCAGCCTTTGCGACTGATTTCCCCAGAGGTCGCACAATTCCTGTGGGAGCGGCCTTGTGTCGCGATAGGGGCGCGAAGCGGCCCCAGTTATTCAGCTTCGCCGCAAAGATCGCCGGGGCCGCGCCAACTGCGGAAAAGTTGCTCTTCAGCCGAACAGGCTGGCTTCTACATCGAATCCGGCGTCACGCATCTGCGCCAGCTTGTAACGCAAGGTGCGCGGGCTGATCCCGAGGCGCTCGGCCGCCTCCTTGCGGCGGCCGCGCTCGGCGCGCAGGGTGTCGATGATCATCTGGTACTCGTGGCGACGCATGTCATCACCCAGGCCGCTGGCCTCAGTAACCACCTCAGGTGATGGCTCGATGCCGGCCGACAATGGAATGGCGCCAGCCAGACAAAAATCCGCCGCCTCGATCACCCCACCCTGCTGCAGGATCAGCGCCCGCTGCAGGGCGTTGTCCAGTTCACGCACGTTGCCTGGCCATGCGTGCGCCTGCAGGCAGGCCCGGGCCGCGGGCGAGAGGCGCACCGGGGCATGCTTCATCTTGGCCACATGCCGCGCCAACAGGCGCTCGGCCAGTTGCAGGATGTCGCCTGGGCGCTCGCGCAGCGGGCGCCAGGCCAGCGGAAACACCGACAGGCGGTAGTACAGGTCTTCGCGGAAGCGCCCGGCCGCCACCTCGCCTGCCAGGTCACGGTTGGTGGTGGCCAGCACACGAATGTCGAGGCTGATCGGCTTGCGCCCGCCTACCCGCTCCACCTCGCGTTCCTGCAGCACACGCAGCAGCTTGGCCTGCAAGGCCATGGGCATTTCCGAGATTTCGTCGAGCAGCAACGTGCCACCTTCGGCCTGTTCGAACTTGCCGGCCTGGGCAGCGATAGCGCCAGTGAAGGCGCCCTTCTCGTGACCGAACAGAGTAGCCTCAAGCATATTGTCGGGGATCGCCGCGCAGTTGATCGCGACGAAGGGCTGCGCGGCACGGGGCGACTGCTGGTGAATGTAGCGCGCCAGCACTTCCTTGCCAGTACCGGACTCGCCGGAAATCAGCACGGTCGAGTCACTGCGCGCCACCCGGGCGGCCAGCTCCAGCAACTGGCGGCTGGCCGGCTCGCAGGCCACCGGCCCTTCTTCGCCGGTCACGCGCCCGGCGGCATGCCGCTCGACCAGGCTGAGCAGCGCCTTGGGCTCGAACGGCTTGACCAGGTAGTCGGCAGCGCCCTGGCGCATCGCCTCGACCGCACGCTCGACGGCGGCGTGCGCGGTCATCAGCAACACCGGCAACTGCGGTTGCTGGCGGCGCAGCTGGCTGAGCAACTGGTGCCCGTCCATGCCGGGCATGTTCACGTCACTGACCACCAGGCTGAAGGCGTCATCCAGCACGGCGTCCAGCGCTTCTTCGGCACTGCCCACCGCCTGGTAGGCGAAACCGCCGATTTCCAGGGTATCGCCCAGCGCCTGGCGCAATACGCGGTCGTCCTCGACCAGCAGCACCTTGATTGCCATCACACCCCCTCCGCCAATTGCCCGTCGATCAAGGGCAGCTCTACCCGCACGCAAGTACCACGGCCCACTTTCGAGCGCAGGTTGATCCTGCCCTGGTGCGCACGCACCACGGCCTTGACCACGGCCAGGCCCAAACCGGTACCGGTGGCCTTGGTGGTCAGGAACGGCTCACCCAGGCGGCCGAGCAAATCGGCATCGATACCGCAGCCAGCATCGCTGACGCACAGGTGCAAGGTGTGTTCACGGCGGTACACGTGCACCTTCAGCCGTGCCGGCCCGTCGCTGGCCTGCAGGGCATTTTCGACCAGGTTGAGCAAGGCCCCCACCAGGGTGTCGCGATTGCACAGCAGCTCACCCAGGTGGCTGTCACACTGCCAGCGCACGGCATGCCCCTGCACATGCACCTGGGCCGCCTGCTGCAGCGCCTGGAACAAGGCTTTCGGAGTAACCCGATCACCCAGCGGCAGCTCGCCACGGGCGAACACCAGCATGTCGCGCACCTGGTGCTCCAGTTCGTGCAAGCGCTCCTTCAGGGTGCCGGCAAAGCGCTGGCGGGTTTCTGCACTCAGCTGTTGCTCGCTATCGGCCAGATGACTGGCGTACAGCATGGCTGCCGACAGCGGCGTACGGATTTGATGCGCCAGCGAAGCGACCATGCGCCCAAGCGACGACAACCGCTCGTGGCGCGCCAGCTGGTCTTGCAGGCGACGGGTTTCAGTCAGGTCATTGAGCAGCACCAGTTGGCCGGGCTCGGCGTCCAGCGAACGGGTTGCGATCGACAGGCGACGGCCGTCGCGCAACGAGACTTCGTGGCCATCGTCCTTACGCGGGGCGAAGCTGCGGGCAATCACCTGGCGCCACAGCTGGCCGATCAGCGGCTCACCGAGCAACTCGCAGGCAGCCGGGTTGGCTTCACGCACCAGGCCCTGACCGTCGATCACGATCACCCCGCCGGGTAGCAGGTCCAGCAGGTTTTGCAGGCGGTTGGCCAGGCGCTCCTTCTCGCTGAGTTCGGCGATGCGCTGGGCGCTGACCACGGCCAGCTCACCCTTGAGCTCACTGACCCGGGCTTCGAGCAGGCTGTAGGACTGGCTCAACTGGCTGGACACCTGATTGAACAAGGCGAAGGCTTGCTCGACACCCTGGCGGCTTTCCTGTTCCACCGGGGTTTGCCCCTGCTGGTCGGGGGCTAGGGATACGTGGGCGGCCTGGGGCATCGTGCTCTCTCGCGTGGCTGACCGTCATAAAAACGGTATGTTGCCAGCGGTATAGCAATAGCCGTGCCGGAGATAGGGAATTGAGTTGCCTGTGGGGGCCTCTTCGCAGGTTTACCCGCGAAGAGGCCGGATCAGGCGACATCAGTCCTCTGCCTGGTCCTCGCCGCCCTGGCGGCTCATGCCGTACTTGCGCATCTTCTCGACCAGGGTGGTCCGGCGAATGCGCAAACGTTCAGCCGCGCGCGCAACGATACCGTTGGCATCGTCCAGCGCCTGCTGGATCAGGCCCTGCTCCAGGCTACCGAGGTAGTCTTTCAGGTCGAGCCCTTCTGGCGGCAGCATGGCATGGTTGCTGAAGTTCGGCGTATGGCCGTTGATCGCCACGCGCTCTTCCAGGTCGCTGCGCAGGCTGTCGACCATCTGCTCGTCTTCATCGTCGACGTAGCGGAACTTCTTCGGCAACTCGGACACGCCAATCACCCCGTACGGGTGCATGATCGCCATGCGCTCGACCAGGTTGGCCAGTTCACGCACGTTACCCGGCCAGCCGTGGCGGCACAGCGACATGATCGAGGCAGAGTTGAAGCGGATGGAGCCGCGTTTCTCATGCTCCATGCGCGAGATCAGCTCGTTCATCAGCAGCGGGATGTCTTCCACCCGCTCACGCAGCGGCGCCATCTCGATGGGGAACACGTTCAGGCGGTAATACAGGTCTTCACGGAAGGTGCCGTCCTCGATCATGGTCTCGAGGTTCTTGTGCGTCGCGGCGATGATGCGCACATCGATGCTCTGGGTCTTGTTGCTACCCACGCGCTCGAAGGTGCGCTCCTGCAGCACGCGCAACAGCTTGACCTGCATCGGCAACGGCATGTCGCCAATTTCATCAAGGAACAAGGTACCGCCGTTGGCCAACTCGAAACGCCCGGCACGGCTGGTGATCGCACCGGTAAAGGCACCCTTCTCGTGGCCGAACAGCTCGCTTTCCAGCAACTCGGCCGGGATCGCGCCACAGTTGACCGGCACGAACGGCGCTTCGCGGCGCTTGGAGTGGTAGTGCAGGTTACGCGCCACCACCTCTTTGCCCGTACCCGACTCGCCCAGGATCAACACGCTGGCATCGGTGTCGGCCACTTGCTGCATCATCTGCCGCACATGCTGGATGGCACGGCTGGTGCCGACCAGGCTGCGGAACAGATTGGGCTCGCGCTGGCGGCCGCGCTCGCGCGCCTGATCGTACATTTCACGGTAGACCTGGGCACGGTGCAGCGAATCCAGCAGCTGGCTGTAGCTTGGCGGCATTTCCAGGTTGGAAAGCACACGGCGGCGAAGCTCTTCCGGCAGCTCGGCCGAAGAAATTTCACCTAAAAGCAGAACCGGAAGGAACTCATCCCAGGCAGCCACTGTCTTAAGCAGCCCAAGGAGATTGCCCGATGCGTTCACGGTGCCGATGAGCACACATAACACTTCGCGACTGGAAGACAACAGCTCGACGACTTGCTGCCAGTCCTGGCTTGAGCAAGCGAGGTTTTCTTCGCCGAGAAAATTGAGCACCACCGCCAGGTCGCGGCGGCGTGCGCTGTCGTCGTCGATCAGCAGAATCTTGGTTTCACGCCACATGCAATAGCAACTTCCCTAGTCATATCGGCGCCCTGTGGGCGTGCTCGACATCATTCCGACTGAATGGTCAGTGTTCGGACGTCTGAAATTCGAAAACAGCCACTAGTAAAGTCAAAAAACACCGGTCAGTCAAATTAATGGCGCACGGCTTTTTGCAACATCGGTGGTCAGGTGAACAAATGGTATACCTTTGCCGCGTTCTTCGCCTGACGGATTTTCGTCATTTCGTCGACCAAGGATTGACGCTCGCCACTTGCAACCTCGATTAGCTGGCGGTAAACGACCAACAATTGCTCAAGGCTGGCACTGACATCCGCCTCATTGCCTTTGGCTTCAGACACCATGTCACCAATGCGCAAGCGGCATTCCAGGTCCAGCTCCCCCACCGCTTCCCAGTTGCGTTCGGCCAGCGCCGCCAGCAGCATGTCGCGGGTCTGTTCGATGCGGGCGATTACTTCGCTCATGTCATGCTCCTTTATCAGGAAGCCGACGACTGATCGCCGATTGCGTCCCAACCTTCCTTCACAGTGATCAGCAGGCGCGCAACCTCGTCAATGATGGCCGGGTCGCCCTTGAGATTGGCTTCGGTCAGGCGACGGCTCATGTAGACGTACAGGCTATCCAGCTCAGCCAGGTTGTCAGCATGGTTTTCCAGGTCCAGCCCTTCACGCAGCCCGCCGATGATGTCGATGGCCTTGCCGAGCAGAATACCGCGCTGCGCGATGTCATTACGCGCGATGGCCCCTTTGGCCTGGGCCATACGATCAAGGCCGCCCTGCATGAGCATCTGTACCAGGCGGTGCGGACTGGCTTCGGACGTCTGCGCCACGCCGTTGACTTTCTGGTATTGACGAAGGGCCAACATCGGGTTCATGGATCTACCTCGTTGCAGCGAAAAGGTTGCTTGTACCTGTGTATCGCCTGAGCGTCAAAAAACTTTAGCGCCAACGCAAAAAGCCCGGAGCGACACGAGGCGCTGCCGGGCTTTTTGCGTGGCAAAAGGCGAGAACGATCAGGAGTTCTTGGCCTGCGCGTTGATAGCGTCGAAAACCGATTTGATCTGATCGGCCTGGGCATTCAACTTGGCCACAGCGGTGTCCATTGCCACCCACTTCTTGGTCAGCGACTCGGTCAACGCCTCGGTGCGACGATCCAGCGCGGTCTGCTGGTCTGCCAGGTTCTTCGCCACCTTGTCCAGGTTGCTTTTGCGCGTGGCCAGGCTGCCGTCCGTGGAGTTGTACGGATCGATGGCCTTGTTCATGCGCTCGATCAACCCGTTGGAGCCGGTGAACAACTCCTGCACTTCGGAGCCCAGCTTCTTGTCGTTCATCGCCGCGGTGAACTTGGTCGAGTTGAATTCGAGGGTGCCATCTTTCGTGGTGTTGATACCCAGCTGGCTCAGGGTCGTCAGCTGGTCGCCCGCCCCTACCTCGGACAGCACCTTGCGAACATCGTTGACCAGCGAACGGGTGGTCGGGTCGTTGCTCAACGGGCCGAGCGACAGGTTGTCATCTTCGTCACGCGTGGACGTTGTCAGCGCAGTAATGGTTTTCTGCAACGTGTTATAGGCATCGACGAACGACTGAATCGACTTCTTCAGGCCATCATTGTCCTGCGATACCGAGACGTTGGTTGGCACGCCGTCGGTGCCCGACTTGGCGCTGACGCCCGTCAGCTCCAGCGTGATGCCACTGATGGCGTCGGTGATGGTGTTCTTCTTGCTGGTGACCACCAGGCCATCGATGGTCAGCTCGGCATCCTGCGCCTTGGCGGTAATGAACCCGGCGCCGGTGTCCGACATCTGCTGAGTACCGTCGATCTCAAGCTCAGGGACACCACTGACCATCAGGTCGGTCTTGGCACCGGTGGTGGTGGAGCTGAACACCAGCCGCGCACCGTCCTTGCCGTTCACGATGTTGGCAGAGATACCCTGAACACCCAGCTCTTTGTTGATCTGGTCACGCACGGACTGCAACGACGCGCCATCTTCAACTTCGAGCTCATAGGTGTTGCCGTTCTGCTCGATGGTCAGCGTACCGCCCGTCACCGTTGCAGCCGCACCGCCAGCGATCGGGGCACTGGCCACTTTCGAGCCGGTCGCCAGCTTGTTGACCACAATGTCGTAGCTGCCGGCCACTGCCGTGTTGCCAGCCGTCACCTTGACCACTGACTCATTGGCCGACTTGGCGGCGTATGCATTGAACGCAGGGCTGGTGGAGCTGTTCAGCTTCGCCATGGCGTCCTGAAACGCCGTCAGGGCACTGCGCAGCGAGCCCACACCGGAAATCATCGCGGTATTGTTGCTGGTCTGCCGAGTGATCTGCGCCTTCTTGGCTGCCGTGTCGGCATTGACCAACGCCGCGACCATTTCGGTGATATTCAGCCCCGTACCTTGACCGATACTGGAAACCAGGGTGCTCGCCATACAGTTATCCCTCTTTGTTGACCGTCAGCACCTGCTCCTGCAAGCCCGACGTGATTCCTGCCTTAGCACATTCTCCGCCGATCAGACCTTGGCGTCGAACAAAATACTGTTTACATCGCTCAGGTTATGCGCAATCCGCAAAGCCTCTTCAGAAGGCAATTGGCGGATCAGCTCGCCGGTTTCACTGGCGATGACCTTGACGACGATCTTTCCGGATTCTTCGTCCGTGGAGAATTCCAGGTTGCGTCGGGTGGAGCTGAGAAACTTTTCGATTTCCGAAACAGCGTTTTTCACTTTTTCGGCATCATTGCTGTGCTCGGCAGCACTGATGGCATTGGGTACCAGCGTGTCACTGCCGCTACGCGACGCTTGCTCGGTGCGGGCAACCGGTTTTTCGCCAGCCTGTTCAGCGGGGCGGGATGCCGGGTAGGACAGATTCAGCTTGACGCTCATGTCCATGTCTACCACCTCATAACGAAAAGGCGGGGAAGCGCCTTAGAATGCACTCCCCCGCCGATCACCATCAGCGATTACTGAAGCAGCTTCAGTACGGCGGATGGCAGTTGGTTGGCCTGGGCCAGAATCGAAGTGGAAGCTTGCTGCAGGGTCTGCTGCTTGGTCAGCTGGGCAGTTTCAGCGGCGAAGTCGGTGTCCTGTACACGGCCACGGGCGGCTTCGGCGTTTTCGTTGATGTTCTGCAGGTTGTTGATGGTGCTGGTCAGACGGTTCTGAACGGCACCCAGGTCGGCACGGGTGCTGTTGATCGCGTTCAGTGCGTCATCGATGGCGCTCAGGGCGGCGGTGAAGGTCGCTTCGGCAGCGGCGCTGTCGGCACCGGTGATGCTCATGCCACTCAGGCCGCTCAGCGCGCCAGTGGTGTTCATGGCATCGCTCAGGCTGATGGTGATCTGGTTGTCGCTACCGGTGTTGGAACCGACCTGGAAGGTCATGTCGCTGGCGGTACCGTCCAGCAGGTTCTTGCCGTTCAGCTGGGTCGAACCGGCGATACGGTCGATCTCTTTGAGCATCGACTGGAATTCTTTATCCAGTGCGTCGCGGTCTGCTTCGCTGTTGTTGTCGTTTCGCGACTGAACAGCCAGTTCACGCATACGCTGCAGGATGTTGGTCTGCTCTTGCATCGCGCCTTCAGCAGTCTGGGCGATGGAGATGGCGTCGTTGGCGTTTTTGATCGCCATGGTCTGGCCACGGATCTGCGAAGTCATGCGGGTAGCGATCTGCAGGCCGGCAGCGTCGTCTTTGGCGCTGTTGATTTTCAGGCCGGAAGACAGACGGGTCATCGAGGTGCCCAGTGCATCGGAAGCCCGGTTCAGGTTCTTCTGAACGCCCAGGGAGGTGGTGTTGGTGTTTACAGTCAAAGCCATGACGAATTCCTCGTTGGATTGGGTACTACGGCTTCCGGCCTTGGCAATTCGCCGGAGGTGGCACAGAGAACCTTCGTAATAGTTATCGTCGTCAGGGCGGCTTGCTTTAGCGTAATTTCAAAAAAATTTGCTGGCACCGTGCCAGCCCAATGAAATCAAGGAGTTGACGCCAATTTACAGGCGCCACATTGATGCAGGATAGAAAGTAAAACGCCGTCAGATGATGACGGCGTTAGTGGAGGCGACGAACGGTCAGTCACAACGCTCGATAATGGCCGAGCCCCACGACAAGCCCACCCCGAAGCCACTCAGCGCCACGCGCTTGAAGCTGGAGCCAAGCACGTGCTTTTCCAGCAGCAACGGTATGCTGGACGACACGGTATTGCCCGTCTCGACCATATCCTTGACGAACTTCTGCTTGTGCTCGCCTTCATCGAAGCGCGACGAAACGGCATCGACGATCGCCGCGCTGCCCTGGTGCAGGCAATACAGGTCGATATCCTCGGCCTGGAGTGCGCTGGCCTCAAGCAGCTGTTGCAAGTGCGCCGGCACCTTGACCAAGGCAAAGTTGTAGACCTGCCGACCATTCATGAAGAACTTGCCATCGGTGGTACGCAGGTGCTCGGCACCAGCGCCATCGCTGCCGAACAACGACTTGCCCAATTGCCAGGCAGCGCCCTCGCCCATCCAGGTGGCGGTAGCGGCGTCACCGAACAGCATGGTGGTATTGCGATCTTCCGGGTCGACAATTTTCGAGTAAGGGTCGGCAGTGATCAGCAGGCCGTTTTTAAGGCCCGCGGCCTCCATGAAACCCTTCATGGCATA
This sequence comes from Pseudomonas sp. LLC-1, assembly GCF_002992185.1. NCBI lineage: Bacteria > Pseudomonadati > Pseudomonadota > Gammaproteobacteria > Pseudomonadales > Pseudomonadaceae > Pseudomonas > Pseudomonas sp. LLC-1. Next base: position 286,168 of record NZ_LUVY01000008.1, on the reverse strand, counting down.
CAAGCCATACACATAGCCCGAGCAGCCCAGGGAAATGTCAAAGGCCGCGACGGCGGTGGACAGCCCGAGCTTGTGCTGAACGATCGCCGCAGTGTGCGGCAGCCCTTCGGCATCGCCGTTCTGGGTGACCACGATCACGGCATCGATGGCAGCACGATCCAGCGACTGGTTGGCGGCAAACAATGCTTGGGCTGCCTCGACACAAAGATCGGATGTTTCCTGGTTGGCATCCTTGCGCGGCAAGAAGGTGGAGCCGATCTTGCCGAAAATGAACTCTTGATCCTTGCCGAATTTCGCACCTTGGGCGTAGTTGTCTACACCATTCACAGGTACGTAACTGGCGATGCTTTTAATGCCAATCATTGTGGCTTCCCGGTTGACATGGCGGATAGTGCGGGATCGGGCCTGAAACTGGCCTCGTCAGGCCATCGACGTGGCTGCCCGCTGACTTGATAGATTAAAGATGCACGTTTCGACTGCCAAGTCACGGTTATACGACCAAAGCTGCGAATGCCGCAATGCCGGGGCTGCTTTTGCATGGTGTTCACGCAGCCCAAAGGACTCATTACCGCAGCCCAAGTCAAAAAAGAGTACTACACCTCGGCCAGCTCAACCGAGCGGCCAGCTAAATCGCCGCGTCCTTGATCGACTGCTGCAAGCCATGGCGCAGTTGCAACCCGAGCTCCGAGCGCGCCTTGTCGATGCAGGGTACATACCGGTTCCGGAAACTCCCCGGAGTAGCCTGAGCGGCTGCAATGTGCACCGTTTTTTGGGGGGACAGCACGTCACGCACCTGATGCGCGAGCTCAGCGATCGTCACCGCCTCATCCGAGCCGACGTTGTAAGCAGTGCCCGCACGCCCTTGGCGCAACATCACATCCAGCCAGTGAGCCAGATCACGCTGGTCCATGTAGGAACGCACGGGCGTTCCATCCCCACTGACGCGAATGGCAGGCGACTCAAGCGCGTCGCGGATGAAGTTGCCTATCGCGAAGTGCACATCGCGCGGCAGGTCCCTGCCGACAAACGCGAAACAGCGGGCGATGACCACTTCCAGGCCAAACTGCTGCTGGTACAGGATGCACAGATGCTCGGCACAGCGCTTGGCAACGCTGTAGGCATGGGCAGGTTCCAGCGGGTCGGGCAACCCGTGGTAATCCTCGGGGATCTGCTCCAGCCCCTGTGGCTGGGGGCCGTACACACCACCGGAACTGATCATCAGGAAGCGCGGGATAGAATGCCGGGCTGCATAGTCCAGCAAATTTCGAGTGCCATCGACAATCTGGGTGTAGCGCTGTAACGGAGACAGCTGTGGCCCTGCAGTCGAGTCGGCCGCAGCATGCAGTACATGACTGAAATCCCCGCCCTCTGGCAAAGACTCAGGATCCAGGATGTCGCCACGATACAGGCGTATCCAGTCATGGATGCCAAATTCTGGATACCGCTCAAGAAAGCTTTCTGGAGAGCGGCTCAGGACGGTGACCATAGGGACAGCGGCACCTGCATTGGCGGCCGCCATCCAGTGCCGCAGCAACGCCTTGCCAAAAAAACCGGTGCCACCGGTCAATAGCACCTTCATTGGCCCGGAACCGCATACAGGACAGACTCGAACGTGTTCGATGCATGCTGCCGTATATGAAGCCGATAGCTCGGGCACAGCGCTGACAGCAGCTCTGGCAGCTCCCATAGATCCTGCTGATTATGGTAGAGGGACACCGCGAGCACCGGCCGATTTCGCCGAATGATACCTGCAGCACCGCGTAAAACAGCGGCCTCAGCACCCTCCACATCAAGCTTGATCAGGTCTACCGGAACTGCGGGCAACATTTGATCCAACGCCACCGCAGCAATCGAGATTCCGTCACCCTGATCACTGATAGCGCAGGCTTCTCCCTGGCCAGCGTTGAAGGTCAAGAGGCTGTGGCGCTCAGCGGCAGCCAGGGGCAAACAGACGGCATTGCGCCCCTTGGCCGAGACCTGCTGGACCAGCCGGACGAAGTTGCCAGGATCAGGCTCAAGCAGAAACGCCTGCCCACAGGAAACCTCAGGCCGCGCCAGCAATGCCTCATAGCTATCGCCATCATAGGCACCACAGTCGACGAAGGTGATCGCGCGCCCTGTCAAGGCAGGCACGGTCAACTCATTGATGTACTGCGCCTCGCCCGAAGAAAAGCTGGCGTATTGCATATCGAGCCCAAGGCGGAAAGCGCATATCCGATAAAGTATCTTGCGACTCTCATCGTCAGCCAGCCCTTCGGCAACACGCCCGATACGCTCCATTGCACCCAACAGAGAGGCGCGAGCGCCCAACCAGAACCTCCAGCCCAAAGCCTCGGAGAACTGCTCGTACAGATCCCACGGCATCAACAGGTTGGCAAAACCTGCTTTCGCAGCGATGCCTAGCAACGCATCGTAGGGCGTATCACGATTGAGTATTCCGAGCGCGACCTGGGCCGTTGGGGCATCTTGCGACAGCTGTTGCCAGTTCACCACCGGCAACCCTGCAACCCTGTCAGATCGCGGTGACGTCTCGACAAAGCCCCCAACGACAAAGCCTTGCTGCTGCATCGCCGTTGCCAGGCTAAGGCCGAAATTTCCCGCACCAAAGATCCACAGCGGTCGACGAGGATCAATGTGCGCCGGTTTCACGTCGTTCGCCCGGTCGCGCAGAGCCATGAAGTCTTCGAAGCGCCACGTTGTGTCAGCCATGTCAATCGCCAGTCGTGTCGGTGATAGGGACAGCACGCAGCGCTGCAGCTTCTGCACGAATTCGCGCCATGGTTTCCGGCTCCAGGAACGGGTGCATGTCATCGAGCTCCGGGGTGACGAACGCACCGTTGGCATCGACCCGCGACTTGATACGCGGCACGAACTCCTGCCGCGGGTCGACATGCAGGTCGATCAACATCGGGCCATCACTTTCCAGAAGCGTATCGAGCCGCGCCAGGTCGCCCTGCGTAGCGATGCTTTCGGCGCGCAGGCCATAAGCACTGGCCACGGCAGTGAAGTCCGGGAAATCCACGCCTGATTCAGGCGTGGCGCCGATCACCCGACCAAAGAAGTTTTCGTGTGTTTGCCAGATCGAGAGGTAACCTCGATTGTTGAGCACGATCACGATCACGTTGACGCCGAGGGTCTTGAGCGTTTGCAGTTCCTGAATGTTCATCTGCAGGCTGCCGTCGCCGGCAAAGCAGATCACCCGGCGTGCACCTTCCGCTTTGGCTGCCGTCGCCGCACCAATGGCCGCTGGCAGGTCATAGCCCATCGACGCGGAGCCGGAGTTACTGAACAGGCGCTGGCCCTTCTGCAAGGCGCCGATCTGGAATGGCAGGATGCAGGCTGACGCGTTGCCACACACCACGATGTCATCCGCACGCATCTGCGCAAAAATGCGCTGCACCATCAGGTACGGGTTCAAAGGCCCATCGGCTTTTTGCGTGTGCTCCGCCGCTGCAGGATAGGTACGCCCTATGTGCTGGCACCATTGCACCCACGGCGCAAAACTCTGAACGGTAGCCTTTGCCAGCTCTTGCTCGAAGACATCGAGGAAGTCTGCCAGGTCGGCAGCAACGCCGAAGTCCGGGCGCACGGTGGGCTTGTTCAGCTCGGCGGCGTCGATATCGACCTGAGCCACCCAGGCGTGCTTGGCGAACGCCTGCCAGTTGTAGCTGGTCTGGCGAACATTAAGGCGCGACCCCAGCACCAGCACAAAGTCAGCCGCCTGCAAGCAGAAGTTGCCGGCACGGGTACCGATAGTGCCAGGACGGCCGGCGAACAATGGGTGATCGGACGCAATCAGATCATGGGTCCAGGCGGTCGCCAGGGGGATGCCGTAGCGCTCCACCAGCGCCAGCAGCCGTTGCTCGGTGCGCGAAAGGCGTACGCCAGTGCCGCCCAGTACCACAGGACGGTGCGATTGCAACAGCTTGCCGACGATATCACGGCAAGCCGCGCGCAAACCCTCGGCCCGAGGCGGCTGGACCAGCGATGGCGCGGGGATATCGAGCGGTGCTTTGGATTGCTGGATATCCAGTGGAATATCGAGCCAGACAGGCCCGGGCCGACCGCCCACTGCTTCGGCGAAGGCCTTGGGCAGCATGACCTCCACATCCTGCTCCGAACGCACGATCTGCGCATACTTGCAGACCGGGCTGGCCATGGCGATGGTCGGCCCCTCCTGATCACCCAGTTGGCGCAGGCCAGGCACATCCTGGAAAGACACACAGGTCTCGCGCTTGATCTGGCCAGACAGCACGATCATGGGAATGGAATCGGTGAACGCCCCATGCACTCCATTGAGCGCGTTGATAGAGCCCGGGCCGGTCGTCAACATCACCACGGCCGGCTTGCCGGTGATGCGCGCATAACCTTCGGCAGCCATGGCACAAGCCTGCTCATGGTGCATGAACGTGCAACGCAGTTGCTCATGGCCACCCAAGGCCTGGTTGAGGAACATGGCACCGCCACCGGTAACGGTGAAAACCTGCTCGACCCCCTGCTGAACCAGCCACTGCGCAATTTGCTGAGATACAGTCGCCATCATCACAGCCCTCGGCCCAGGATCAGTTCTTTCAGTGCCGGGGTTTCACTGTATGGCCCGTCAATGTGGTCGATGGTCAGGCGTTCGTTTGCCTTGATCGGCCGCAGCAGCGTTTCACCGTTCATCACTTCCCGGCAGGACAGCTGCCCTTTGTGCAACGGGATGGCAAGGTAGAAGTCCTTTTCGAACTCGTCCCGGTTCAGTACGTAGCCTGGCGACAGGTCCCGACGTGCGTAGGCACCGCGCACGAGTGCGTTGAGGTACTCGGTTTCCTTGCGCGAAATGATGCGTCGAGTGCCGCTGACACCCCCGCACATTTCCTTGGCCTTGTGGAACGCCTTGTACCAGGCGTCGCACTGCTCCGGGAGCGAGCAATAGTTGGAAACCGGCACACCTTGGTACTGGATATCAATGTGCCTTTCCCAGGTACGTACACCTTTGCCGTAGGAAATGAGCATGGAAGAGTGCCAGTCATGGTACTCATGGGTCGACAAACCAATGACATGCCCAGGGTAACGGTTGCGCAGGTAGTCGATCTGGTCGAGCTGCAGCTCGTCGTCCTCGCTGGGGTAAAGCGAAACGCAATGGTTGATGGCCAACGGGATATCACGCTTTTCAAAAAAGCGAACGATATCGTCCAGGTCTTTTTCCGATGCGCCACCGGTGGAAATGATGGTCGGCCGGCGGGTAGACGCGATTTTCTCGATAAGCGGCCAGTCGTTCATGTCGGAACTGGCGATCTTGATGATCGGCATGTCGAATTCGACGCACAGATCAACCGAGGCTTCGTCGAACGGCGTCGCCATGGGAATGCAGCTCAGGTTGCGGACTTCTTCCACCATGCGGGCAAACTCCGCCTTGGTCAGGCGAGTGTCCTCGGTCTTCTTCACATAGCGAAGGTCTGCAGTACCTTTGAAATCAGGATGGATGAACTCGTCGACATCACGGAACTGCAGCTTGATGGCAGCCTTGACGTTGTTGTAACGCGCAATCGTGCCGTGGTCGCGGACAATTTTCAGGCCGCGCTCCAGCTTGCCCCAATGATTGTTGGCGAGTTCCAGTACGAACAGGTTTTCAAACAGATCTTTGTCACGCTGACTAATGGTTTTCACCGGATACTCCCCTGATTGCCATGCGCCGGGTCGATGTGGCGCCAAAGCATGCTGTGTTCTATGTGCGGCTATGCCGGCATTGCACGCCGCCCTGGGACGTACCCGGCGGCTATTGGAATAGTTGACTCTTCGCTATCGGTGTCTGGTCTGCCCTCACCCTGGCAGCCAGGCGTCAAGCCATTGGCGTGCATAGCCTTCATCCAGCATGTGCCGTGCCAGCACCTGCTCGCGCAACGCTTGCGCACCCTTTGCACTGGCAGCAGGCTCGGCAAGGTGCGCCTGGATAGCACTGACCCAGTCGCCGGCCGTGTTCCTGACCCTGGTCACGGGCAACCCTTGGTAGGGCAATACGTCACTGCACACCACCGGATAACCGCAGGCGGCATACTCCAGAAGCCGCACATTGCTGCGACACGCATCAAGCCAGCCATCGCCAAGCGGAGCCAGCGCCAGATCGAGCCCCAGCGACATGAGTTTCTGCGGATACTCATCGTATGGCACCGGGCCATGCAGCTCGCGCAGGTAAGGCTGTAGCTGTGGCGGACATTCACCCAGGCAGACCCAGTCCACATCGGCACGCAAGGCCTGAACAATCTCCAGCATCAGGTGCTGAACGCGTGCATCGAACTGATCACCCACCCACCCGACACGAGGGCGACTACCCGGCTGCCGTTGAGTGGCCAACGCCCCCCAACGCGCCGGATGCAGACGATCCGGCATGACACGAATATCGGAACAGAAGCCTTGCAGCGCTTCGGCCAATGCCTGGGTTGGCACCACCAGCCTGTCCACAACGCCGACAGACCACCGCAGCGCCCCTGCAAGATCGTCTTCAGCCAGGCCAGGCAAGTCGGCATTCACGTCGCCCACCTTGAATGCGCGGCTGAACCGGGCATTGCGACGCAACGCGTCAATCTGGGCCTCGCTGGCCGGCCGCCGCATCACCCAGCTGTCGGGCTGCAGCCGCTCCAGCTCAGCGGGCAGATAAGGCCGCAAAGCCAGGCGGACATCCGCCAGGCCGGCGATACTCATGGACAACGCCGGGTCGACAACCCGACTGCGAGCAGCGCCGGCAAGTTCGCCCGGCATGCTCAGCAGCACAGGCAACGGCCGCCAGCTCAAGGGGTTCCACGACAGGCCCGGGTCAGTCTCAAGCTCAAAACCAGCCCCCTGCAAAGACAGGTTGCGGTTGTAGGCCGGATCGCGGGCGATGACAGGCAGCCATTTGCCATACAACGCGTCCTGTTCGGCTTCGACCGCTTCGGCAGGCACGAGCTCGCCCTGCCCTTCGCACACCAGCACAGCATGGGGCGTCCACACCGTGAGATAACCGGCCTGCCGCGCCTTGAGGCAAAGATCGAGACTGGCACCGGTGCGCTGCGCCAGGCCTTCGTCCATTCCACCCACATCCAGGTAAAGCGCCCGGCGAATCAGCAGGCAAGCGCCAGACACGGCACTCAGGTTCTGATCCAGGTCAAGCCGGCGCATGTACCCCTCATCCTGCGGCAGCCCGGAAAACGCCGAGCTGCCCGGGCCATTCAAGCCCAGCACCTGCACAGCCTGTTCGACCATGCCATTGGGGTGCATCAACCTCGCGCCGACGATGCCTACTTCCGGCCGTTGCCCGTGATTGAGCAACGCGTCCAGCCAGTCATCGTGCACGATCACGGTATCCTCGTGCAGCAGCACCAGGTACTCGCCCTGCGCATGCCTGGCCGCCAGATTACAGGCAGTGGCATGGTCACGTACCGACGCATCACTCAGTACGCTGACCCGGTTTTGCTCCCGCGCCACAAGGCCATCCAGCCAGGCACGGGTAGCCGGGCTACTGCCGCCATCGTTTACCAGCAGAATCTCGAAGTGGGGGTAACGGGTCTTTTCAATCAACGCATGCACGCAGCGCTGTACGTGATCGAGACGCCCATTGCATGGCACGACCAACGAAACCAATGGCTGCTCGGCGTGCCCATAATCGATACGATGAATGCCTGGCCGATGCATGCGCACCTGCGCCTGGGTATAGCCGCGCCGCTGCAAATGGCGCAGCAGCACCGCCTGTTCCTGAGGGCTGTGGACAGGCGCTTCGCTGGGCGATATGCACACGGGTTCGCTGACGTGAGCCAGCCCGTCGAGGCCATCGGCATCTTCGATCAAGTGCAACAGCAACGCGAGCTCGGCCGCCCCCGCGCAGTCCAGGTCGAAACCGCCCGCCTCGAGGAATACCTCACGTCGGTAGAACCAATGCCGCGCTAGCTGGGCCGGGCTGGCCAGCAGCATGTCCAGATTGAAGTCGGGGCGCAGCAGCGCATGCTGGATGCTCTGCGGGGTGGTTACCAGCTCATCGGCATACACCGCACGCACCTGGTCGCCCTCGAGCAGTTCCAGCGCGAGCATCAACAACCCGAACGGTGTGAACGTGGTACCCGCACGAACAAAGCAGATCCACTGCCCGGTCCCTTGCTGCAGGACCAGCTGGTTAAGCGTGGCTAGCGCGCAATCAGCCGGCAAATGGACGGCGACCTGCTGATACATCTGCCCTTGCAGGCTTTTACGCGTGGCCTCGACCGCAGCTGACGGGCCGTCCGGGAGGATGACGAAATCGAACCTGGGCAAGTCCATGCGCCTGTCTTCCAGACGCTGGGCGATCAACGCGGCCTGCGCATCACTAGGGCGACGGGAGCGCAACCACTGGGCAACCTGTGCATCCGGCCGACCTGTAGCCCCCTGCATAGTGTCTGCTTGCAGGTCGGTGCAAGGCATGGCCTGGGTCTGCTCGATGAAGCTGGCCAATTGTTCCCAGAACCGGACCTGTAAATCAGCATACTTTTGCTGGACGATGGCCAAGCCGCTCCTGGCATGCTCAATTGCCTCGAGCGAGTCTTCGAAGGCCAACCCATACGTGCCGAATTCGCCAACATTTAGCGGCGTCCCATCAAAAAAGGGGGATCTGAGCACTACGACCGGGCAACCACACAACATCGCTTCCATACCAGTTGCGGTGGAAGAAAAGCAGTAGATACCTTCACTGCGCCGGAACAGCTCTGCCATTTCCCGAGGGGTAGCTGGCCATTCGTTGGTAATCAGCGTGCACCTCGCCGCCAGCTCGGGGTGCTCCTGAAGCGCGTGGGTATGGCGCCCCGGGTAGATCAGCCAACCTTTGCGATGGCCGTCATGGGGGTTGTCAAGGTTGTTGAACAACGATGTGTCGATCGGCGGCAGAAACAGTATGCGCTCAGCCCCCGCGCCCTTGGGTAGCAGATGCTCACCGTAGGCAAAGATCATTTCCGAATCGGCAAACTCCGTATCCCCTGCGATCAACCCCGGTACGTTGAGCAGGTAGCGCACTACCGAGCGTGCGTTGGTCGGGTTACCTGACACCACCTCCGGGTACACCACGATAGGCTGGCGCCCAGCCTGCTCATGCTGTTGCTTCAACTCATTGGTGAGCAGGGGCGTGTGCCACATCGGGTTGGTCGTGGAGCTGTACAGGTAGGCGTCCTGGCCGCACCGGTTCAACAGGTGACACAACATGTGCATCACCCGGATACCGGCTGAGTTATGCCGGTAGGCGGGCGCAACGATGTAATACGGGCGCGGCGACGCAACGTGCAATGGCGGATAGTGCTGAGTGCTCACGAGCTGCATCCTGGATGTGGCATGGACGGGCGTGCGCCGCTGGCTCGGGCGAACAACCTGTGGCCGCGCCCGGCAATTCGTTCACACGCGAAGGCGCTCATCAGCGCAGCCTCCGCACATAGGCTTCGATGCTGCCGGCCACATGCTCAAGGTGGTCTTCGCCAAGCCCGGGCCACAGGCCGACCCAGAAGGTGTCCTTCATGATCTTGTCGGTCACCGTCAGGTCACTGGCTACGCGGTATTGCTGGTCTTTCATGTAGGGCTGTCGGGTGAGGTTGCCGGCGAACAGCAGGCGAGTACCCACCTTCTGCGCATCGAGATGACGCAAAAGATCCAGCCGCTCCACACCACAACCATCACGCAGTGTCAGCGGGAAACCAAACCAGGACGGGTCGCTGTTGGGCGTAGCGTGTGGCAGGATCAGTTGGTCTACACACCCGGACAAACGCTCGCTGAGCCAGGCAAAGTTACGTTTGCGTGCAGCGATGAAATCATCCACCCGGTCCATCTGTGCCAACGCGCAGGCAGCCTGCATGTCGGTGATCTTCAGGTTGTAGCCCAAGTGGGAATAGGTGTACTTGTGGTCGTAACCTTGCGGCAGGTCACCCAGCTGCCAGCAGAAACGCTTGCTGCAGGTGTTGTCTTCACCTGGCCCGCAATAGCAGTCACGCCCCCAGTCACGGAACGATTCGACGATACGCTTGAGCAGCGGAGAATCGGTGAAAACCGCCCCGCCCTCGCCCATGGTGATATGGTGGGCCGGATAGAAACTGAGTGTACCCAGGTCGCCGAAGCTGCCCACCTGGCGGCCATCATAAGTGGCACCCAGCGCATCGCAGCAGTCCTCGATCAACCACAAGCCGTAGCGGTCGCACAGTTCTCGCACCACGGCCAGGTTGAACGGGTTACCCAGCGTGTGGGCCAACATGATCGCCTTGGTCCGCGGGCTGATCGCCGCCTCGATCAAGGCCGGGTCGACGTTATACGTACCCATCTCGATATCGACGAAGACCGGCACGGCACCAAACTGCAGGATCGGGTTGACGGTGGTAGGGAAGCCCGCTGCCACGCCAATGACCTCGTCCCCCTTGCGAATGGCACGATCCCCCAGGCGTGGCGACGTCAAGGCGGAAAACGCCAACAGGTTCGCCGAAGAGCCGGAGTTGGCGGTGAGCACGCCACGCCGCCCCAGGTAACGTGCCAGGCGTTTTTCGAATGCCTGGTTGAAGCGCCCGGTGGTCAACCAGCCGTCCAGCACAGCTTCTGTCATGGCTTGTAGTTCGGGTGCACCAATGACTTTGCCAGAGGGCGGAACCGCATGCTGACCCGGTACAAAACCGGGCGCGGCCAGTTCCAGCTCGGCATAACGGCCAACGAGCTCGGTAATTTGCTGGCGCAACTGCTGCGCCGTTTGATCAGTCATTGAACTCACCTTCGTGTGCCGCTATTTGCGTGCGGCAGTATTGCTGCATGTCTTGGCCATCGCGCCAGGCGTGATGCCATTCAAGGGTGTGACGCAACGATTGCTTCAGGCCCCACTTGGGCCGCCAGCCCAACGATTGACGAGCCCTGGAGGAGTCGAGGGTCAACAAGCCTGCTTCATGAGGCTGCACGCGCGCCTCGACAGACCAGCCCGCCTCGCTTGGCCACAACTGCGCCATGGCATGTACCAACTCACCCACGGTTGCCGTCCCGCTACTGTCAGGGCCGAAATTCCAGGCCTCTGCCACATCCTGGCCACGCTCGATCAACGCCTGGGCCAGCAGCAAGTAGCCGTGAAGCGGATCGAGTACGTGTTGCCACGGGCGCACGGCATCGGGGTAGCGCAAGGTCACCGATTCGCCGGCTTCCCAGGCACGCAGGATATCGGGCAGCAACCGGTCTGCTGACCAGTCACCGCCACCGATCACGTTGCCCGCACGCGCGGTCGCAAGCGCCACACCGCGCTCGCGCAGGAACGACTCGCGCCATGAGGCGCACAGCAGCTCGACGCACGCCTTGCTGCTGCTGTAGGGGTCATGCCCCCCCAAGGCATCCTGCTCACGGTATGGCCATTGCCACTCGCGGTTCTCGTAGCATTTGTCGCTGGTGACCACCAGCACGGCACGCACCGTGTCGCACTGCCGCACGGCTTCAAGCAGGTTGAGCGTGCCGGTAACGTTGGTGGCGTACGTTTGCGCCGGGCTGCGATAGGATTCGCGCACCAGCGGCTGCGCGGCCAGGTGCAAGACAACCTCCGGGCGAAATGCCGCCACACTGCGCAGCAACCGGTCAGCATCACGAATATCGGCAAACTCGCCAGCCACGCATTCGGCTAGCCGGGCGCTGTCATAAAGCGAGGGCGCGGTATCGGGGGCCAGGGAGTAGCCATACACTTCGGCGCCCATCTCGCGCAGGCAAAGGGCTAGCCAGCCGCCTTTGAAGCCGCTGTGCCCTGTCAGGAAAACCCGACGCCCCGACCAGAAGCTACGGCTCATGACCAAATGCGCCATTGTGCTTCATCGGCCTTCCAGCGCTCTTCCAGGTAACTGCGATCACGCAGCGTGTCCATGGCCTGCCAGAAGCCACGGTGCACATGGGTCATCAGCTGGCCATCCTGCGCCAGGGCACGCATGGGCTCGTATTCCCATGTGGTGGCGTCGCCTTCGATGTAGTCGAAGACCCCGGGGTCAAGCACGAAGAAGCCGCCATTGATCCAGCCACCGTCACCCAGTGGTTTTTCCTGGAAGCCATGCACCTGCTCGCCCCGCACATCCAGCGCACCGTAACGCCCGGGCGGCTGAACGGCAGTGACCGTGGCCAGTTTGCCATGGCGGTTGTGGAAATCGATCAAGGCTGGCAGGTCCACATCGGCAACGCCGTCGCCATACGTCAGGCAGAAGGTTTCGTCGCCAACGTAATCGCGTACCCGCTTGAGGCGCCCGCCAGTTGCCGTATTCTCGCCAGTGTCCACCAGCGTGACCCGCCAAGGCTCGGCATGCCGGTTGTGGATATGCATCTGGTTTTCCGACATGTCGAAGGTGACATCTGACATGTGCAGGAAATAGTTCGCGAAGTATTCCTTGATCACATAGCCCTTGTAACCGAGGCAAATCACGAAATCGTTGATCCCGTAATGGGAGTAGATTTTCATGATGTGCCAAATGATGGGCTTGCCACCAATTTCGATCATCGGTTTCGGGCGCAGATGCGACTCTTCACTGATACGGGTACCCAGGCCTCCGGCCAGGATGACTGCTTTCATTGTCGACACACCTTGACAGGCTGACGCCCATAGCGGGCTGACAAAATACTGACCAATTCAGTAAGTTGCCGTTATCTAGCAAAAAGATTGCCAATCAGCCTGACCGGGCAAGGTAAATGCGCGTGCAGCGGGAGATACCGCTCAAGCGTGGAGCCGGCCTTGATCGGCCGGGCTCGGGGGGATTGTCGAAACAGGCAGGACAGGGCTGCGCTGTCAGCTTGCAGCCCTGTCAATAATCCGCCTCGACCTATTCGACCTGTTCCAGCCAGCCTAAGGACGACGCCGCCTGCTCGCTGAAGGCCGAGGGCCAGCGATCGAACAGCGCCTGCGCCAACGCATGATCCGCTTCAGGCTGGGCGCTGAGCAGCAGCCTGGCCTGCGGCGTCCAGACCACCAGTTGCCCGGCCTCGACAACGGCCCGGCACAGGTCGATATCGGCACCTTGGGCAACCTGCAAACCCGCGCAATGCTCGAACACCTCCTTGCTCACCATCAGGCAGTCGGCACTGACCGCCTGACAACCGCGCACGGCCAATGGCCACCGGGCTTCAGCACTCGCTTGCGGCTTCATGCCCTGCCAGGGCGAAGCCACCTGCGGCCCCTGCAGCAAGGCATAACCTGCATGCAGAAGCGCAGCATCGCCCCCTTCGAGGCAGGCACCTACCACACCCACTTCCGGGCGCTGAGCCTCATTGAGCAGTGCCTCGATCCAGGCAGGGGTAATGACCTGACTGCGCTCAGACACCAGCACCAGATAAGCCCCTCGTGCCTGGCTAGCCGCAAGGTTCAGCCAACTGCTGCGCGAATCGCCTGACTGGCCGACCAGCACATGCACTTTGCCGGCGAACGGCTGCAGCGCTGCAACCTCGTGCTCGGCACACACCACCAGCACTTCGTAGCGCGGGTAACGGGTACGCTGCAGCACGCTACGCAGGCAAGCCTGCAGCTGCGCGGCATCGCCTTCACTTGCCACAAGCACGCTTACCAACGGCGTGGACGAATGCCGGTAGTCGATGGACAACCCTTCATTCGCCTGTATCTTCACCTGTGCGCGATAACCCAGTTGCGTCAGGTGTCGGCCAACCACCTTGGCAGCTTCCTCATCCAGTGCACTACTGCCCTGCTCACCGATCACCAGGTAGTCGGCCATGTGCGCCAGGCTGCTCAAGCCTTGGGCCTCTACCAGACGCAGCAGCAGGTCGAGCTCCAGCGCCTCACGGCAGGTTTCGCTGTACCCCCCCAGATCCAGCACCGCCTGGCGACGTACCAGCCAATGCCGAGACATCAACCCAGGCTGGCTGCGCAGCAGATCGAGGTCTGCACCTGGGCGTTCGACGCTGTGCAAACGCCCTTCACCGTCGCGCTGTACTTCATTGGCGGCGATGGCCTGGCAGGCCGGTGCATCGACAAGCTCCACCGACAGGCGCAACAGGCCTCCGGCAAGCAGTACATCGCCGGCACTCAGCAGCATCAGCCAGGCGCTCGGCAACTGACGCACCGCCTGGTTCAGGTGTGTTACCCAATTGCTGTCACTGACCTGTATGAAATGCAACGTGTCGCGCGGCGTGGTGATGGCCGGTGGCTTGCCAGCCTTGAGTACCAGCAGCTTGAAATTGCGTATGCCGCTGGCCAGCAGGCTGTCGAACGTGGCCTGAAGCGCTTGATCGTCGTTTTCCAGGTCGAGAACCACGAAGGCGATCTGCTCGGCCGGGTGCTTGCCCAGATACCGGAGAACGCGCTGGCGTCCAGCCTCATCCGGTGTAGCGGCCGCGATGGCCTCGATCACCTGACCCGACGGGGTACCCTGCAAACGGCACTGTTCATCAATACCCGGGACCTGCTCAAGACGTGCAAGCCAATCCGTCAGCTCACGAACATGCGCAGCTTCCTCTGCCCTGTCCAGCGTGGACAACAGCAGATGGCAGACGTCGCGGTTGAACAGGCTCAACGCCAAGGCCTGCCAGTAGCGGTGGCTCAAGCTTTCTGCGCTATCGTTCGGGTGCTCCTGCAGCAAGTCACGCTGCTGCACCCAGATCCCTTCCAGCGCACGTTGCTGCTGCGGGCTGGTCGGCCATGCGTGGCAGAGAAACTCAAGCTCGGTCAACCGCGCAAACAGTGCACCGTTGTAATAGGGCAGCTGTACGTCCTGATGTGGCTCGAACAACCGCTCAGGGTCATCGATCACACTGCGCCAGCTGGACGTGAAGATCAACGACGCCGCACTCAGATCGTAGGTGTTGCGCACAAACCGGTTGAGGGCCGTGAAGCCTTGTTCGTCACCACAGAGCCGATACAGCCCGGCATCCCACTGGCGCAAGTCGCGTACCAGCTGCGTAAGGCGCTCTTCACGCTCCACCGGGCTGGAGCCGGCGGGCTCATGCTCAGTCACCACATCGGTCTGGGCCAGGTGCGCAACCGGCCCTTGCGCCAACACGGCAAGGGACATCGCCACACGCACGGCAAGCGCATCGAGGTTGTCTGGCAAAGCCGTCAACACGGCTTGCAAAGTCGACACACGCATGACCGCACGCCAGGCCTGCTGCCCCGCCTGGGCGTACTGCAACAGCCTGCCTGTACCGGTTTCGGCAATGGCAGGTGCAAATGCCGAACCTACGCGGTAGTACTCGACCTTGCCACTCCCCGGCCTGTAGCCCAACAACTGGCCTTGCGCAGCCACCACCCCAGGTTGCGCGTGCAGGCACGCCGCTGCAGTGTCCAGAGACGGGGCCAGCACGAAGTCGGTATCCAGCGCCAGCGCCACATAAGCCGTGGCAAGCCCTTCCAGGCATTCTGCGAGGGCCTGAGCGAACCCAGCCGAGCTCGGCCCAGCCGGCAAGTCAAACGCCACACAGGGCACGCAAGCCTGCTGGTAGTAGTGCTGCGCGCGGGCGCGGCTGTGCGCCTGATCCTCGCCCAGCAAAACAATGGTCACATCATTGCGCGAGCCGATTGCGGTATCGATCATATAGCACCTGTCCAATTGTCAATCAGGCGCGGGCATCGCCCCACGCCAATGTTCAGTCTGCCAACCAGGCGTTGGCCCAATGCTGCAAATGGTGCGGCATCAGCATGTAGTCACGCAGCACTTCCGCGCGCAGGGCATCGCCCTGACGGTAGCTGGCCTGCGGGTCAGCCAGGTGCATGCGAATCGCATCCAGCCATTGCTCGGTGGTGTTGTCCTTGACCCGGGTACAAGGCAGGTAGCCGGCGTAGGCCTTGGTGTCGCTACAGACCACCGGAAAACCACACGCCCCGTACTCCAGCAAGCGCAGGTTGCTCTTGCAGTCGTTGAACAGGTTCTGCTCCAACGGCGCCAGCGCAAGGTCAAGGTTGAGGCTGGCGAGCTTGCGCGGGTAATCAGCCAGTTGAACCGCCTTGTGAAACTCTTTCACATAGGGGCGCAAGGGCTCCGGACACATACCGAAGAAGACCCAGTCAACTTCGTTGGCAAGCGCCTTCACGACGTCTTGCAACAGCTCCAGATCACCACGATGGCTCGTGCCACCCGCCCACCCGACCCGCGGCCGGATACTGGTCTGACGCTGACTGGAAAGGCCAGCCCAGAGCGGGGCGGACAACATGTTGGGCACTACGCGGATATCCTGATGCATGCTGGATAACGCATCAGCCAGCGGCTCGGTCGAACACACCAGCCGATCGCACTGCCCGATGCCTTGGGCCACCAACTCGGCAAGGTTGCCGGGCAGGTTGCGGGCATGGTCATTCTTTTTCGGCGGGTCAATGATGTAGTCGTCCAGCTCGTAGATCATCCGCGCATGCGAAAAGCGTTTGAACTGCGCCATTTCCCGGATGTTGCCCGGCATGTAACGACACTGCAGGATCATCACATCAGGCTTTTCGCGCTCGAGCTCGATAATGCCAGGGGAGACGTGGTTGACCCGCCCCTGGATCCAGCCCGCCCGCTCAAGCTCGGTGAACGGCTGGATGACCCGGTAATGCCCCACTGCCGTGGTATTGATCGGCAACGCCAGCACTGACGGCATGGCACGGGCAATGAAAGGGTCCCAGCCACTGCGCAGGCCTGGCTCCAGGTTGAAATTGGCGAACTTGAGGCTCAGGTTGTCGTTGTAGGCCGGGTCCCGGGCAATGCGGCTCAGCCAACGGTCGTAAGCAATGTCCCGGTCGGCCTTGGCAAGCTCGTCAGCCAGCTCGGCAGCTTCACCACCCGGTAGCCTCATGACACGAGCAAAAGGTGTCCCGACCGACAGGAAGCCTTTTTCACGCGCACGCAGGCAGAGGTCAACGTCAAACAACGCGACCTGGAAGGCCGAGGTGTCCAGCCCATCAAGCTCCTCGAACAGTGCCCGGCGAATGAGCAGGCAGTCCAGGCTCAGTGCGCTCCAGTTCTGTACCAGTTGCTGGCGCCCCATGTAACCTTCGGCTGACAGGAATCTGCCCGGGAACGGGCTACCCGCTGTACCGCCGCCAAGGCCGAGCACCAAGCCGGAAGACACCAGCTCGCCGTTGCTCCCACAGAGCGCCGGCCCCACCAGGCCGACCTCAGGACGCTGCGCCTGACTCATCAAGGTACTGAGCCAACGCGGTTCGAACAGCGCACACTCCGGTGCGAGCAATAGCAAATACTCGCCCTGCGCATGGCGACTGGCCTGGTTGAGCATCGCCGCCCTGCCCTGCGCCTGAACATCGATGACGCGCAACTGGTCACTGCCCAGGCCACGCATCGCCGCCAACCACTCGGCAACCGCCTGCGGCTCGTCGCCATTGGCGATGACCAGCGCTTCGAAATGGCTGTACTCGGTGTACTGGAACAGCGACTCGACGCAACGCCTAAGCGCGTTCAGGTTGGCCCCTGCAGGGATCAGTACCGATACACTTGCCTGCTGCTCATGCCGATAGGTCACACGCGTGACCAAGCTGCCAGCGGTGCTCTCCACCAAGGCATCGACGCCTATGCGACGCAAGTGAGCCTCGACCACGCGTGCCGCCTCAGCCTGCCCTGCCGGCTCGCTCATCCACTCTGCATACCCCGACTGGCAATGCACCAGCATCTGCGCGACATGCTCTACCACATGCAAGCCATGAGCCTCGACCATTCGCCATAGCAGATCCTGTGGCGCCAGGCTCTCGAACCGGGTATCGAACCCTTCCAGCGCCAGCAGAGCAGCACGCTTGAATGCCAGGGTGCGGCCCACATAGGGCACGCTGCGCATCAAGTCGAGGTTGAAGTCCGGCTTGAAAACCGGGTTGCCGGGCGCCAGGGCGCCAAAGGTGTCTTCATCGGCGTACAGGCACATACTCTCGTCGCGCAGTGCCATGCGCTCGGCCATGACCACCAGCGCATGTGGCCGCAGGCGATCACCGGCCCGCAACAGCAGCACCCAGTCGGCTACGCGTGTGCCTGCCAGCCACCGATTGAGTTGAGCGTAGCCACTGCCGCTCAAGGCCAGGTATTGCACGCCTGGCGCGTCAACCCTGTCGAAGCCATCAGGCACCAGCACCAATACCTGGCTGGC
This sequence comes from Pseudomonas sp. LLC-1, assembly GCF_002992185.1. Classification (NCBI taxonomy): domain Bacteria; kingdom Pseudomonadati; phylum Pseudomonadota; class Gammaproteobacteria; order Pseudomonadales; family Pseudomonadaceae; genus Pseudomonas; species Pseudomonas sp. LLC-1. The sequence continues at coordinate 268,141 of NZ_LUVY01000008.1, read as the reverse complement.
GGCATAAGACTGTGCTGCCAGGCAATCCAGGGTGGCGCGCAGTGCACTTTCATCGCCTTCGCGACAGGTTACGACCGGGACGATGGCAGGCTGTACCGGCCACTGCTCGACCCGCTTGGGCAGCAACCGCAACTGCCCGTCAGACAGGTTGCGGCAGGCCAGCCATTCGGCATAGAGCTCGGTAAAGCTGAGGGCGTTGCTGCCTACCTGCTGCGAGAAATTGGCGACCTGGCCGGCATGGAAGCGGCGGATGTCCAACTCCTCCCAGGCTGGGTCGGCCCCTGGATCGTAAGCCTCCAGCGGCAGGTAACGCACCCAGCCATTGGCCGGCGCCGACTCGCCGGTGCGCGCCGCCAGCATCTGCTGCAGCCACTCGGTTTCATGCTTGTAGGCCTCGGTCATGCTCGAGTGATGACTGAGCCGGCCTGGGTGAATGCGCTCCACACTCAGTATGCGCTCCAGGCTCGCCAGGTGCCCGCGGCGCAGCAGGCATGCGTACAAGGCCAGGTCCAACCGTGCGGCGAACCCTTGGCCACCCTGTACCAGTTGCGGCAGGTATTCCAGCACCTGGGCACGGCGGAACAGCACATGGCTGATGCCACCGAACAGATTCGGAACGTTCTCGGCGATGCTGGCCAGCAAGTCCGTACCGACAAGCACGGCACTTTGCGGCGCGATCACACTGTTGAGCGCACGGGAAGGCAAGAGGATGTCATCAGCCGACCAGAGCAGACGCTGACCGATCACCATGCTGAGCTGAGGCCATTGCGTCAAAACCTGCGCTTGCCGGCTGATGCAACTGTCGAGCAACAGGTCGTCATCACACAGGAACTTCACCAACTCCCCGTTGGCCTGCTCCAGGCACGCTTGCAGGTTACGTGCAAACCCCAACCGGACAGGGTTGCGCGTATAGCGCACGGGCACCGCAGCACCGTTGCCGAGCGCCTGGCAGATAGCCTCGATCTCGGCGCCGGCGCTGTCATCGCAAATGACGACTTCCAGGTTGGGGTAGTCCTGGCCAAGCGCACTGACCAAGGTTGCTTGAAAAAAATCGGCATTGAAGGCAGGAATGGCGATACTGACGAGTGGCTGCTCTGACACGATGACGACCTTGCTGGAGAGGCGGTGCGCTTGGAAATAGGCGGGCGTTCAGGCCTGGGCGACACAAGGGCAAGCCGGCCGGTCGTTATCAACCCAGGCCGGCGTGCCCGTGCGTCATGACGGGCAAACGCCCGTGAGGATCAGATGTAATTGACCAGCGAGAGACCGGCAATCTTGGCGTAGGCCTGCAACGAAGCCTGCAACATGTTGGATTGCATCTGAAGGCGAATCATCACCTCGGCCGGATCGCTCTCACGAATCGAGCTCTGGGTCTTGGCGTTTTCGCCACTCAGGGCCTCATTGGTTTCCACTTGCACATCGATTGCCTGGCCACGGCCACCTATCGACGAAATGGAGGAACTGACCTGGTTGGTGGCGCTGGCGATGTTGCCAATCGCCGAGTCCAGCGATGCCAGGAAGTTCTGCCTGGCCACGGGGTCGTTGTCGACCGGGGTGGCCAGCGCCGCGCGCAACTGGCTGATGGTATCGAGGACGTTCTGGGTCTGGTGCGTGTCGACCTTGATGCCAAAGCTGTCGCCTGCGCTGGGCGTGTCCGAAAGCGTGAACTCGACCCCCATGGCGGTCGCCGTGTTGCCACTGAGCGTGCCCTTGGAAATCGGTTTGCTGTCGGCGCTCACAGGGGAGGCATAAAGCTCGAACTCGGTAGCACTGGTGAACTTGAGTACCGCACCCTCAGGGAACGCCGACTTGTATTTCTCAGCATCGGTGATGGTAGCGCCGGTCACCTGGGCCGACGAGCTGTTGCCTGCACTGCGGGTGCCAGAGATTTCATCCGCCTTGGAGCTCAGGCTGAAGACATGGCCGGCGATGGCCGCATCAGGGTCGGCGGCATCGCCGTCCTGGAAGGTGATGTCCAGACGCAGGTCAACACCACGGAAATTGACCGTGGTGTTCTTGCCATTGGGGTCGAAGGTGCCCCCCTGGCTGGCTTCCAGCGTCACGTCCTTGCCAGCGGCATCGGTGATCTTGAACTGGGTGCTGCTGGTGAACTCGATGGTGTACGGCTCGCCGCTGCGGAAGCGGTCGTTGTACGTTGCGCTGCCGCTCACCTGGCCATTGGACAAGTTGACCCGGCCATCGTCGGTGGCAGGCGACACCAGGCTGGTTTCGCTGCGGCTGGTATTGAGCGCTTGCTCGAAGGCATCGTAGCCAGTTTCGTTGGCTGCCAGGGTGAGCATGTCACCCACTTGCAGGTTCAGCTTGCCTTGGTCGCCCTGGTAGGTATAAGTGCCATCAGCGTTGCGCACATAAGGCGGTGTATCGCCTTTGGACCCCGAGAACAGGTACGCACCGCTTTCATCCTTGCTGTTCATCAACGAGAACAGCTGATCCTCCAGCGACGCCAGCTCGGTGGCATTGGCCTTGCGGTCTGCATCGGTGAAACCGGCGTTACCCGAGCTGACGGCCAGCTCGTTGACGCGTTGCAAGATGGTGCCAATCGCATTCAGCGTGCTTTCTGCGGTGCCCAGCGCGTTGCGCACATTGGTGACGTTGCGGGTGTACTGGTCGAGCATGTTCTGTTGCTGCTGCAGTTGCAGCAGGCGTGCCGAGCCTACCGGATCGTCAGCCCCGCGACGCACCCGAATACCGTCAGAGGCCTCTTGCCGAGTCTTGTCGAGGTTGGAGAAGCTGCGCTGGTAGTTGGCGCTGTTGCTGTTGTAGAACTGCGAAGTGGAAATGCGCATGGTCTACGTCTCCTTAAAGAGCATTGATCAAGGTGGTGAAGGTTTCCTGTGCCGCCTTGATAATCTGCGACGACGCGGTGTAGTACTGCTGGAACTTGACCAGGTTGCCGACCTCTTCATCGACCGACACGCCGGAAAGGCTGTTGCGGCTGTCCAGCGCGGAGCTGTGCAGCGCATTGGTGGCATCACTGTCCATTTCCGCCTGGCCAGCCTTGCCGCCAACGTTTGAAACCAGCTTGGCATAGGCATCGGTAAAGCTGATGCCCTTGCCGTTGGCCCCCACTTCAACCGTGGATTTGGTCTGGAGGTCGATCACCGACTGGGCGTTGCGGTTGTCGGCCGAGCCAGCCCCCGTCAACGACACGGTGTAGCTGTCGCCGTTCTGCGGCGCGCCGGAAACGCTCATTTCGAAGGTGAAGCTGCTACCGGTCGCATTGCCGCTGCCATCGACCATCGGCACCGACAGCTTCAGCTTGTTCTCCTGGCCCGGCACGATGGTGCCGCTGCCGATTTCCGTACCCTTGGCGTCGTACAGCTTGTAAGCCTGGGGCGAAGTGGTTTCGTCACCGAACACCAGCTTCACCGGGGTGGAATTCTTCAGGCCTGCCTGCAACTGCGAACGCTGCGTGGCATCGTAGATGTCCAGCTGCGAGGTCAGGGTCGGCTGGGTGATCACACCGGTGCCCTTGTTGCCGGCACCGTTGGTGGCGGTCAGGGGTGACGCCAGCGCCAGGCGCTTGGGGTCGGTGAGGACCGTCTCGATATTGGCGGCCGCATTGCGAGTAGGTGTGATCTTGAAGCTGTCGCCAGCACTCAAACCGCCGCCGTTGAGCGACAAGGTAAAGCCATCGATGACCGGAGGTGGCGTGTCGTTAAGGTCGTAGCTGCCCATTTCGGTGCCTTCCGGCAGCTTGCGCACGCTGTAGCCTGTGGCGCTGGTGAAGGTCACCTGGTAGTCACTGGTAGTCAGTTTGCCGGTGTCCTTGATGCTGACATCCAGGTTGCCGGACCCGATGCTGTTGCCGAGTTTGGCGACGCTGCGCTCACTCATGGCCTTGGCGCTGTTGATGTCACCGAACAGGGTGGCGCCAAAGTTGCCATCCTTGTCGATACCCTGGGCCAGCTGGCTATTGATCTGGTCTGCCACCACCAGGGCCACGCGCCCCAGCTCGTTAAGCGCAGGGTCGAGGGTTTCGCTGCGGTAGCGGATCAACCCACCCAGCTCGCCTCCGGTGGCACTGCTGGTGATGTCCATCTTGGTCGAGCCGCGGTTGAGCACCAGGCTCAAACGGCCCGGGTCGCTCGCCGTAGGCTCCACACCCACCGTCTGGGTGGTGTTGCCCAGCACCAGCGCCTGGCCGTTCTTCAGGTAGACATCGTAGGTGCCGTCACGCTCGACCACGTCTGTGCCGATCAGCTTGTTCAACTCACGCACCGCGCCGTCACGCTGGTCCAGCAAGTCGTTGGGCTGACCGGAAACAGCGCCCACGCGGGCGATTTGCTCGTTCAACCCGGCGATGGTCTTGGTCAGGTTGTTGATCTGGTCGGTAATCGCCGTCATGTTGCTGTTGATATTGCTCAACTGCTGATTCAACTGCGACGACAAGGTATTGAAACGCTTGGCCAGCGACTGTGCGCTGGTCAGCAACAGCTGACGCGAAGCGTCTTCGGTTGGCTTGGCTGCCGCGTCCTGCATGGAGGTGAAAAAGCTCTGCAGCGCAGCGGTAATACCGGTATCGCTACTGGACAAGGACGTATCCAGCGGCGTGATCTGATCCAGGTACGAGGACGCCTCACTGCTCAGCGAGGTGGTGGTACGCAGCTGGTTCTCAATGAATGCGTTGTACACCCGGCGAACGTCCGCCAACGTGGTGCCCGTGCCAATGAACACCTGGCCGACTTGTTGCCCGCCCTTGGTCTTTTGCACGTTCTGCTGGCGCGAGTAGCTTTCGACATCGGCGTTGGCGATGTTGTTACCGAGGGTGTACATCCCCGATTGCGCGGCACCCAGCCCCGACATACCAATGTTGATCAGACTCGCCATGGTTCCATACCCTTAAAGTTTTGTTGCGGTACCGAGCATTGCGTAGTGCTCGTACGACTTCATCTGTCTTGCGATCTGCGAGATCTTGCTGGCGTAATTCGGGTCGGTGGCGTACCCGGCCTTTTGCAACTCTTGCACGAACTGTTCTGGTTTATCGGCGGCCTTCACCGCATCTTGATAGCGTGAATTGTTCTGCAGCAGGCTGACCAGGTCGTGGAAGCTGTCCTGGTAGGAATCGTACGAACGGAACGCCGCCGTCTCCTTGACGAACTGGCCATCACGGTACTCGCTGGTAATCGCCCTCGCCTCACCGCCGTCCCAGTTGCCAGTGGCTTTGATGCCGAACAGGTTGTGGCTGCTGCTGCCGTCGGTGTTGCGCATGACCGACTTGCCCCACCCGGTTTCCAGTGCGGCCTGGGCCACCAGGTAGCGCGGGTCGATACCAATGCGCTTGGCCGCCTGTTCGGCCATCGGCAGCATGGTGGCGACGAATTCATCGCTGTCGCCGAAGGCTTTGTTCGGCGCCAGCGGCGGCTGGGCCACGGCACGGCCGACAATGCGCAGGCCGTTGTCCGGCACGGCGAAGGCCTTGGCCACTTGCTGGCCGTCACGGGCAGGCACGGTGGCGGTGTTGGCCGTGGCCGCCGACGGCACGATGCCGGCCAACAGGCGGTCGGTGAGCTTGCTCGGCAGCGCCAGACGACGCGAGTTGAGTGCAGCGACGTCGTTGCGGGTGGCGGTCGACTGGGTGGCATGCACCGGCTCGGCCACCTTGTTGCCCCACAATGTCGGGGCGTTGCCCTCGGTACGTGGAAACGGGCTGGTGCTGGCCGGGCTGGCCTTGTTCTTCGACAGCTGGCGCACCAGCACATCCTGCAACCCGATACCGCCACCTTCGCGCGACATGCTCACAGCCAGCTGCTGGTCATACATGTCACGGTACTGCTTCACCGTTTCGGTGTTCATCGGGTTGTCGTCAGCCAGCACGTCGCTGGCCTTGCGTGAGGCCTTGAGCATTTCGCTGATGAACAGCGACTCGAACTCCTGGGCGACCTTGCGCACGTTGGCATCGCTGTCGCGGTCGCCATGCTTGAGCGAGCTCAGGCGATTGAGGTCGGTGTAGGCACCGCTGTCGGCGCTGCCGGAAACCAGGCTTTTGCTGTTCATCCGCGCCGTCCTCAGATCACGATCAGGTCGGCCTGCAAGGCGCCGGCCTGTTTCAGGGCTTCGAGGATCGCCATCAGGTCGCCTGGCGCTGCGCCCACCTGGTTCACCGCACGGACGATTTCATCCAGCGTGGTGCCCGGGCCGAACTTGAACATGGGCTTGGCTTCCTGCTCGGCATTGACCCGCGACCGTGGCACCACGGCGGTCTGGCCATTGGAGAACGGCCCAGGCTGGCTGACGATCGGGTCTTCGGTAATGGTCACGGTCAGGCTGCCGTGGGTGACCGCCGCAGGCGACACCTTGACGTTCTGGCCAATGACGATGGTGCCGGTACGCGAGTTGATGATCACCTTGGCCACGGCCTGGCCCGGGTCGATTTCGAGGTTTTCCAGGATCGACAGGTAATCCACGCGCTGGCTTGGGTCCATCGGCGCACTGACCCGCACCGAACCACCGTCCACGGCCTGTGCCACACCAGGGCCGAGCAGGTCGTTGACCTTGTCGACGATACGCTTGGCGGTGGTGAAGTCGGGGCGATTGAGGTTCAGGGTCAGGGTATTACCCTGGTTGAAGCCGCTCGGCACTGCACGCTCGACACTGGCACCGCCCGGAATACGGCCGGCCGACGGAACGTTGACGGTGATCTTCGAGCCGTCACGGCCTTCTGCATCAAAGCCGCCGACGACCAGGTTGCCTTGGGCGATGGCGTAGACGTTGCCGTCGATACCCTTGAGCGGGGTCATCAGCAGGCTGCCGCCGCGCAGGCTCTTGGAGTTACCGATCGAGGAAACGGTAATGTCCACTACCTGGCCAGGCTTGGCGAATGCCGGCAGGTCGGCATGCACCGACACCGCTGCAACGTTTTTCAGCTGCACGTTACCGGAACCGGCCGGCACCTTGATGCCGAACTGCGACAGCATGTTGTTGAAGGTTTGCAGGGTGAACGGCGTTTGGGTGGTCTGGTCACCCGTGCCGTTCAGCCCCACCACCAAGCCGTAACCGATCAACTGGTTGGAACGCACGCCAGAGATGCTGGCGATGTCCTTCAGGCGCTCGGCCTGGGCAGCGAACGCACAGGACAAGAGCAGGGTTGTGGCAATCAGCTGCCTCACGTTGAACATGGTCATCCGTACTCAGAAAGGCCAAAGCGGGCTGATGAAGAAGCGGTCCAGCCACCCGGGCTGGCTGGCATCGGCGAACGAGCCGGTACCGGAATAGGTGATGCGCGCATCGGCCACACGGGTGGACGGCACGGTGTTGTCAGTGGCGATATCGTCAGCGCGGATCATGCCGGCAATACGCACCAGCTCTTCGCCGGTGTTCAGGGTCAGCCACTTCTCGCCACGCACGGCGATGATGCCGTTGGGCAACACTTCGGCCACGGTGACGGTGATGGAGCCGGTCAGGGTGTTGCCCTGGGTAGCCTTGCTATCGCCCTTGGTGGCGCGGTCGCCGCTGTAACCGGCCTCCAGCGAAAGGTCGCCGCCACCGAACGGGTTGTTGGTGTTGGGCGTGGTGCCGAACAGCGACGTCAGGCCAATGTCGGTCTTGCTGGTCTTGGCGATCTGCGAACCGGCGTTCTTGCTGGCGGACGTGCGCTCGTTAAGCGTGATGGTGATGATGTCACCCACCCGGAACGCCTTGCGGTCGCTGTACAGGTTCTGCTCGAAACCGGCCTGGTAGATCGAACCGTTGTTGGCCGCTGCCGGCAACGGGGTGCGCGGCAGGACCGGCGCATAGTACGGGTCGTTGGGCTTGGGCGTCGGGCCGACGCAACCTGCCAGCAACACCGCCCCCCCCAGGGCGAACACGGACAACAGACGATTCATGATGCATACCTCACGGGTGTAACGAAGCTACTGGACTTAGAGCTGCTGAGTCACGAACGACAGCATCTGGTCGGCGGTGGAGATGACCTTGGAGTTCATCTCGTAGGCACGCTGGGTGGTGATCATGTTCACCAGCTCTTCCACCGTGCTGACGTTGGAGTTTTCCAGCGTCTGCTGCAGGGTAGTGCCGAAGCCGTTGAGGCCCGGGGTGCCGACCTGCGGCGCACCACTGGCAGCGGTTTCCAGGAACAGGTTGTTACCCATCGCCTGCAGGCCCGCCGGGTTGATGAAGTCGGCGGTCTGAATGTTGCCGATAACCTGTGCAGCCGGGTTGCCGGCGGTGGTGATCGACACGGTGCCGTCCTGGCCCACCGTGAAGGTCTGGGCGTCGTTCGGGACCACGATGGCAGGCTCCAGCGCCAGGCCATCGGCGTTGACGATCTGGCCGTCGGAGTTCAGGTGGAACGTACCGTCGCGGGTGTAGGAGACGGTGCCGTCAGGTTGCAGGATCTGGAAGAAACCACGGCCATTGACGGCCATGTCCAACGGGTTTTCCGTGGTCTGCAAGCTGCCGGTCTGGAAGTTTTTCTGCGTGCCGACAATGCGCACACCAGTACCGACCTGCAGGCCCGACGGTAACTCGCTGTCCTGGGTAGACTGCGCACCTGGCTGACGCTTGATCTGGTACAGCAGGTCCTGGAATTCGGCACGATCCCGCTTGAAGCCGGTGGTCGAGACGTTGGCCAGGTTGTTGGAGATGACCGTCAGGTTGGTGTCCTGTGCGGACAGGCCGGTTTTAGCGACCCAGAGAGCCGGAAGCATTTAGTGTTCTCCTCGTGCGCCTGATTTACGGCACCCGTTCAAATGTGGTTAGCCGAGTTGCAAAACACGCGCCATGGCTTCGTCGCCTTCCTTGGCCGCGTTCATCATCTTGACGTGCAGTTCGAACTGGCGAGACAGCGCCAGCACAGAGGTCATTTCCTCGACAGTGTTGACGTTACTGCCCTGCAGAAAGCCTGATACCACCCGCACGTTGATGTCGGCATCGGCGGGTTGGCCGGACGTGGTATGGATCAGCCCGTCCTGGCCTTTGGTCAGGCCTTTGGTGTCGGGGTTGACCAGCTTGATGCGATCGACTTCCGCCATCACGCGCGGGTCTTCACCCATGGAGCGAATGCTGATGGTGCCGTCGGAGCCGATTTCGACCTTCTGCTCAGGCGGAATGGCAATGGGGCCGCCGTTGCCGAGCACAGGCATACCGTTGCCGGCACGCAACACCCCGAGGGCATCGATGTTCAGGCTACCGGTACGCACATACGCTTCACTGCCATCTGGCGCTTGCACGGCGATAAAACCGTTACCGCTCACGGTCACATCCAGGTCGCGGCCGGTTTCCACCATCGGGCCTTCACTGAAGTCAGTGCCCGGGCGCTCGGTCATGGCAAAGGCACGCGCCGGAAAGCTGTCACCAAACACCGGCATCGAGCGCGCCTGCTCCAGGTCACGCTGAAAACCATTGGTAGAAACGTTGGCCAGGTTGTTGGCATGCGCCTTCTGCGCCAGCGCGTTCTGGCTGGCCCCGGTCATGGCCACATAAAGCATCTTGTCCACAATCATCCTCCGTTGCACTGGCGGCCGTTTGCCGTTCGCCGTTGCTCTACAGGGGCTAAAGCAAGTTCCGAACCAACTTGCCAAAAGCACGAAAAAGCCCATGAATACGGGCAATTGGGAAAGCCCGGGCGACGACAGCCGCCGGTTATCCGGCGCTGCTTTGCCGCTGGCGGCAAAACGGTTTCATCTACAGGCAAGCCTGTGCCTATGGCACGTCACGGCAACGCGCATTGTTGTAAGGCCCGGCAAAGCGCCTCCAGCCCTCACCTGGCGACCACTGCGAACACACCAGACGCCCATCCACCAGGCTCTCCCATCGCCAGTAAGGCGCTGGCGCCGCCTGCAGCTGACCAAGACAGCAGGCAACCAGCATTGCGACAAACAGCCTTTTCATCACCCCTCCTGCAAAAACAACGAACCCCTTCACGAGAAAGGGGTTCGCCTGTACGCACTCAAACAATCACGGTCAAGTCATCTGAATGATGGTCTGCATGACGGTGCTTTCGGTCGAAATGGTCTTGGCGTTCGCCTGGTAGTAGCTTTGCGCCTTGATCAGATCAACCAGCTCCTGCGTCAGGTTGACGTTGGAACCTTCCAGCGAGTTGGACTCGATCGCGCCCAAGGTACCGGTTTTCGGCGAATCGATACCCGGAATGCCCGAGTTGTAGGTCTCGGTCCAACGGGTACTGCCGATTTGCTGCAGCCCCTGCTCGTTGGCGAAGCTCGCCAGCGCGACCTGACCAATGGCGCGCGACTGGCCATTGCTGAAGGAGGCGAACAACACACCCGTCGCGTCGATGCTCAGGTTGGACAGGATGCCCGTGGCATAACCGTCCTGGGACTGGGACATACGCGCCGTTTCAGTGTTGTAGGAGGTGGTGCTGGCCATCGACATTTTCATGCCGGCAGCATCGCCCACCGCACCGTTGGCACTCCAGTTACCCGAAGCATCTTCGACTGCCGGCACCCAGCCAATCATGCTGAAGGTATTGTTGACGACCGTGAACGAGGTGCCCGCCGGATGGCCCGTGTTGTCAGCTGTCATCGAGTTGACCGAACCATCGCTGTTGAATGCGATCGTGCCCACCAGCGGCTCTGTGCTGCCCGGGTTGAACGGGTTGCGCCCGTCAACGAGGGTGTACATGGTCCACTCGTTGGTACCGGTCTTGCGGTAGAACTGCTCCATGGTGTGTTCGTTGCCCTGGCTGTCATACACCTTGGTCGGGAACGAGCGGGTATAGGTCGTATCGTCGGAAGGGTCGAACGGCTTGTTTGCCACCAAGGCAGGCGAGGTGACACCCAGCGACTGGTTGGTACCTGCCGCGCCACTGGCAACCCAGTCACCATTGGCATCCTGAGTGGCCGGCACCCAGCCGGTCATGGCAAACGCGCCATTGCTGACCGTGAACGACGCACCACTTGGCACGCCCGTGGTGTCAGCCACCATGGAGCTGATGGTGCCATCACTGTTGTAGTTGATGGTGCCGGCCAGCGGGGTGGTGCTGGCCGGGTCGAACGGGTTGCGACCGTCGACCAGCGTGTACATGGTCCATTCGTTGGTGTCGGTCTTGCGGTAGTACTGCTGCACTTCGTGCTGAACACCGTTAGCATCCAGCACGGTACTGGTGCTGGAGCGCTGATAAGTGCTTGGGTCCGCCGGGTCGAATGCGGCCATGGACGGCGGCTTGGTGTTGTCATACACCAGGAAAGGAATCGAGGCCGCCGAGGAGTTCAGGTTGATGCCCTGGTCGATCAACGAGGTTGCCTTGGGCTGCAATGCCGACGTGTCGATCTTCAGGTCGGTCAGGCCGCTTTTCTGGATCTTGCCGGTGGCATCCGCCATGTAACCTTGCAGGCGCAGGCCATCGGAGGTCTCGACGAAGTTGTCCTTGCTTGGCTGGAAGGAGCCCGCCCGGGTGTAAACCTTCGAGCCGTTATCAGACAGCACGAAGAAGCCCTGCCCCTGGATGCCCATGTCCAGCACGTTGCCCGTGGTGTTTACATCACCCTGGGTGAACTGCTGGGAAATGGCTGCCAGCCGCACACCATTGCCCACCTGGTTCTTGCCCACACCCAGGCGGTTGGCGCCCGCATAGACATCCGCGAACTCGGCACGCGAGGACTTGAAGCCCGTGGTATTGACGTTGGCGATGTTGTTGCCCGTGACATCCAGTTGTTTGTTGGCTGCGTACAGACCGCTAAGGCCGATATTGAAAGACATGAATTCGCTCCTTTTGCCGCTCTAGCGGGCCTTAGATACCAATGGTTTGCACGTCGGAGAGGGAGACCTTGCCTACACCGGCAAGGTTGAGCACCATTTCGCCCGAGGCACTGAAGCTGACGCTGGTGACCTTGGCCGGCAGCAGCGTGCTCATTTGCACCGCCTTGCCATCGACTGTGGTGCTTGCGGTGAAGGTGTAAGTGCCCGGGTCCACTTTCTCGCCACTGTTGTTGGTACCGTCCCAGATAAAGTCGGCGTAACCGGCTTTCTGCTCACCCAACTCGATGGTCTTGACCGTGTTGCCGTCCTTGTCCTTGATGGTGATCTTCGCTTCACTGATGGCCTGGGGTACAACGAACTGGGCATTGAAGCTTTCAGCGGTATCAACCACGGCCTTGTCGTTCTGAACCACCACCGACCGCCCTACCAGCGACGATGCCTGAAGCGCCTGGGACGAAGCCATGGCACTGGTGATGGCGCTGACCGAGTCGTTCAGCGAGGTAATACCTTCCAGGCTGCTGAACTGCGCCAGCTGGGCAACGAACTCGCCGTTATCCTGCGGGTCCAGCGGGTTCTGGTGCTGCATCTGGGTGACCAGCAACTGCAGGAAGGCATCTTTGCCGAGCGAATCGGTGCCGGTCTTGGATGCAGTGTCCGTGGTCTTTTTGGTGCTGGTGCCCACGCCCGACGCCGACAGCACGTCATTGAGGTTCACACCGTTAGTATCGATTGCCATGGTCCGAATTCCTTATCACTGCCCCAGGGTCAGCACTTTCTGCATCATGGTCTTGGCCGTGTTCATCAGTTCGGCATTGGTCTGGAACGCGCGGCTGGCAGAGATCATGTCAGCCATCTCCTCGACCACGTTGACGTTCGGGTAGTAGACGTAGCCGTCCTTGTTCGCCGCCGGGTGGTTCGGCTCGTAGCGGGCCTCCAGGGTGCTCTGGTCTTCGACGATGCCTTTTACCTGCACGCCCTGCCCTGCCTCACCCTGGTCTTCGAACAGCGACTGGCTGCTGCCGGCCTGTGCGTCCTGGAAGGTGGTGGCGAACACCGGATGGCGGGCGCGGTAGGTCTGGTCGATGCTCGAAGACACGGTCTCGGCGTTGGCAATGTTGGACGCAACGGTGTTCAGGCGCGTGTTCTGCGCGCTCATACCGCTACCGGCAATGTTGAAAACACTGGAAAGGGACATGGTCATTCTCCCCGCAGGGCGGAAACCAGCCCTTTGAATTTACTGTTGAGCAGCGTGAAGCTGGCCTGGAAGCCAATGGCGTTTTCGGTGTAGTTCGATTGCTCGATCTGCGCGTCCACGGTGTTCTGGTCGATCGACGGCTGCAGCGGCGTGCGGTACTTGAGGGTATCGTCAGCGGCGATGGCGAGGCCTTCGGCTTCGATGTGCCGGCTGTTGGTACGGTCCATGGCGAAGCGGCCGCTTTGCTGCTTGCTGGTTTCGGCGGCGAGCACCGAAGAAAAGTCCATGTCACGCGCCTTGTAGTTGGGCGTGTCGGCGTTGGCGATGTTGTTGGCCAGCACTTCGGCGCGCTGGGCGCGGAAGCCCAGTGCCTTTTCGTGAATGCCAAGCGCCTTGTCGAAACTGATGCTCATGTCGGGGAAACCTTCAGAGGTTGACCGGAATGTCGTTGAGCAAGGTATAGCAAGGGCTGTGCCAACGCGTAAAAAGCCCGGAAACTCAGGCTTTCGAGGTACGGTGGTGTCAGGGTGATGCCAGAAAAGCGGCAAAGGCCTTCCGCCTTGGGCGGCGAAAGCGGCAATTGCCGGGTGGCAAAAGCGGCAAATCAAAAAATTGACGTCAGTGTTTTTCCTGCACGCTCGAAGAGGCCGACGCAGGCAAACAAAAAGGCCGGCAACTTTCGCTGCCGGCCTTTGTGCTTACTTGGCCTGGTAGATGATCCCCGGGCTGCACTGCACCATCTGGTAATGGTCCGGCAACCCGTTCAGGGCTTCCGACGCACCGAGGAACAGGTAGCCACCCGGCTTCAGGGTGCTGTGAATGCGCAGCAGGATGTCCTTCTTCACCTGCGCCGAGAAGTAGATCAGCACGTTGCGGCAGAACACGATGTCGAACTTGCCCAGGCTGGCATAGCTGTCGAGCAGGTTGAACGAGCGGAACTCGACGCGGCTGCGAATCGCTGGCTTTACCGCCCAGCGCCCTGGCCCCTTGGGGTCGAAGTAGCGCTGCAGGCGCTCCTGCGACAGGCCGCGGGCAATCGCCAGGCTGTCGTACTCACCGGTCTTGCAATTGGTGAGCATGGTGCCGGACAGATCGGTGGCCACAATCTGCGCACCCATCTTCAGCTGGCCCAGGTTGCTGCGCTCGAACTCGTCGATGGCCATCGAGATGGAATACGGCTCCTGTCCCGACGAACAGGCCGCCGACCACATGCGCAGGCGCTGGCCGGGGTTGTTGCGGATGAACTCGGGAATCACCTTGTTCTTCAGCACTTCGAACGGGTAGGTATCGCGAAACCACAGGGTCTCGTTGGTGGTCATGGCATCCACCACCTGCTCGCGCAAACCGCCGCGCGGCTGGGCCTGGATACGCTGCACCAGCTCGCCCAGGCTCTTGATGCCCTGTTGCTCCATCAGCTTGTTGAGACGGCTGGAAACCAGGTACTGCTTATTCTCGCCCAGCAGGATGCCACAGGCTTTCTCCAGGAATACCCGGAACTGTTCGAAATCCAAATTACCCGTAGACACTACTGCCGCCTCTTTTCAATCACTGGTGCCGGGGGCCTGCCCCCGGCTGCTTCAATGCGCTGCCTTGATCCGGTCGACCACCCGCTGGGCCAGGTCGTCCGGCTTGAACTTGGCCAGGAAGTCATCGGCGCCGACCTTCTTGACCATTGCCTGGTTGAACACCCCGGAAAGCGAAGTATGCAGGCAGATGTGCAATTTTTGCATGCGCGGGTCGCTGCGGATCTCCGCCGTTAGCGTATAGCCGTCCATTTCCGGCATTTCAATGTCCGAGATCATCATCAGGAACTCTTCTTCCGGCTTTTTGCCCTCGTCCACCAGCTGACGCAGGTAGTTCAGGGCCTGACGGCCATCATTGAGTGCCACCACTTCCACCCCCACGGTCTGCAGGCAACGGCTGACCTGCTTGCGCGCCACCGACGAATCGTCGACGGTCAGCACCCGCATCAGCACGGCCTTGTCCTGCACTTCGGCGTCGATCACCCCGGCCGATACCGACTCCGACGATGGCGACACTTCGGCCAGCACCTTCTCCACATCGATGATCTCGACCATCCGGTTGTCAACACGGGTGACCGCCGTCAGGTAGTGGTCACGGCCAGTGCCCTTGGGTGGCGGATGGATCTCTTCCCAGTTCATGTTGACGATGCGCTCCACCGAGTGCACCAGGAAGCCCTGGGTCTTGGTGTTGTACTCGGTGATGATCACGAAGCTGTTGCGCGTGTCTTCCTGCAGCGGCCGCAACCCGGTGGCCATCGACAGGTCGAGAATCGGGATGGTCGCCCCGCGAATGTTGGCAACGCCACGCACCACCGGGTGCGCCTTGGGCAGCAGGGTCAGCGCAGGGCATTGCAGCACTTCCCTGACCTTGAACACGTTGATGCCGTATAGCTGCTCGCCATTGAGGCGAAACAGCAGCAATTCCAGGCGATTCTGCCCCACCAGCTGCGTGCGCTGGTTGACCGAATCCATAACACCCGCCATGCCAGACTCCTTAATCTTTCAGCCTTTCGTTGCAACTCAGGTAGCGAGTCGGCACGGGCTTTGCTTTTTTGAGCGTCATGCACACGAAAACGACATTTTTCCGACGATTGACGCGCCTGCTGACCGGCTTGCTGGCCACGCTGTGCCTGCTGGCGCCCGGCGTTCGTACGTTAGCGGACGCGTTCACCTTGCCTGAACAACTTATCGGTGTCACCCAAGGGTTTCTTGAATTCACCGTAGAAGATTACCTGGCCACCACCCAGACAGCCGGCCGTTACGAAATCCAGGTCAACCCGCTGGACCCGCGCCTGCGCATGCCGCTGTGCAGCCAGCCACTGGACGCCTCGCTGGAAAGCCCCGCGCAGCCACTGGGACGGGTGACGGTGCGGGTTCGCTGCGACAGCGCAGCCCCGTGGACAGTGTTTGTGCCGGCCACCGTACGGCTGTTCCGCGACGTGGTCGTGGTAACCCGCCCGCTCAAGCGCGACAACACGGTTGGCGAAGGCGACGTGGCCCTGCGCGAGCGCGATGTCGGCACCCTTGGCCAGGGCTTTCTGACCGAGCTGGACCAGGCAGTGGGCATGAAGATGCTGCGCCCCACGGTGATCGACCAGGTGCTCACCCCGCAACACCTGGAGCAGGCCGAGGTGGTCCGCAAAGGTGACCAGGTGGTGATCATTGCCCGCAGCGGCAGCCTGAGCGTACGCATGCCGGGCGAGGCCCTGAGCAAGGGCGGGCTGAGCGAGCAGATCCGGGTACGCAACCTCAACTCCAAGCGGGTGGTCAAAGCCAGGGTGACCGGCCCCGGCCAGGTCGAGGTCAGTATGTAAGCCAGCCACCCGATTGCGCTGGCGGTGAGGAACCGCATTTCCTAAACTGTGTCAGAAAACGGGTTACGCGAGCCTGCCGACAGGCGGCTATGCATTTGTGCCTAAAGTTTCTATCGGGTTGGCCGAAAACAAGGCAAGCGTCCAAATACCCAGAGGTTTCTGATCATGGTCATCGACTTCAGTCGTTTGAATAACTCGCCGTCCGTCACGGGCGGTGTGCGCGGCAACTCCGCGTCTGGCAGCGCCGAAAAGCCGGCAGCCAGCCAGGAAGCAGCCAGCGCCACCAGCGCCAGCGGAGAAGCGGTGCACCTCAGCCAAGAGGCCCAGCAGTTGCAGAAGATCAGCGACAAGCTGCGCGACGAGCCCGTGGTCAACAGCGCCCGCGTGGCCCAGTTGAAACAGGCGATCGCCGACGGCAGCTACCAGGTCGATGCCGGCCGGGTCGCCAGCAAACTGCTCGATTTCGAAGCCCAGCGCTGACCGTACGGCGCGCTGACTTCACGGACGCTAGAAAAGCCAAGAGTTAGCCATGCACGACATCACCTTGCTGCAACTGATCGAAGACGACATTGCCCCGATGCAGGAACTGCTCGACCTCCTGCAAAAGGAGTCTGTAGCCCTGCATGGCCGCGATATGGCCCCGCTGGAAAGTATCCTGGCCCGCAAACAGTCTTTGATCGTGCTGCTCGAGCAGCAAGGCCTGCGGCGCAACAACCTGCTTACCAGCCTTGGCCTGAGCGCAGATCGCGCCGGTGTGGAGGCTGTGGCGGCACAATCGCCCAACGGTGAATTGATCCTGCAACAACTCGACGTGATCAGCCAGTTGATGCAAGCCTGCCAACAGCTTAACGAGACCAATGGCCGGATCATCCAGGTGCAGCAACACGTCACCAGCAACCAGATCCGGATCCTCATGGGCGGCGATTCGCCGTCACTGTACGACAGCCGCGGCAGCACCTCGCCGCTGGCCAAGCCACGGGCGCTCAGCCAAGTGTGATTTTTCTATCAAGGCACAGAACATACTGGCAAAATGCCGTTACTTGCGTGTGTCGCTTTTGCCTGGAGAACGATAAGCCGTGTTCAATGAATCCGATGCCCCGCAACCGCCAAAGGTGCTGAGCACCCCCTTGGAGATTGCGGCCAACTTGCGGCAGCTGCAGGAAAGCCACGACCCCCTCATCATCACCTTCCACGACCGTAGCCAGCGCTTCCAGAGCTATGTGGTGCACGTGGACCGTGAAAGCAACACCCTGGCCCTGGACGAAATGATCCCCCGCGACGGCGAGAAGTTCATCGAGAACGGCGAGCACTTCCGCATCGAAGGTTTCCACGATGGCGTGCGCATCGCCTGGGAATGCAACCACGAGCTGAAGATTACCGAAGTCGACGGCCACCGCTGCTACAGCGGCCCCATGCCAGTAGAGATGACCTACCACCAGCGCCGCAATGCGTTCCGCGCCGCGCTGAAGCTGTCGCAGCTGGTCGATATCATCCTCGACGGTGCCCACCTGAAGGGTAACGGCGCCCTGCGCGGCAAACTGCTGGATATCTCGGCTACCGGCTGCAAACTGCGCTTTGAAGGCAATGTCGAAGACCGCCTGCAACTGGGCCAGGTGTACGAACGCTTCAAGGCGGGCAACCCGCTGGGCCTGGTGGACACCATGGTCGAACTGCGCCACCTGCACTATGAAGAGCGCATCAACACCACCTTTGCCGGCGTACGCTTCCATAACCTGAGCGGGCAGGCACAGCGCAAGATCGAGAGCTTTGTGTACCAGCTGCAGCGTGAGGCGCGGCGGTTCGACAAGGACGACTATTGATCGTCGGCTGAATGAAAAAACGCCACCTGATGAGGTGGCGTTTTCTTTTGTGTCTCTCCAGTGCCGGCCTCTTCGCGGGCTTGCCCGCTCCCACAGGTAAAGTGTTGCCCTCAGGCTTAGCGCTATTCCTGTGGGAGCGGGCTCATCGAGGCGTCGAACCGCCGCGAAGAGGCCGGCACAGGCTTACACCGACTTGCTGGCCTCCTGCGGTTCAGTGGCCTGTGGCTCAGCCCCCTTCCCTTCATCCTCGGTATCTTCAGCCGCCACCGGCGCCTGCATCATGTCCTGCACGGTCTGCTCATCCACCCGTGGGTCCAGCGCCGCCGATAATGGCGAACCCGCCGCCGGCATCGCCACGTGGCCCAGCGGCGCATCCTGAACCTGGTGCAGCCCGGTAACCGCTTTCGGCCGAATGCGCCACACCAGCACCAAGGCGAAGAACACAAAGAACGCATACAGCATCTGCGCGCCCAGCACCTTCATCAGCACGCCCGCCGCCAGTGGCCCGATGCACGCACCCACACCGTAGGTCACCAGCAGCATGGCGGTCAGCGACACCCGCCGCTCGCTTTCCACGTGGTCGTTGGAAAACGCCACCGCCAGCGGGTACAGGCAGAACTGCAGCAACGAAATCAAAAAGCCGATACCAAACAGCAACTCCAGCGGCACGCTGGGCAGTATCGCCAAGGGCGCAGCGGCCAACGCCAGGCCAATTGCCACGCTGCGGATCAGCACCGCCCGGTCGTAACGGTCAGACAACCAGCCCAGTGGCCACTGCACCAGCAGGCCAGCAAAAATACAGCTACCCATGAACAGACCGATCTGCTCGGTCGTCATTCCTTGGCTGGAGGCATACAAGGGCGCCAGGCCGTAGAACGAGCCGACGATCAATCCCGAGCCCAATACCGTACTGAGCGATTGCGGCACACGCTTGATGAAGAACTTCGGCTCCATCGGCGCCGGGCGCAAGGGCGCCGGGTGAATGCGCCGGGTCATCGCCACCGGCACCAGGCACAGGGCAAAGCACATGGCCACCAGCATCAGCAGCTCCGGGCCAAGCGCGGGGTGCACCACCAGGATCAGCTGGCCAAGCACCAGCCCCAGGTACGAGGCAATCATGTAGCCGCTGAACACCGCGCCACGGTGCTTCACGTCAGCCTGCTCGTTGAGCCAGCTCTCGATGACCATGTATTGGCACATCATGCCCAGGCCCACGATCATGCGCAGCCCGACCCAGGCCGGCAGCCAGCTGGTCAGGCCATGGCCAAGCACTGCCGCACCGACGATGCCAGCGCAGGTGGCATAGGCGCGTATGTGCCCTACCCGGCCGATCAACCGGTGGCCAACCTTGCCGCCCACCGCCAGGCCAAAATAGTTGGCCGCCATCAACGCACCCACCCACAGGCTGTCGACGTGGTCGGCCGCCAGGCGCAAGGCAAGGTAGGTACTGAGCAGGCCCGAGCCGATCAACATCATCAGCGCGGCGAAATACAACGACTGAAACGGCTTCCATACATTTCGCATACGTCCCGCAATGCTCCCTGGTCAGGTGGCGGTAGGTGCTAGCAGCATAAGGGCAAACGCCGGTCAGTGCAGGCCCCCGACTGCAAAATGGTGCAGCCGGGGCGTGTCCGGTGCAGGTCGTGTCGCGATCAGGCCTGTGCCGCCAGGACCCGGCGCTCCCACGGGGTGATTTCGTCGAAGAAATCGGTCAGCTCCAGGGTCTTGCTGGCGATGTAGCCTTCGATGAACTCACTGCCGAACAGTTCCCGCGCCAGCGCGCTGCGCTTGAGCCGCTCCAGCGCCGCATGGAGGGTGCATGGCAAGCTCAAGTGCTCCGGCACTTCGAACTCGCCCTGCATGGCCGGCGAAGGTTGCAGGCGCTGCTCGATGCCGTGCAACCCCGCAGCCAGGCTGGCGGCGATGGCCAGGTAGGGGTTGGCGTCGGCGCCGGGCAAACGGTTTTCCACCCGACGCGCGACCGGTGCACTGGCCGGGATGCGCAGGCCTGCTGCACGGTTGTCCTCGGACCAGCAGGCGTTGTTCGGCGAAGCATAGGGGTGGCACAGCCGCTGGTACGAATTGACGTTGGGCGCAAACAGCGCAGTGAAGTCGGCCATGCAGGCCTGCAGGCCGCCGATGAAATGGTGGAAGGTATCGGTAGGCTGGCCCTGCTCATCGCTGAACACGTTACGCCCGCTGCTGGTATCGACCAGGCTCTGGTGAATATGCATGGAGCTGCCAGGCGTGCGCGCCAGCGGTTTGGCCATGCACACCACGGTCAGCCCGTGCTTGAGTGCCACTTCCTTGAGCAGGTGTTTGAACAGGAAGGTCTGGTCGGCCAGCAGCAGTGGGTCGCCGTGCAGCAGGTTGATCTCGAACTGGCTGACACCCATTTCATGCATGAAGGTGTCGCGCGGCAGGCCGAGCGCGGCCATGCACTGGTACACCTCCTTGAAGAACGGGCGCAGGCCGTTGTTGGAACTGATACTGAATGCCGAGTGGCCAAGCTCACGGCGGCCATCGATGCCTACGGGTGGCTGGAACGGTTGCTGGGGGTCGCTGTTGGGGGCAAAGACGAAGAATTCGAGCTCGGTCGCCACCACTGGCGCCAGGCCCAGCGCCGCATAGCGGGCGATCACGGCCTTGAGCTGGCCACGGGTGGACAGTGCCGAGGGGCGACCATCCAGTTCATTGGCGTCGCAAATGGCCAGGGCGCGGGCGTCGTTGCTCCAGGGCAGGCGATGGACCTGGCTGGGTTCGGCGACCAGTGCCAGGTCGCCGTCGTCGCTGCCGTAGAACTTCGCCGGCGGGTAACCGCCCATGATGCATTGCAGCAACACCCCGCGTGCCATCTGCAGGCGGCGGCCTTCGAGGAAGCCCTCGGCGGTCATTACCTTGCCGCGCGGCACGCCGTTGAGGTCGGGGGTGACGCATTCGATTTCATCGATGCCCTGAAGCTGAGCGGTGCTCATGACGCTTGTCCTTGTTGTTGTGCGCTGACAACAACATAGGCTGGGGGTGTTTAAAATATCAAGCACCCTCTTTAGCACCTGTGCTGCCCGCTACTCCCGCAAGGTCATGCCATTGGCCGGCAGGGGCAAAGCGGTTTTGTACCGCACCTGCTTCAAGGCAAAGCTTGAGCGGATATTCGCCACCCCCGGCAACCGCGTGAGGTAATCGAGAAACCGCTCCAGCGCCTGGATGCTCGGCAGCAGCACTCGCAACAGGTAATCCGGGTCGCCCGTCATCAGGTAGCACTCCATCACCTCGGGCCGTTCGGCAATCTCTTCCTCGAAGCGGTGCAGCGACTGCTCTACCTGTTTTTCCAGGCTGACATGGATGAACACATTCACATCCAGCCCCAACGCTTCGGGCGACAACAAGGTCACCTGCTGACGGATCACCCCCAGCTCTTCCATGGCCCGCACCCGGTTGAAACAGGGCGTAGGCGACAGGTTGACCGAGCGTGCCAGCTCGGCATTGGTGATGCGGGCGTTTTCCTGCAGGCTGTTGAGAATGCCGATATCGGTACGATCGAGTTTGCGCATGAGACAAAATCACCGGTTTTTTGTGTTTATGCGGAATGTTTATCTGCCCCGCTCGGCAAAGGCAATCAACTTGAGAGAAAAATTCTCCTGCCGGACCACTAAGATGTAGGGGACGCTGACTTACCAGTCACAAGCCGGTACTCAGCGGCGGCCGCTTCAGAGCTCACAAAAACAAATACCCGAGCGAGCGTAAAAAGCATGAACGAGTACGCCCCCCTGCGTTTGCATGTGCCCGAGCCCACCGGCCGGCCAGGCTGCCAGACCGATTTTTCCTACCTGCGCCTGAACGATGCAGGTCAAGCCCGTAAACCCCCTGTCGATGTCGATGCTGCCGACACCGCCGACCTGTCCTACAGCCTGGTCCGCGTGCTCGACGAGCAAGGCGACGCCCAAGGCCCCTGGGCCGAAGACATCGACCCGCAGATCCTGCGCCAAGGCATGCGCGCCATGCTCAAGACGCGGATCTTCGACAGCCGCATGGTGGTTGCCCAGCGCCAGAAGAAGATGTCCTTCTACATGCAGAGCCTGGGCGAAGAAGCCATCGGCAGCGGCCAGGCGCTGGCACTTAACCGCACCGACATGTGCTTCCCCACCTACCGTCAGCAAAGCATCCTGATGGCCCGCGACGTGTCGCTGGTGGAGATGATCTGCCAGTTGCTGTCCAACGAACGCGACCCCCTCAAGGGCCGCCAGCTGCCGATCATGTACTCGGTGCGCGAAGCCGGCTTCTTCACCATCAGCGGCAACCTGGCGACCCAGTTCGTGCAGGCGGTCGGCTGGGCCATGGCCTCGGCCATCAAGGGCGATACCAAGATTGCCTCGGCCTGGATCGGTGATGGCGCCACCGCCGAGTCGGACTTCCACACCGCCCTCACCTTTGCCCACGTTTACCGCGCCCCGGTGATCCTCAACGTGGTCAACAACCAGTGGGCCATTTCTACCTTCCAGGCCATCGCCGGTGGCGAGTCGACCACCTTCGCCGGCCGCGGCGTGGGCTGCGGCATCGCCTCGCTGCGGGTGGACGGCAACGACTTCGTCGCCGTTTACGCCGCTTCGCGCTGGGCTGCCGAACGTGCCCGCCGTGGTTTGGGCCCGTGCCTGATCGAGTGGGTCACCTACCGTGCCGGCCCGCACTCGACCTCGGACGACCCGTCCAAGTACCGCCCTGCCGATGACTGGAGCCACTTCCCGCTGGGCGACCCGATCGCCCGCCTGAAGCAGCACCTGATCAAGATCGGCCACTGGTCCGAAGAAGAACACCAGGCCACCACGGCCGAGTTCGAAGCGGCCGTGATTGCTGCGCAAAAAGAAGCCGAGCAGTACGGCACCCTGGCCAACGGTCACATCCCGAGCGCCGCCTCGATGTTCGAGGACGTGTACAAGGAGATGCCCGACCACCTGCGCCGCCAACGCCAGGAACTGGGGGTTTGAGATGAACGACCACAACAACAGCATCAACCCGGAAACCGCCATGGCCACCACTACCATGACCATGATCCAGGCCCTGCGCTCGGCCATGGATGTCATGCTTGAGCGCGACGACAATGTGGTGGTGTACGGCCAGGACGTCGGCTACTTCGGCGGCGTGTTCCGCTGCACCGAAGGCCTGCAGACCAAGTACGGCAAGTCCCGCGTGTTCGACGCGCCCATCTCGGAAAGCGGCATCGTCGGCACCGCCGTGGGCATGGGTGCCTACGGCCTGCGCCCGGTGGTGGAAATCCAGTTCGCTGACTACTTCTACCCGGCCTCCGACCAGATCGTTTCTGAAATGGCCCGCCTGCGCTACCGTTCGGCCGGCGAGTTCATCGCCCCGCTGACCCTGCGCATGCCTTGCGGTGGCGGCATCTATGGCGGCCAGACCCACAGCCAGAGCCCGGAAGCGATGTTCACTCAGGTGTGCGGCCTGCGCACCGTGATGCCATCCAACCCGTACGACGCCAAAGGCCTGCTGATTGCCTCGATCGAATGCGACGACCCGGTGATCTTCCTGGAGCCCAAGCGCCTGTACAACGGCCCGTTCGACGGCCACCACGACCGCCCGGTTACGCCGTGGTCGAAACACCCGCACAGCGCCGTGCCTGACGGCTACTACACCGTGCCACTGGACAAGGCCGCCATCACCCGCCCCGGCAATGACGTGACCGTGCTCACCTATGGCACCACCGTGTACGTGGCCCAGGTGGCCGCCGAAGAAAGTGGCGTGGACGCCGAAGTGATCGACCTGCGCAGCCTGTGGCCGCTAGACCTGGACACCATCGTCGAGTCGGTGAAAAAGACCGGCCGTTGCGTGGTGGTACACGAGGCCACCCGTACCTGTGGCTTTGGCGCAGAACTGGTGTCGCTGGTGCAGGAGCACTGCTTCCACCACCTGGAGGCGCCGATCGAGCGCGTCACCGGTTGGGACACCCCCTACCCTCACGCGCAGGAATGGGCTTACTTCCCAGGGCCTTCGCGGGTAGGTGCGGCATTGAAAAAGGTCATGGAGGTCTGAATGGGCACGCACGTCATCAAGATGCCGGACATTGGCGAAGGCATCGCGCAGGTCGAGTTGGTGGAATGGTTCGTCAAGGTGGGCGACATCATCGCCGAGGACCAGGTGGTTGCCGACGTCATGACCGACAAGGCCACCGTGGAAATCCCGTCGCCGGTCAGCGGCAAGGTGCTGGCCCTGGGTGGCCAGCCCGGTGAAGTGATGGCGGTCGGCAGTGAGCTGATCCGCATCGAAGTGGAAGGCAGCGGCAACCATGTGGATGCGCCGCAAGCCAAGCCGGCCGAAGCGCCTGTGGCCCCGGTAGCCGCTAAACCTGAACCACAGAAAGACGTTAAACCGGCGGCGCACCAGGCGCCAGCCAACCACGAGGCAGCGCCCATCGTGCCGCGCCAACCGGGCGACAAGCCACTGGCCTCGCCGGCGGTGCGCAAACGTGCGCTGGATGCTGGTATCGAACTGCGTTACGTGCATGGCAGCGGCCCGGCCGGGCGCATCCTGCACGAAGACCTCGACGCGTTCATGAGCAAACCGCAAAGCGCAGCCGGGCAAACCCCCAATGGCTATGCCAGGCGCACCGACAGCGAGCAGGTGCCGGTGATCGGCTTGCGCCGCAAGATCGCCCAGCGCATGCAGGACGCCAAGCGCCGGGTCGCGCACTTCAGCTATGTGGAAGAAATCGACGTCACCGCCCTGGAAGCCCTGCGCCAGCAGCTCAACAGCAAGCACGGCGACAGCCGTGGCAAGCTGACGTTGCTGCCGTTTCTGGTGCGCGCCCTGGTCGTGGCGCTGCGTGACTTCCCGCAGATCAACGCCACCTACGATGACGAAGCGCAGATCATCACCCGCCATGGCGCGGTGCATGTGGGCATCGCCACCCAGGGTGACAACGGCCTGATGGTCCCCGTGTTGCGCCACGCCGAAGCGGGCAGCCTGTGGACCAATGCCGGTGAGATTTCACGCCTGGCCAACGCTGCGCGCAACAACAAGGCCAGCCGCGAAGAGCTGTCCGGCTCGACCATCACCCTGACCAGCCTCGGCGCCCTGGGTGGCATCGTCAGCACGCCGGTGGTCAACACCCCGGAAGTGGCAATCGTCGGTGTCAACCGCATGGTTGAGCGGCCCGTGGTGATCGACGGCCAGATCGTCGTGCGCAAGATGATGAACCTGTCCAGCTCGTTCGACCACCGCGTGGTCGATGGCATGGACGCCGCCCTGTTCATCCAGGCCGTGCGTGGCCTGCTCGAACAACCCGCCTGCCTGTTCGTGGAGTGAGCATGCAACAGACTATCCAGACAACCCTGTTGATCATTGGCGGCGGCCCTGGCGGCTATGTGGCTGCCATCCGCGCCGGGCAACTGGGCATCCCTACCGTGCTGGTGGAAGGCCAGGCGCTGGGCGGTACCTGCCTGAACATCGGCTGCATTCCATCCAAGGCGCTGATCCATGTGGCCGAGCAGTTCCACCAGACCTCGCGCTTTACCGAGCCCTCGCCGCTGGGCATCAGCGTGGCTTCGCCGCGCCTGGACATCGGCCAGAGCGTGGCCTGGAAAGACGGCATCGTCGACCGCCTGACCACCGGTGTCGCCGCCCTGCTGAAAAAGCACGGGGTGAAGGTGGTGCACGGCTGGGCCAAGGTGCTTGATGGCAAGCAGGTCGAGGTGGATGGCCAGCGCATCCAGTGCGAGCACCTGTTGCTGGCCACGGGCTCCAGCAGTGTCGAACTGCCGATGCTGCCGCTGGGTGGGCCGGTGATCTCCTCTACCGAGGCCCTGGCACCGAAAGCCCTGCCGCAACACCTGGTGGTGGTGGGCGGTGGCTACATCGGCCTGGAGCTGGGCATCGCCTACCGCAAGCTCGGCGCGCAGGTCAGCGTGGTGGAAGCGCGCGAGCGCATCCTGCCGACTTACGACAGCGAACTGACCGCCCCGGTGACCGAGTCGCTGAAAAAGCTGGGTATCGCCCTGCACCTTGGCCACAGCGTCGAAGGTTACGAAAATGGCTGCCTGCTGGCCAACGATGGCAAGGGCGGACAACTGCGCCTGGAAGCCGACCAGGTGCTGGTGGCCGTGGGCCGCCGCCCACGCACCAAGGGCTTCAACCTGGAATGCCTGGACCTGAAGATGAATGGCGCCGCCATTGCCATCGACGAGCGCTGCCAGACCAGCATGCACAACGTCTGGGCCATCGGCGACGTGGCCGGCGAACCGATGCTGGCGCACCGGGCCATGGCCCAGGGCGAGATGGTGGCCGAGATCATCGCCGGCAAGGCACGCCGCTTCGAGCCCGCTGCGATAGCCGCCGTGTGCTTCACCGACCCGGAAGTGGTCGTGGTCGGCAAGACGCCGGAACAGGCCAGCCAGCAAGGCCTGGACTGCATCGTCGCGCAGTTCCCGTTCGCCGCCAACGGCCGGGCCATGAGCCTGGAGTCGAAAAGCGGTTTCGTGCGCGTGGTCGCGCGGCGTGACAACCACCTGATCCTGGGTTGGCAAGCGGTTGGCGTGGCGGTTTCCGAACTGTCCACGGCGTTTGCCCAGTCGCTGGAGATGGGTGCCCGCCTGGAGGATGTGGCCGGTACCATCCATGCCCACCCGACCCTGGGTGAGGCGGTACAGGAAGCGGCACTGCGTGCCCTGGGCCACGCCCTGCATATCTGACACTGAAGCGGCCGAGGCCGATTTGGCCCGCCGCGCCTAGAGGCGCTGCGGGTCTTTTTTATACCTGTACCGGCCCTATCGCCGGCAAGCCAGCTCCCACAGGTACTGCGCAGGCCTCAGGCCTTGTGCTGTACCTGTGGGAGCTGGCTTGCCGGCGATAGGGCCGGTACAGGCAAACCAATTCACTCGGCAATGGCGTTCTTGCCAGCCCCCTTGGCCCGGTACAGCGCCTTGTCAGCCCGTGCCAGCAGTGCATGCTGGTCCTCCCCTTCCTGCCACTGCACCACGCCATAACTCATGGTCAGCCGGCATTCACCCACAGGCTCCAGTTGCGCCATCACCTGGCGCAAGCGCCCGGCGACATCCAGCGCCTCGCCCAGCGTGCTCTGCGGCAACACGATGACAAACTCGTCCCCGCCCCAGCGCGCCAACAGGTCCAGTTCGCGCAGGCAGGTCCGCAGGCTGTCGACCACCCGCACCAGCGCAGCATCGCCCCGAGCATGCCCGTAGCGGTCGTTGATCGGCTTGAAATCATCCAGGTCCATGGCGATCAGCGACAACGGCTGGCGGAAACGCTGCGCCCGCTCGCACTCCAGCTGCAGGGCCTTTTCCAACCGATAGCGGTTGGCAATACGGGTCAACGCATCACGCTCGGCCAACTCACGGTTCTCGTCCAGTTGCCGCTGCAACTGCTGGTTCACCCAGGACAACTCACGGGTGCGCTCGGCCACCTGCCCTTCCAGCGACTGGTTCTTCTGCTCCAGCTGCGCCACCAGGCGTTTGCCGGCGTCGATGTTGCGGTGCGCACCGAGCATGCGCGCCACCGAACCGTCTTCGTTACGGTCGATGATGTAGCCGCTGTCTTCGATCCACAGGTAGCTGCCATCGTCGCAACGGCAGCGGTATTCGATGAGGTAGCGCTCGTTGCGCTGGCTGATATACGCCTCGAAATGCGCCATTACCCGTGGGTAGTCTTCCGGGTGAATCACGCTTTCCCAGGTCAGTACCGAGTTGGCCATGGAGTGGCTGGCGTAGCCGAGCATCGCGTACCAGCCCGGGTTGCGATAGACGTAGCCGGTGTTGGCATTCCAGTCCCAGATGCCATCGCTGATCAACTCGAATAACGTGTGCAACTGCTGTTCACTGAAGCCGGCGGGGGCCGGCCTGGTTTCCTGATTCATGGACGCTCTCCCTGATGCCCAGCAACTGCGCTCCGGTCAAGGGGCTGCCGACAATGTGTAATTTGCCGCAGGCGGCAAGATCATGCCTCTGACGGGCAAGCATATGCCCGCCGTGCCACGACCGGAATAGCCCCAGCGCTCTATTTACGCGCCGCCCCGACTGGCATGGCATTTGCCCCTCCTCGCCTGCCACTCACATTTCCAAGGAGGATTTCATGACTATCGCCCTCAACGGCCTCGGCTGGCAGGCCGCAGTCCACCAGCAACAACGCACCAGCGGCGTCGACCCGGCGGCAGGCGATATGCTGCAGTTTCGCCTACCGGTAGTGGCCAGCAATGCCACGGCGCAACAGGGCAGTGAGAATACCTCGCAGCAGGATGCCGAAGACGCCCGCGAAGAAGCGTTTGCCAAGCTCAAGCTGCAACTGCAGAACCCTGGCACCAGCATCGGCCCGTCCGCTGACGCAAGCACGGAAGTAACCAGCAGTGCCAGGCAAGCGTTTCAGGACCTGATGTCCAAATCGCACGGCGAGATGATCAAGGAAAAACTGCTGAGCGAAATTGGCCTGACCGAAGCGCAGTACGAAGCCCTGCCGCCAGAGGTGAAGGCCAAGGTCGGCGAGTTGATCGCTCAGCGCTTGCAAGAGGAGATCGAGAACCGGATCCAGGAGAAAGCACAAGAACAGCTCTCCCAGGCAGACGGCACATCCGATGGCAATGAAGACGCGGTAAGCCACGTGTGAGGATTGGCGACGAGACCTGTCGGGGGCGCCATCCGACAGGCAGAGCCAAGGCTCAAGCCAACTGCAACAGCGCCTCCTCCACCGCAGCCACCACCTGGTTGCCCTTGGCACCCGGTAATCGCCACGCGGCAATGGTCATGCCCAAAGGCACCGCGCAGTCGATTGGCGCCACCAGTTCGCCGCTGTCCAGGTAGCGTTGCACCAGGCTTCTGCGCCCCATCAGTACACCCGCAGCGAGCAAGGCCTGCTGCAATGCAATCGAGTACAGGGAAAAGCCCGGCCCACGGGCCACGAACTTGTGCCCGGGCATGGCTGCGCCGGTCCACACCGCCCAGTCATTCCAGCCTACGTCAGCAATGCAACGGGCATTGGCAAGGTCCGCAGGGGTGATGATGCTCTCTGCCAGGGCCGGTACGCATACGGGCAACACTTCTTCCGTGGCGATCCTGCGCTGCCAGCGCTCAGGTTTTTCGGTGTAGAACAGGCACAGGTCGAATGGGCTGCGTTTGAGGTTGGGCGGCTCATCCACCGCCGTAACCGAGATCTCGATGGGCGCCAGCAAGCGGGTCAATTCCGGCAGGCGTGGCCCTATCCACAACTGCGCCAGGGCCGGCGACGTCACAATGTGCACACGCTGCGGCGCAGCCAGCCGCCGTAGCGTACGCGCGGCAGCTTCCACTGCATCGAACGCCTCGGTGAACTGGCTTTTCACGCTTTCACCCAGGGGCGTAAGGCGTACGCCCTTGGCATGGCGCTCAAACAACGCAGCGCCGTATTCGTTTTCCAGCGTCTTGACCAAGGCGGCGATGGCCCCTGGGGTCACCTTGAGTTCGAGTGCGGCACGCGCGAAACCGCCCAGGCGCGCAGACGCCTCGAAGGCGCGCAAGGCATTGAGCTGGAGCGAGTGCCGGGTGGGGCTGTCGAGATACACGGTAGGAGACCTATATTTTTTAGGCCTACTATTCCAGAAATCTGACGTTGTGGCCAACTGTCAGGCGCATTAACGTGAGGGTGTCCATGCGCCTTCCGAACACCTCCAAGGAACTCCCATGCAGTACCCAAGCGCGACCCAAGCATTCAAGCAGGGCGCACAAAGCGTTCTGCCGTTGACCTCCGGCATTGTGCCTTTTGGCCTGATCACCGGGGTTACGGCAATCGGCATGGGCCTGTCACCCGCCGACGCCATTGGCATGACCCTGCTGTTCTACTCCGGCTCTGCGCAAATGGTGGTGATGCAGTTGATGCAAAACGCCGCCCTGCCAGTGACGATGGTGGTTACAGCACTGGTGATCAACCTGCGCTTTTTGATGTACAGCGCCAGCCTGGCCCCACACTTGGGCCACCTCCCGCGCCGCCACAAGTGGCCAATGGCGTTCATGCTCTCGGACCAGTCCTTTGCCCTGTGCACGCTGAAAATGGGCACAGGCGGGCTAGGCCAGCATGCCTACCCCTATTACGCCGGCACGGCGATCACCATGTGGTTCGGCTGGAACCTCTCGGTACTGGCGGGCATGTACCTGGGCGCAGGCATTCCGGAAGACTGGTCACTGGGTTTTGCCATACCGTTGTCGTTCCTGGCCTTGCTGATACCCGGCATTCGCAATACCGCCATGCTCGGCGCCGCGCTGACCGGTGGCGTGCTTGCGGTGCTGGCCGTTGACCTGCCCTACAACCTTGGCCTGCTGACCGGTGCCGTGGGCGGGATCATCGCCGGGCTGGCCATCGAGAGCCGGCAAAAACAACACGCCGTACCTGAAGCCCATACAGAGCAGAACGCATCATGAGCGAAACGACCCAGTGGATAACCTTCGTACTGATCGGCCTGGGCACCTTCGCCATCCGGCTGTCGTTCATCGAACTGCACACGGTGCTGCGCATCCCGCCGCTGTTTCGCCGCGCACTGGCCTATGTGCCGGCCAGTGTACTGGCTGCGCTGGTGTTGCCGGCCGTGGTCTTCCCTGACCGACATGCCGGGTTCGACTGGACGAACCCGCAGATACCCGCGGCGGTACTGGCTGCGCTGGTAGCCTGGCGCACACGCAGCACGATGCTGACGCTGGTTGTGGGCATGGGGGTGTTGTGGGCACTGAAGCACTGGGGGCTTTAGGAGAAAGTGTCAGCCGCGCGGCATGAAGCGCAACAGTCCTTAGGAAAAATCAGCAGGATGTTGTGCACAGAATTCGTTTGAGGTCCTTGGCCTTATTGTCCATGGTGGCAGCCTGGTAGCTATTTGCCACGCGTGGACGCAGGCGCACGACAGTGCCTGCGTAGGGGGACGTTGTCGGCCCCCAATAATAAGAGAGGACAAGGAAATGCAATCCAACAGTTTGAAACAAAGCCTGAAGCAGCGGCACATCACCATGATTGCCCTGGGCGGGGTAATCGGTGCCGGGCTGTTCATGGGGTCTGGCGCGTTAATCGCCTCGGCGGGCCCTGCGGCCATCCTGTCGTACTTCATCGGGGGGTTGGTGGTCACCCTGGTCATGTTCATGCTCGGCGAAATGGCCTGCCGCAACCCGGATGCCGGTTCGTTCTCGACCTACGCCAACACCTACCTCGGTGACTGGGCCGGGTTTGCTGTCGGCTGGCTGTACTGGTTCAAGTCGATGATGACCATCACCCTCGAAGCCGTGCTGTTGGGCGCGATCCTGCATGACTTTTTACCTTGGCTGCCGATCTGGGCAGGCGCTTTCCTGATGCTGGTGACGCTGATGGCCAGCAACGCCTACTCGGTACGTTCCTTTGCCGAAGTGGAATACTGGCTGGCCGCGATGAAGGTTGCCACCATTGTCATCTTCATGCTGCTGGGCATTTCGATCCTGCTTGGCCTGCACAGCAACATTCCCTCCCCCGGGCTGGTCAACCTCACCGCCCATGACGGCTTCATGCCCAACGGCCTGTCACCGGTAATGGCCGGCGTGATCGTGGTGATCTTCTCGCTGGGCGGCAGCGAAATTGCCGCCGTGGCTGCAGGGGAGTCGGAAAACCCGCGACAGAACGTGATTCGCGCAATCAAGAGCGTGATCCTGCGGGTGATGCTGTTCTATGTAGGCTCGGTGTCGATCCTGATCCTTTGCCTGCCGTGGACCGACAAGGCCAACCTGGCCTCACCCTACGTTTCGCTGTTCAGCCTGGCCGGGTTCGGTGGTGCTGCGGTGGCCATGAAACTGGTGCTGTTCGTCTCGTTCATGTCGGTGATGAATTCGTTCATGTTCTCCAACTCGCGCATGCTGTTCTCCCTCAGCCAGCGCGGGCACGCACCCAAGCTGTTCTCGCGCACGAGCGCCAAAGGTGTGCCGATCAATGCATTGCTGCTTAGCCTGTCGATCTGCACGATGATCCTGACCGTGCACTTCGTCAGCGGCGGCGACCTGTTCATGACCTTGGCCAAGAGCACGGGCAGCCTGGTGATGGTCGTATGGATCTTCATCATCATCGCCCACGTGGCCATGCGCTGGAAAACCCGCCATGAAGCGATCGACCCGGCTGCCTTCCGGGCCTGGCTGTTCCCGTATGCCAACATCGTCGCGTTGTTCGCCTTGCTGGCGGTGATCGGCACCCAGGCATTCGAACCGGCGTCACGCTTCCAGTTCTGGTTCACAGTGCTGACAGTGGTACTGGTGGTGGCGGGGTACTTCGTGATGCGTCAGCGCCTGGCCGGTAGCAAGGCAGACGAACAACACCATCGCGCGTTGCAATGATGGAGGGTGGGCATATGGGGAAACAGGAAATGGCGTCCCAGGCAGGAATTGAACCTGCAACCTTCCCCTTAGGAGGGGGATGCTCTATCCAATTGAGCTACTGAGACGCAAGCACCGGCAGCGAGCGCTGCACAGCGGGACGGCCAGCATGTTAACCAGCATGCTGGCGTTTGTCATGCCTCTACCTGGCTTTTTCGCGTAATCCTTTTCTGGCACTGCTACACCGGCGGCAGCACACCTTCATCGCGAAGCAACCCGAACAGGGCCGCGACCGCGGCCTCCAGGCTTGTCGAGTTGTCCAGCACATGCACCGAAGGATCGGACAACACCTGCAAACGAGCACTGCGCGCCAACCGCTGTTCAACCTCTTCGACGCTTTCGCGGCCCCGGGCCAGCAAGCGCTGGCGCAGCACATCCGGCCTGACCTCGACCAGCACTGCCAGCATGCCCGGGTAACGCTGACGCGCTTCGGGCAGGTAAGCCCGCGAGCCATTCACCAGCACCGCCTTGCCCGCCGCCAGCCACTCATCCACCTGGCGGGGAATGCCATAGCCCAGGCCATTGGCCCGCCAGCACATGGCAAATGCCCCCTGCGCGCACAGGGTTTCAAACTGTTCCGCCGTGACCCCTTGGGCAGCTTCGCCCTTGGCTTCAGCGGAGCGAGTAATGACCCGACGGGCAACCTCTACCCCGGCGGCCGCCAGCCGCTCACGCGAAGCGTCGATCAGGGAATCTTTTCCCGAACCTGACGGTCCTACCAGAAATATCAGCCGGCCTGTCCCTGATCGGCGGTCGCTTGCGTCATGTTGCATAGCCACTATGCTCTATGGAGGGAAACCGGCGCATTCTAGGGGTTTTCCTGTCCTTTTGCTGTGTTTTACCAGTTTTTGACGGCAAAAGACTGACGGTCAGGCAAGCCGGAGCATGTAAAACTTTTCAAACCAGTGCTCATTTCTGATAATTGGTACTGGCATAAAGCCTTTATCCGGCTCACTATTTGTCACAGAATTGACGCCAAGGAAACGGCGACCATGAGGCAAGATGAGCATCCATTTTTCACTGACGGTTGAACATTTTGTCGTCGCCACGGTCGTACTTCCACCCCGTGCGGCCAATTTGAGAACCGCTTCCCCTGAACCAAACTCCGGTCAATTTATATGCGCCCAATGAAACAGGCTATTTATTCGAGCCGCACCGCTGACAAGTTCGTCGTCCGCCTGCCAGACGGGATGCGTGAGCGCATTGCCGAGGTAGCGCGCAACCATCACCGCAGCATGAACTCCGAAATCATCGCGCGCCTGGAGCAGAGCCTTATCCAGGAAGGTGCGTTGGGTGACGAGCTGAGCATGCGCCTGGACAGCCCTGAGTTGTCCCTGCATGAGCGCGAGTTGCTGCAGCGCTTCCGCCAACTGTCTCACCGCCAGCAGAATGCCTTGGTCGCCCTCATCGCTCACGATGTGGAAATGGCCGCCGACGCCTCCTGAGGCCTGCAAGCGAGCACAAAAAAGCCAGCGTAAGCTGGCTTTTTTGTGGGTGGCTGGTTCTGGCGAGCCTACAGCAGGAACAAGGTGGCCAGACCGAGGAAGATGAAGAAGCCGCCACTGTCGGTCACGGCAGTGATCATCACACTCGCCCCCATCGCCGGGTCGCGCCCCAAGCGGGCCAGTGTCATCGGGATGAGCACACCCATCAGCGCCGCCAGTAACAGGTTCAAGGTCATCGCGGCGGTCATCACCACGCCCAGCGACCAGCTGCCGTACAACCAGAAAGCCACGGCACCAATCACTCCGCCCCACACCAGGCCGTTGATCAGCGACACCGCCAACTCTTTGCGCATCAGGCGGCTGGTATTGCCCGGCGATACCTGGTCCAGCGCCATGGCGCGGACAATCATGGTGATGGTCTGGTTACCCGAGTTGCCACCAATACCCGCAACGATCGGCATCAACGCAGCCAACGCCACCAGCTTTTCGATCGACCCCTCGAACACCCCGATCACTCGCGAAGCGAGGAACGCGGTAATCAGATTGATCGCCAGCCACGCCCAGCGGTTGCGGAACGAGCGCCAGACCGAAGCAAAGATGTCTTCCTCTTCACGCAGACCCGCCATGTTGAGGACTTCGCTCTCGCTCTCCTCACGGATCAGGTCGACCATCTCGTCAATGGTCAAACGGCCGATCAGGCGCTCACCCTTGTCTACGACAGGTGCCGATACCAGGTCGTAACGCTCGAAAGCCTGCGCCGCATCATAGGCATCTTCCTCGGGCTGGAAGGATACCGGGTCGGTCGCCATGACCTCCGCCACCTTCTTCTCCGGGTCGTTGACCAGCAGGCGCTTGATGGGCAACACACCCTTGAGGATGCCGTCGTAATCGACCACGAACAGTTTGTCGGTGTGGTTGGGCAGCTCTTTCAGGCGGCGCAGGTAGCGCAGCACCACTTCCAGGCTGACGTCTTCGCGGATGGTGACCATCTCGAAGTCCATCAGCGCACCGACCTGCTCCTCGTCGTAGCTCAGCGCCGAACGTACACGTTCGCGTTGCTGGGCATCGAGGGTTTCCATCAGCTCATGGATAACGTCGCGCGGCAGCTCTGGGGCCAGGTCGGCCAGCTCGTCGGCGTCCATTTCCTTGGCGGCAGCCAACAGCTCGTGATCGTCCATGTCAGCGATCAGCGATTGACGAACCGAGTCGGATACTTCCAGCAGGATGTCGCCATCGCGGTCCGAGCGCACCAGCTGCCAGACCGTCAGACGGTCTTCCAGGGGCAAGGCTTCGAGGATATAGGCGATGTCGGCGGGGTGCAGGTCATCGAGCTTGCGCTGCAACTCGACGAGGTTCTGGCGGTGGACGAGGTTTTCCACCAGGTCGTTGTGCGCGCCTTCCTGGCGGTGAGTCAGGTCTTCGACGACACGCTGGCGCTGCAGCAGTTCGACCACCTGGGCCAGGCGATCCTGCAGGCTCTCTTGCGCTTTTTTTACTTCTACTTCAGTCATAGGCGAACTCCACTCCCAGCAGCGGAGCACGCCGGGAGAATCAATCGGTCAGATCTTTCTGTATGAATCGTGTTAGCGAGTAACTACTGGGTAAGTCCATGGTGGTTTTCCACAAGCCCCGGCGGGGCTGACGGGCGCAATCATACACTGCTAAAGCTGTCAGATCGCTTAAATTTTTGGCCAGAACAATCGTTTGCGTGATAAAGCTAGGACAACGCTCGAAGCTATCAGTGCGACGGTTGTTGTGGATGGGAAAGCACATTTGTTTAGGTTGCCGCACGGCGGCGCCAAGCTACACCACAATCATTACAGAAGAGCGTAGATCGACATCACCAACAATTCATTGGCGCAGAAAAACAAAAAGCCCGCTCAAATGAGCAGGCTTCTTGATGGGGTATGGCGGACTCAGCAGGATTCGAACCTGCGACCGCTCGGTTCGTAGCCGAGTACTCTATCCAGCTGAGCTATGAGTCCGTGGTGGTAGTTTTAGACCAGGTTACCACTGGTTGACTGAAACAGCTTTGCAAGCAGAGCCACTTCAAAAAGTGGCGGACTCAGCAGGATTCGAACCTGCGACCGCTCGGTTCGTAGCCGAGTACTCTATCCAGCTGAGCTATGAGTCCGCGATTGGCAGTTTTAGACCAGGTTACCGCTGGTTGACTGAAGCAGCTTTGCAAGCAGAGCCACTTCAAGAAAGTGGCGGACTCAGCAGGATTCGAACCTGCGACCGCTCGGTTCGTAGCCGAGTACTCTATCCAGCTGAGCTATGAGTCCGCGATTGGAAGTTTTAGACCAGATACCGCTGGTTGATTGAAGCAGCCTTGCAAACAAAGCCACTTCAAAAGTGGCGGACTCAGCAGGATTCGAACCTGCGACCGCTCGGTTCGTAGCCGAGTACTCTATCCAGCTGAGCTATGAGTCCGTGTCTTGCCGCGCATTATAGGTCGCTGAAACATTTTTGCAAGAACGTTTTCGTTTAAAATCAACTACTTAGCGTTCTTACCGTTTACAGCGCCCTACGCAAATAATGGCGGTGAAGGGGGGATTCGAACCCCCGATACCCTTATGAGGTATACTCCCTTAGCAGGGGAGCGCCTTCGGCCACTCGGCCACCTCACCGCAACACGAGGCGAATATTAAAGAACCTCTTTCACCTTTGCAACCCTTTTTTTGAAAAAAACTTCAAAAAAATTAAAGGCTTGGCTCTTCATCCTTCTCCTTCTTGATCCGCAGGTAGATTTCCTCGCGGTGAACAGCCACTTCTTTCGGGGCGCTGACGCCAATACGCACCTGGTTGCCTTTGACGCCAAGCACCGTCACGGTGATCTCGCCGTCTCCAATGATCAGGCTCTCGGCGCACCGACGAGTCAGAATCAACATAGCTTTCTCCTTACGCAAAACATTCAGGGGTAACAGTCTTGGGTATCAGGGCCAGTCGTGGACGACGACGGGGCCCCGGTTACGCGCCACACAGGGCAGGACAGGGCCTGCGTGGCGAGCAGAAACGCGAAGGGCGCGGCACCAGCCGCGCCCTTCCAGGCAGCGCCTTACTCGCCCTGTCGGGCAGGAGCGTCGAGCTCGAACGCGGTGTGCAGCGCGCGTACGGCCAGCTCCAGGTACTTCTCTTCGATCACTACCGAGACCTTGATCTCGGAGGTGGAGATCATCTGGATGTTGATGCTCTCCTTGGCCAGGGCTTCGAACATGCGGCTGGCCACACCGGCGTGCGAACGCATGCCGACGCCAACGATCGAGACCTTGGCAATCTTGGTGTCGCCGATCACTTCACGG
Organism: Pseudomonas sp. LLC-1; assembly: GCF_002992185.1. NCBI lineage: Bacteria > Pseudomonadati > Pseudomonadota > Gammaproteobacteria > Pseudomonadales > Pseudomonadaceae > Pseudomonas > Pseudomonas sp. LLC-1. The sequence continues at coordinate 231,003 of NZ_LUVY01000008.1, read as the reverse complement.
GCACCGATTTCGCGGGCGGTGTTTTCCAGCACGCTTTGCGCCTTCTCGTACTCGTTGCGGTGTACGGTGAAGGTGAAGTCGGTGGTGTTATCGTGGGCAACGTTCTGCACGATCATGTCCACTTCGATGTTCGAAGCGCTGATCGGGCCGAGGATCTTGAAGGCCACGCCCGGGGTGTCCGGCACGCCGCGAATGGTCAGCTTGGCTTCATCACGGTTGAAGGCGATACCGGAAATGATCGGCTGTTCCATGGATTCCTCTTCATCAATGGTAATGAGGGTACCCGGACCCTCCTTGAAGCTGTGCAGCACGCGCAGCGGGACGTTGTACTTGCCGGCGAACTCCACCGAACGGATCTGCAGCACCTTGGAACCGAGGCTGGCCATTTCCAGCATCTCTTCGAAGGTGATCTTCTCCAGGCGCTGGGCCTGCGGCACGACGCGCGGGTCGGTGGTGTAGACGCCATCGACGTCGGTGTAGATCTGGCACTCGTCCGCCTTCAGCGCTGCCGCCAGGGCCACGCCGGTGGTGTCGGAGCCGCCACGGCCCAGGGTGGTGATGCTGCCGTGCTCGTCCACACCCTGGAAGCCCGCCACCACGACCACGCGGCCTTCCTTGAGGTCGGCGCGAATCTTCTGGTCGTCGATCTGCAGGATGCGCGCCTTGTTGTGCGCGCTGTCGGTAAGGATGCGCACCTGGTTGCCGGTGTAGGACACCGCTGGCACACCACGCTTGATCAAGGCCATGGTCAGCAGGGCAATGGTGACCTGCTCACCGGTCGACACGATCACGTCCAGTTCACGCGGAACCGGCTGATCGGTGATCTGCTTGGCCAGGTCGATCAGACGATTGGTTTCACCGCTCATGGCCGACAATACAACCACCAGGTCGTCGCCCGCTTCACGGTGTTTCTTGACCTTTTCGGCTACCTGCTCGATCCGCTCGATGGAACCGACAGAGGTGCCGCCAAATTTCTGTACGATCAACGCCATTTCAATGGTGCCTCAGCCCATACAGGGCCCCAAAAAACAATCCAACATGAAGAGGCCGGCGACTAGACCACCGGCCCCTCCATCTCAAAGTCCCTGCTCTGCGAATGGCACGGCCAGCGCCAGGGCCTGGTCCAGTGCAGCGACGTCGACGCCACCACCCTGGGCCATGTCCGGACGGCCACCGCCCTTGCCACCCACCGCCGCAGCGGCTTGTTTCATCAGATCGCCAGCCTTGAGTTGGCTGGAGAGGTCCTTGGTTACGCCGGCCACCAGCACAACCTTGCCCTCATGCTCGCTGCCCAGCAGGATCACTGCGTGGCCGAGCTTGTTCTTCAGCTGATCGACCAGGGCCAGCAGGGCCTTGCCGTCCTGCCCATCCAGGCGGGCAGCAAGCACCTTGGCGCCCTTGACCTCAACGGCCGCGTTGGAGAGATCGTCCCCGGCGGCGCTGGCGGCCTTGGCCTGCAGCTGTTCCAGCTGCTTCTCCAGCTGGCGGTTGCGCTCAAGCACAGCCGACAGCTTGTCGATCAGGTTGTCGCGGTTACCTTTCACCAGTTGCGCGGCTTCCTTGACCTGCTCTTCGGCAGCGTTCAGGTAGGCCAGCGCTGCTGCGCCGGTAACGGCTTCGATACGACGTACGCCAGAGGCCACGCCGCCTTCGCTGATGATCTTGAACAGGCTGATGTCACCGGTGCGCTTGGCGTGGATACCGCCGCACAGCTCAACCGAGAAATCACCGCCCATGCTCAGTACACGCACGGTGTCGCCGTACTTCTCGCCGAACAACGCCATGGCGCCTTTGGCCTTGGCGGTTTCGATGTCGGTCAGTTCGGTTTCTACCGGGGTGTTCTTGCGCACTTCGCGGTTGACGATGTCTTCCAGGGCCTTGATCTGCTCCGGTTTCACCGCTTCGAAGTGGCTGAAGTCGAAACGCAGGCGCTGGCTGTCGACCAGCGAGCCCTTCTGCTGTACGTGCTCACCCAGCACCTGGCGCAGCGCTTCGTGCAGCAGGTGGGTGGCGGAGTGGTTCAGCGAGGTGGCGTGCTGCACGTCGGCATCGACCTTGGCCTCGACCGGCGAGCCGATCACCAGCGCACCGCTGGCGACCACGCCGTGGTGCAGGAAGGCACCACCGGTCTTGGTGGTGTCGCGCACGTCGAAACGCGCGGCGCCAGCCTGCAGGAAACCGGTGTCACCCACCTGGCCACCGGATTCGGCGTAGAACGGCGTACGGTCGAGCACAACCACGCCCTGCTCGCCTTCGCCCAACTGGTCGACGGACTGGCCGTCCTTGTACAGGGCGATGATCTTGCCCTGGCCTTCGGTGGCGTCGTAGCCGAGGAACTCGGTGGCGGTGTCGACCTTGACCAGGCTGTTGTAGTCCATGCCGAAGGCGCTGGCGGAACGGGCACGCTCACGCTGGGCGTCCATTTCGCGCTCGAAGCCGGCTTCGTCGATGGTCAGCTCGCGCTCACGGGCGATGTCGGCGGTCAGGTCCATCGGGAAGCCGTAGGTGTCGTACAGCTTGAACACCACGTCGCCCGGTACCACGTCGCCTTTGAGCTGAGCCAGGTCTTGCTCAAGAATACGCAGGCCCTGCTCCAGGGTCTTGGCAAACTGCTCTTCCTCGGCCTTGAGCACGCGCTCGATGTGCGCTTGCTGGCTCTTCAGCTCTGGGAAGGCTTCGCCCATTTCGGCGGCCAGTGCGGCGACGATCTGGTAGAAGAAGCTGCCCTTGGCGCCCAGCTTGTTACCGTGACGGCAGGCGCGGCGGATGATGCGGCGCAGCACATAGCCACGGCCTTCGTTGGACGGCAGCACGCCGTCGGCGATCAGGAAACCGCACGAACGGATATGGTCGGCCACCACTTTCAGCGAGGCCTGGCCGTCGTTGCTGCAACCGATGGCCTTGGCAGCCGCCGCCAGCAGGTTCTGGAACAGGTCGATCTCGTAGTTCGAGTGCACGTGCTGCAGCACGGCGCTGACACGCTCCAGGCCCATGCCGGTGTCTACCGACGGCGCTGGCAGCGGGTGCAGCACGCCGTCGGCGGTGCGGTTGAACTGCATGAAAACGTTGTTCCAGATCTCGATGTAACGGTCGCCGTCTTCTTCTGGCGAGCCGGGTGGGCCGCCCCAGATGTCTGCGCCGTGGTCGTAGAAAATCTCGGTGCACGGTCCGCACGGGCCGGTGTCGCCCATGGTCCAGAAGTTGTCGGAGGCGTACGGGGCGCCTTTGTTGTCGCCGATGCGCACCATGCGCTCTTCCGGCACACCGACTTCCTTGGTCCAGATGTCGTAGGCTTCGTCGTCAGTGGCGTAAACGGTGACCCAGAGCTTTTCCTTGGGCAGGTTCAGCCATTTGTCCGAGGTCAGGAAGGTCCAGGCGAAGGTGATGGCATCGCGCTTGAAATAGTCGCCGAAGCTGAAGTTCCCCAGCATTTCGAAGAAGGTGTGGTGACGCGCGGTGTAACCGACGTTTTCCAGGTCGTTGTGCTTGCCACCGGCGCGCACGCACTTCTGGCTGCTGACGGCACGGGTGTAGGCACGCTTCTCCGCGCCGAGGAAGCAGTCCTTGAACTGGTTCATACCGGCATTGGTGAACAGCAAGGTCGGGTCGTTGTTCGGGATCAGCGAACTGGAGGCGACTCGGGTATGGCCCTGCTCTTCGAAGAAGCGAAGGAAGGCTTCACGGATTTCTGCGCTTTTCATAGGTTCTTCCACGGAAACGGCGGCCCACTTGGGCAAACACGTCGACGAAACGACGGCAAAGGGCCGCATTATATCGGTCCTGCAATCTCGATGCAGTGTGTTTATACGATAGAAACCGTCGTTTGAACGGTTTTTCGGGCTATGCAAACGAAAATGACATGACCGGATGCTAAATCCTGCCTTTCGCCACTGGCAAGCCAATTACCGCCGATGGGGAGGGAAAATGGAACAGGCGGTGAATTAAAAGGTTTTCATCATGAATGGGATCCGAAACCGAGTCGCCTGTTTCGCAGGCGACGCGGTCTCAGCCCAGCCGCTGCCCCGAATCCGGCACGATCAGGATGCCGGCCCGCAAGCCATTCTTGACCTTGGGGTTTGGGAAGATGATGCGCGCACCCTCCTCCTCGACCACCCAGCGCGTCTCGGCCAGGTCTTCGGCCAGCAGGTAACCCTTGCTCAGCTCGGAGAAGTTCTCGATGTCCGCGGGCAGGTGCAGGTGGAAGCTGTCGCTGTGCTTGATAATCTCGCGAGACACGCTGAACAGCTGCAGGCCATCCAGCGAACCCTCGCCCTCTGGCTCGGTCGCCTCGATGATGCGGATCAGCCGCTCTTCCAGCTTGTCGAGGTTGACTTGCTCGTTCTGGCCGAACGGGCGAGCCTTGCCAAGCTCCAGGGTGAAGGCTTCAGCATCCAGCTGCTCATAGGTGAAGGCACTGAAAGTGATGGAGGATTTGCTCTGCAACAGCACCGCCTCCATGCCCGCTGCCGCCAGGCGCGCCAACTCACGACGAGAATGCTTGCGCCCCTCTTTATAAGGGTACAAGGCGAATTGCTCGATCTTCGAACCGCGAATGGCGGTATGCAGGTCGTAATGCAGGCGGCTGCGCCCCGGCTTGCTGAAGAACACCCGGGCGAACTGCTCCAGTTCGGCGGCACGCAATGCCTCGAAACCACTGGAAAGCTCATGGCGGCCGTTGAACAGCCGGTTGATGTCCTGCTCGATAAAGCGCTCACCCTTGCGGATGGCCGCCGGGTTGCCGAACAGGAACAGCAACCGTGCCTTGGGTTTGATCTTGCCATTGGCCACGCCGTGCAGCAGCCGCTCGAGCAATTCGATCGGCGCTGTTTCGTTGCCATGGATGCCGGCGGACAACAGCAAGTCCAGCCCGCAGTCCTCGTGCTCGGCAGGGCGCACTTCCAGCGCGCCCTCCCCCAGCCAGCGCAAACGCGCGCCCTTGGGTGTCACTTGGGTCTTCTCGGCCGGTTCGTGATCGGTGAGGGTCAGCTCAAGCAATTTGCCAAGGGCGAGCATAGGGGCTTCCTTAGTGGTGGTGGCCGCAGTCAGGGCCGTGGACGTGATCGTCGTCTTCGCCAACCTCGGCCGGCTCCATTTCCAGCTGCAGGCTGACCAGATTGGTGGCCATCGGGCGCAGCAGCAGGTTGGCATACTCGGTGTCGTCTTCCTCGACATCCACACCGATCAGCAGCTGGCCACGGCCGTCCTGCTGAATCCACACTTCCTTGCCTTGCCAGACCACGGCAAAACGGGTGCAGGAAGTTTCCAGCTGGGTGCCGTCTTCATCTTCGAGGATCAGGCGCAGGGCGTCGGTCATTGCAAAGTCTCTCTTCAAGGTTGTCGTTGGAACGGGTACACCGAACCCAACTTCAGGATCTGGGTCAATTCGTCCAGTGCCGTACGGCATTCCACCAGCAGTTGTGGGTCGGCCAGGTCCGCGTCGCTCAAGCGATCGCGATAATGCTTGTCGACCCACCCTACCAAGGTGTCGTACAGCGGGGCGGTCATGATAACGCCTTGGTTGACCGCTGCCAGTTCCGATTCCTTCAACGCCACACGCAAACGCAGGCAAGCCGGGCCACCACCGTTCTGCATGCTCTGCTTGAGGTCGAACACCTTGACCTCCTTCACCGGGCCGCCCTGGCTGGTCAGCTGGCCCAGGTAGGCCCAGACCCGCTCGTTGTTGCGGCACTCTTCCGGCACCACCAGCAGCATGGAACCGTCGTCGCGGCTGAGCAGCTGGCTATTGAACAGGTAGGAACGCACCGCATCCTCAACCGTCACCTCCGCGCGTGGCACACAGATAGCCTGGAAGTTGCCACCCTTGCTGGCCAGTTTAGCTCGCAGCTGGCCAAGCACCGTGTCGGTCTCCAGGAAGGCGTCCTCGTGGTAGAACAGCACCTCGCCGTTACCCACCGAAATCACATCGTTGTGGAACACGCCCTGGTCGATCACCGCCGGGTTCTGTTGAGCGTAGACCACACCGCCATCACTCAGCCCATGCAGCCGGGCCACGGCCTGCGAGGCCTCCAGGGTTTGTCGGGCCGGGTACTTCTGCGGCGCCGGGTAGCGGCTGTCGAAGGCACTGCGGCCGTAAACGAAGAACTCAACGCCCGGCTCGCCATAGGCACGGCAGAAGCGCGTGTGGTTGGCCGCGCCCTCGTCACCGAACTGTGCCACGGCAGGCAATGCTGCGTGGTGGGCAAAGTGTTTCTCGTTGTTGAACATGGCGCCCAGCACACGGCTGGTGGTCGGGTGCTCGATGCTGCGGTGGTACTTGCAGTTCAGGTTGGCAGCGGTGAAATGCACGCGGCCATCCGCGGTGTCGGCACTGGGGCTGACCGTGGCCGCGTTGGCTACCCACATGCTCGACGCCGAGCAGCTGGCCACCAGCAGCGGCATCGCTTCTTTAGCCGCACGTTGGATCACTTCGGCATCGCTGCCGCTGAAGCCCAGGCGGCGCAGGGCGGCCACATCCGGGCGTTCCTGCGGCGCCAGCACGCCTTGCTTGAAGCCCAGGTCAGCCAGCGCCTTCATTTTCGCCAGGCCCTGGCGCGCGGCTTCACGCGGGTTGGAGCCCTGCTGGCTGTTGCTTTGCGAAGCCACGTTGCCGTAGGACAGGCCGCCATAGTTGTGGGTAGGCCCCACCAGGCCATCAAAATTCACTTCATAGGATTTCATCGGCTAGGCTCCGTGACCTGTTGTTATAGGGTGACGCCCGGCGTCAACGTCGCCGGCAAGGCAAGGCTGGCGGTCTCCAGCGAAGCCACGGGGTAAGCGCAGTAATCAGCCGCGTAATAGGCGCTGGCGCGGTGGTTGCCACTGGCCCCCACACCGCCGAACGGCGCGCTGCTGGCGGCACCGGTCAGTTGCTTGTTCCAGTTGACGATGCCGGCACGGCTGCGCAGCCAGAAGTACTGGTAGCGGGCGCGGGAGTCGGACAACAACCCGGCGGCCAGGCCGTACTGAGTGTTGTTGGCTTCATCGATGGCCGTATCGAAGTCGGCATAACGGATGACTTGCAGCAGTGGGCCGAAGAACTCTTCGTCCGGTCGCCCGGCCACGCCAGTGACATCGACGATGCCCGGGGTCAGCAGCGCGGCATCGGCCTGCGGCTGGGTCATTTCCAGCAGCTTCACGCCACCGTTGGCAACCAGCTCGGCCTGGGCCGCCATCAGCGCCTGCGCCGCTTGCAGCGAGATCACCGACCCCATGAAAGGCGCCGGTTGCTCATCGAACGCACCTACCGTGATGGTTTTGCACACTTCGACCAGGCGCGCGATCAGCGCATCACCCCAGGCACCTTGCGGCACCAGCAGGCGCCGGGCACAGGTGCAGCGCTGGCCGGCAGAAATGAACGCCGACTGGATAATGGCGTACACCGCCGCGTCGATGTCCTTGACCTCGTCCACCACCAGCGGGTTGTTGCCCCCCATTTCCAGGGCCAGGATTTTGTCCGGGCGACCGGCGAACTGCTGGTGCAGCAGGTTGCCGGTGCGGCTGGAACCGGTGAAGAACAGGCCATCGATGCCTGGGTTGGCAGCCAGCGCCACACCGGTTTCGCGTGCGCCCTGCACCAGGTTCAGCACACCCGCCGGCAAGCCAGCGGCGATCCAGCAATTGACGGTCAGCTCGGCCACCTTGGGGGTCAGCTCACTGGGCTTGAACACCACGCAATTGCCTGCCAACAACGCCGGCACAATGTGGCCGTTAGGCAAGTGGCCAGGGAAGTTGTAAGGGCCGAAGACGGCCACCACGCCGTGGGGCTTGTGCCGCAACACCGCCGTGGCATCGGCCAGCGGGCCACTCTTTTCGCCGGTGCGCTCGCGGTAGCTTTGCACCGAAATCGCCACCTTGTTGATCATGCTGGTGACTTCGGTCGCCGACTCCCACAGCGGCTTGCCGGTTTCCTCGCCGATGCACTGAGCCATGGCTTCGGCGTGCGCTTTCAACTGCGCCGCGAACTTCTCCAGCACATCGATGCGCGCTTCCAGGCTCAACTGCGCCCAGGCCGGGAACGCCTGGCGCGCGGCCTGCACGGCAGCGTCCACCTGGCTGGCATCGGCGCCCTGTCCTTGCCAGATCACGGCCTGGGTCACCGGGTTCAGCGACTGCAGGGCTTCGCCCTGGCCGGCCTGCCAATTGCCTGCGATGAAATGCGTGGTCATTTACTGGGCCTCCCGGCTAGCCGACAGCGGCACCGCACGCACATTGTCGCCGGCGCCCATGCGCAGGCGCTTGGCGGTCAGCGGGTCGACCACCAGGGTGCCGGCGGCCAACCGCGCAGGTGCAGCCGTGATACGGCAGTCGTCGCGCTTGCGGTTGTGGATGATGTAAGGGGTGGCGTCATCGCCCGGCGTACCGACCGCCAGCACCAGGGTCTGGCTCTCGCGCACGGCGCGGATCTTGGCGGTGTCGCATTCGATGGCCGGGCCAGCATCGAAGATGTCGACGTAGCCCTGGTAGTTGAAGCCTTCTTGCTTGAGCATGGCCAGCGCCGGCTCGGTGTCCTTGTGCACACGGCCGATCACATTGCGCGCCGCCTCGGACAGGAAGCAGGTGTACAGCGGGAACTTGGGCATCAGCTCGGCGATGAACGACTTGTTGCCCACGCCAGTGAGGTAGTCCGCCTGGCTGAACTCCATCTTGAAGAAGTGCCGGCCCAGGCTTTCCCAGAACGGCGAACGCCCCTGCTCGTCCGACATGCCGCGCATTTCGGCAATGATCTTCTTGCCGAACAGCTCGGGGAATTCGGCAATGAACAGCATGCGCGCGCGCGACAGCAGGCGGCCATTCAGCCCGGAGCGATAGTCGCTGCGCAGGAACAGCGAGCACAGCTCGGAGTTGCCAGTCAGGTCGTTGGCCAGGAACAGCGTGGGGATTTCGCGGTAGATCTTCAGCTCCTGCGAGGCGCTGACGGTCAGGCCGACCCGGTAGTTGTACCAGGGCTCGCGCAGGCCGACGGCACCGGCAATGGCACTGATGCCCACCACCAGGCCTTCGTCGTTTTCCAGCACGAACAGGTAGTCGGTGTCGCCACGCTCGGCCTCGCCACGGAAGCTTTTTTCCGCCCAGCCAACGCGATGCCCCAGGCGCTCTTCGTTGGCCGGCAGCGTGGTCAGCCCGGTGGTACCGGTGCTGCGTGCCAATTCGATCAACGCAGGCAAATCGCTGCTGCGTACAGGACGAACGATCATGCTATCTCCTTGTGCGACGGCATCGGCCGGCGCGAAACTCTGCTAACGCATCAATCCCGAAACGTCTGTCGCCAGACCTCAGACCGCCACCAGGCGCACGCTGGCGCCCTCCCCCACACCCAGTGCATCGGCTGCCGCCACGCTCAGGCTTACCGGTTTGCCGGGTACCCAGTCGAGGTCCAGCAGCACCGCGCGGTAGTCCTGGAGCTGGCCGTTGCAGACCAGGTACGGGCGCCCGCCCTTGGCTGGCGCTTCTTCGATTTTCACCGGCACTACCCGGCTCTGAGCGATCGAGCGAATGCCCGAGGTACGCGCATGCAAGGTCGGGCCGCCGTCGAAGATGTCGATGTAGTGCTCGGTCTCGAAGCCTTCGCGCATGAGGATGTCGAAGGTGATCTGCGCGCGCGGGTGCACCTGGCCCATGGCTTCCTGCGCTTCATCAGGCAGCAGCGGCACATAGATCGGGTAGTGCGGCATCAGTTCGGCGAGGAAGGTGCGGCTTTTAAGGCCACACAGGCGCTCGGCGTCGGCATAGTTGAGGTCGAAGAAATTGCGGCCGATGGCATCCCAGAACGGCGATTCGCCCTGCTCGTCACTGAAACCGACGATTTCGGTCACGACCGAGTCGGCGAAACGCTCCGGGTGCGCGGCCATGAACAGCAGGCGACCGCGCGAATTGAGCTCGGCCCAGCCACTGTTCACCAGCTCTGGCAATACATAGAAGCTGGTCAACAGGCTGTTGCCGGTCAGGTCATGACACAGCGACAGCACGTGAATCTTGTTGTGAATCTTCAGCTCGCGCGAGGCATGCACGAAGGTTTCGTTGCGGAAGCTGTAGAACGGCTCGGAGTAGCCCGCCGACGCCACAATGGCCGAGCAGCCGGCCAGCTTGCCGGTTTCGCTGTCTTCGAGCACGAAGAAGTAGCTTTCTTCACCGTTGAAAATGACCTCGGCGGCGAAGGAAGTCTCGGAAGCGGCGATCTTGTCGCCCAGGCGAGCAGCGTCGTCCGGCAGCGAGGTGACACCAATGGGGCTGTCTGCAGCCATGCGCTGCACTTCGTTCAGATCAGCCATTTGCGCGGGGCGCATCACCAGCATGGTGTCACTCCTTTGGAATACGGGCCGCTTACGGCGGCACGGAAAAACGGCAGGCGCACGGGCACCTGCACTGGAATCGGGTATCGCCGGCCCGGCTCAGCCATGGCTGGGGCCGGCGAAGTGGCCGCAGGCGGATCAGCCTTTGGTCAGGGTGGCCACGGCGCGCTCGAAGCGGTCCAGGCCTTCATCGATGTCGGCGTCTTCAACCACCAGGCTTGGCGCGAAGCGGACCACGTCCGGGCCGGCCTGCAGCACCATCACGCCTTCTTTTTCGGCAGCGTTGAGTACGTCCTTGGCCTTGCCTTGCCAGGCTTCGGTCAGCACGCAGCCCAGCAGCAGGCCAACGCCACGTACCTGGCTGAACAGGTTGTACTTCTGGCCAATCTGTTCCAGACGGGTCTTGAAGCGTGCGTGCTTGGCCTTGATGCCGGCCAGGGTTTCCGGGGTGTTGACCACATCCAGCACGGCACAGGCAACGGCGCAGCCCAGCGGGTTGCCGCCATAGGTGGTGCCGTGGGTGCCGACGGCCAGGTGTTTGGCCAGCTCGGTGGTGGTCAGCATGGCGCCGATCGGGAAGCCGCCGCCCAGGCTCTTGGCGCTGGTCAGGATGTCTGGCGTCACGCCGTAGTGCTGGTAGGCATACAGCGAACCGGTACGGCCCACGCCGGTTTGCACTTCGTCGAAGATCAGCAGGGCGTTGTGCTCGTCGCACAGCTTGCGCGCGCCTTCCAGGTAGGCCTTGTCGGCCGGCACCACGCCGCTCTCGCCCTGGATCGGCTCGATCACCACGGCGCAGGTCTTGTCGGAAATCTGTGCCTTCAGCGCTTCCAGGTCGTTGTAGGGCACGTGGCTGATGCCGGTGATCTTCGGGCCGAAACCATCGGAGTACTTCGGCTGGCCACCGACGCTGACGGTAAACAGGGTGCGGCCGTGGAAGCTGTTCACGGTGGCGATGATTTCGTGTTTTTCCGGGCCGAAGCGGTCATGCGCAACGCGACGGGCCAGCTTGAAAGCGGCCTCGTTGGATTCGGCGCCGGAGTTGCAGAAGAACGCCCGGTCGGCAAAGGTGGCATCCACCAGTTTATGGGCCAGGCGCAGGGCCGGCTCGTTGGTGAACACGTTGGATACGTGCCAGAGGGTGTTGGCCTGCTCGGTCAGGGCCTTGACCAGTGCCGGGTGGCAATGGCCCAGGGCGTTTACCGCGATGCCACCGGCAAAGTCGATCAGCTCGCGACCCGACTGGTCCCAAACGCGGGAACCCTCGCCTCGCACAGGAATGAAGGCCGCCGGAGAATAGTTGGGGACCATGACCTGGTCGAAATCGGCACGTTGCACCGGGGCTTGCTCAACGGACATCTGAGTCTCCTGAAGAGGAACGCTGGCCTGGAAGTGGCGAGCGATGGGGGGATTGTAAGGACTGATCCGCGCCTGTCCTTGCGGCCAAGCGACAACTTGTTACAGCGCAAAACCCAGTTTTGACAAGGTTTTCGGCAATGCGACAAACACTGTCGCAATCGCGCAGTGTACGGGAGAGAGGGGGCTGGGTGAACGGGTGTTCACAGGCAATTCGGGGAAGCGGCGGGTGCAAGTCGTTGTTGTTGTGTTGTGGCGCAAATCGAGCGCCGCGCGGGCGGCGCTCGATATCCGCCCCACCATCAACCCCAAGGCATACACCCCGAACCCAACCGAAATCTCAGCCCTTTTCAGCAGGCGCCGAACTCAGCTCAAACGGGCTGCTGCTACGCCGCTGGTTACGATCTTCTCGCGGCGTCGCACCAAAGAAGTTGCGGTAAGCACTGGAAAAATGCGGCCCCGACGAGAAGCCACAGGACAACCCGATCTGGATGATCGACTTGCTGGTCTGCATCAGCATCTGCCGCGCCTTGTTCAGCCGCAGCTCCAGATAATACTGGCTCGGCACGCGGTTCAGGTACTGCTTGAAGATGCGCTCCAGCTGCCGGCGCGACACGCACACATGCTGGGCAATTTCGTCGGTGGTCAGCGGCTCTTCGATGTTGGCCTCCATCAACAGCACCGCCTGGGTCAGCTTGGGGTGGCTGGAGCCCAGGCGGTTCTGCAGCGGAATGCGCTGGCGCTCACCACCCTCGCGGATGCGCTCTACCACCAACTCTTCCGAAACAGCCCCCGCCAGCTCCGCCCCATGATCGCGGGCCAGCACGGCCAGCAGCAGGTCGGTTACGGCCATGCCGCCACAGGCCGTCAGGCGGTCGCGGTCCCAGTCGAACAGGTGGCTGGTGGCGATGACCTTGGGGAAACGCTCGGCAAAATCATCCTGCCAGCGCCAGTGCACGGCAGCACGATAACCGTCGAGCAAGCCCAGCATCGCCAGAGGATAAACCCCGGCGGACAAGCCACCGATCATGCAACCGCTGCGCGCCTGCTGCTTGAGAGCAGCCGACAAGGCTGCCCCTACTGCCGCAGGCGGCTCGTCAGCAACCAGAAACAGCTTGTGGCACCCCTCCAGGCGACCAGTCCACGGCTCGCCCGGCAGGCGCCAGCCACCCTCTTGCGCCGGCTCCGCCTGCAGGAAGGCCATTTCGTAGACCACGTCCGGGTGTACCCGCTGCGCCACCAGCAACACTTCCTCGGCCAGCGCCAGGGTCAAGGGCCTGGTGCTGGGCCAGATGAGAAAACCGATTCGCTGGGTGGTCATAGGGTGCGGTCCGAAACCTGAGGTCGTTCGAGTCTGTGCGCCGGGTCAGGCTGCGCTCGCCGCGCAGCATGCCCTATTCTGGTGCAAAAATGCAGCTTTTACTTCAGGCTGCCGGAGAGGAACTGCTTCAGGCGCTCCGACTGCGGGTTGGCCAGTACTTCACGCGGGCAGCCGGTTTCTTCCACCAGGCCTTTGTGCAGGAACACCAACTGGTTGGACACCTCACGGGCAAAGCCCATTTCGTGGGTCACCACCACCATGGTGCGGCCTTCCTGGGCCAGCGCCTGCATCACCTTGAGCACATCGCCCACCAGTTCAGGGTCCAGTGCCGAGGTCGGTTCGTCGAACAGCATAACCTCCGGCTCCATGGCCAGTGCGCGGGCAATTGCCACACGTTGTTGCTCGCCCCCCGACATATGCCCGGGGAAGGCGTCCTTGCGGTGCGCAACACCCACCTTGGCCAGGTAATGCTCGGCCTTTTCCAGCGCTTCCTTCTTGTTCACACCCAACACATGCACCGGCGCTTCGATGATGTTTTCCAGTGCGGTCATGTGCGACCACAGATTGAAGTGCTGGAACACCATCGACAGGCGCGAGCGCATGCGCTGCAACTGACGCGGGTCGGCAGCCTTCAGCGCGCCGTCCTTGCCGGCCACCAGCTTGAGCTCTTCGTTGTTGAGCAGGATCTTGCCCGCGTGCGGCTGCTCCAGCAGGTTGATGCAGCGCAGGAAGGTCGACTTGCCCGAACCACTGGAGCCGATGATGCTGATGACGTCGCCGGCCTTGGCCGCCAGCGACACGCCCTTGAGCACTTCGTGGCTGCCGTAGCGCTTGTGCAGGTCTTGGACTTCGAGTTTGTACATGCTGTCGATTCTCACAGAGCGGTCAGTGCTTGCGCGGCGCCAGGTAGCCGAGCCAGCGGCGTTCGGCCATCTTGAACAGGCGCACCAGGATGAAGGTCAGGCACAGGTAGAACACGCCCGCCGTGATGTAGGCCTCGAAAGGCAGGTAGTACTGGGCGTTGACCGTGCGTGCGGCACCGGTGATGTCGATCAGGGTGACGATCGACGCCAGGCTGGTGGTTTGCAGCATCATGATCACTTCGTTGCTGTACTGCGGCAGCGCCCGGCGCAGGGCCGAGGGCAGCAGGATGCGCCGGTACATTTTCATGCGCGACATGCCCATGGCCTTGGCCGCCTCGATCTCGCCATGGGGCGTGGCCTTGAGGCTGCCGGCAATGATTTCGGCGGTGTAGGCGCTGGTGTTGATGCCGAACGCCAGGCACGCACAGAAGGTGGCGCTGGACAGCAGCGGCCAGAGGAAGCTTTCGCGCACCGCTTCGAACTGCGCCAGGCCGTAGTAGATCAGGAACAGCTGCACCAGCATGGGGGTGCCGCGGATCACGTAGGTATACAGCCACGCAGTCAGGTTGATCGCCGGCTGTTTCGACACGCGCATCAGGCCCAGCGGAATGGCCGCCAGCAGCCCGAAGAACAGCGAAATCGCCAACAGCTTGAGGGTGGTCAGCAGGCCGCCGAAGTACATCGGCAATGCCTCCCAGACGACGTTGTAGTCGAAGATCATAGTTCAGCCACCTTGACGCCCACCGAGTAGCGGCGCTCCAGATACTTCAGGGCCAGCAGCGAGACGCTGGTCAGCACCAGGTACAGTGCCGCCACCGCCAGGAAGAAGGTGAAAGGCTCGCGGGTGGCATCGGCCGCCTGCTTGGCCTTGAACATCATGTCCTGCAGGCCGACGACCGAGATCAGTGCGGTGGCCTTGGTGAGTACCAGCCAGTTGTTGGTGAAGCCCGGGATCGCCAGGCGAATCATTTGCGGCACCTGGATGCGGAAGAACACCTGGCGCGGGCTCATGCCATACGCCACGCCCGCCTCGGCCTGGCCCTTGGGAATACCCAGGAAAGCACCGCGGAAGGTTTCCGACAGGTAGGCGCCAAAGATGAAGCCCAGGGTACCGATACCGGCAATCAACGGGTTCAGGTCAATGTAGTCTTCGTAGCCGAGCAGCGGTGCCACCCGGTTGATGATGTCTTGCCCGCCGTAGAAGATCAGCAGGATCAGGACCAGGTCCGGAATACCACGGATCACCGTGGAATACAGGTCACCCAGCCAGGCCAGCCAGCGCACCGGCGACAAGCGCAGCGCCACACCGATCAGGCCGAGCACGATGGCCAGGGCCATCGACGACAGGGCGAGCTGAAGCGTCAGCCACGCCCCGTCGAGGATGACTGCCCCGTAGCCTTTCAACATGATGAGGTCCTCGACCTAAAGAATGAAAAATGGTGCAAACCTCAGAGCCTCTGCTGTTTGCACCATTGCACAGGTGAAACCCGACGTCTTAGTTCGAGTCTGGACCGTAGATGTCGAAGTTGAAGTACTTCTTCTCGATTTCTTTGTACTTGCCGTTGGCACGGATGGCGTCGATGGCCGCGTTGATGCGGTCGACGTTGGCCTTGTCACCTTTGCGCACAGCAATACCGATACCGTCACCGAAGTACTTGGCGTCGGTGAAGGACGGGCCTACGAAGGCGAAGCCTTTACCCGCGTCGGTCTTGAGGAAGCCGTCTTCCAGCAGGGTGGCGTCGGCCACGGTGCCGTCCAGGCGGCCAGCGGCCACATCCAGGTAGATTTCGTTCTGGGTGCCGTAAGGCACCACGGTGGCACCTTTGGCGCCCAGCACTTCCTTGGCGAAGCGGTCATGGATCGAGCCACGCTGCACGCCGATCTTCTTGCCTTTCAGCTCATCCAGGCTTTCGCTGACCGTGGTGCCTTCCTTCATCACCAGGCGCGCCGGAGTGAGGTAGTAACGCTTGGTGAAGTCGACCGACTTCTTGCGATCCTCGGTGATCGACATGGACGACAGGATGGCGTCGATCTTGCGCACTTTCAGCGCCGGGATCAGGCCGTCGAACTCCTGCTCGACCCAGGTGCACTTGGCTTTCATCTCTTCGCACAGGGCGTTGCCGATGTCGTAGTCGAAACCGGCGATGCTGCCATCGGGCTGCTTGAAGGCGAAGGGTGGGTAGGCGGCTTCAATGCCGATTTTCAGCGGTTTTTCATCGGCCTGCGACACCAGGGAAAATACGGATAGCGCCAGGGCGCCAAGCAGTGCGAGCTTCTTCATCAGGTAACTCCATCGGTACGGGGCAATACAAGGCAGGTAACGGCTGCCCGATATGCGAATGGGTACAACGCGAGCCGCGCAGGGTTCGACCAAGGTCGCAGACCACGAGCGAGTGAGTGGCATTTTAGCGACAGCCCGGTAGTCGATATTTCTTCAAAGCGACAACTACTTACAGAAGCGCCTGAAACCGCTGCGGGCGATGTTGACGACCAGCGCAAAATATGCGAAGGCACAAGAAATAGAACCAATAGACCTAGCAATTCCTGGGCCTATTATTGGCAAAGCCTTGTACTACGGCAAGTGTAGCGTGCCGCGTTGTAGAAAACGGCTGCGTGAACGCACCGAAACAGGTCCGCGTTGTTTCCTCGCGCCCCGAACGTGTGCAAGGCCGGTGACAGAACAGTTACCGATGAATGTCGGGTAACAGTAAAGCAAAAACCCCGCCCGGTTGCCCGGGCGGGGTTTTCTGTTCACACGGCCCTGCCTCGCTGTCAGGCCGAAGCCAGGTTCATTGCCTTGTGGGTATCGATCAGGTGTTGCACCACGCCCGGGTCGGCCAGGGTCGAGATATCGCCCAACGCATCGTACTCACCGGTGGCAATCTTGCGCAGGATACGGCGCATGATCTTGCCCGAACGGGTTTTCGGCAGCCCCGGTGCCCACTGGATCACATCCGGCGAGGCGATCGGGCCGATTTCCTTGCGCACCCAGTTCTTCAGCTCCAGGCGCAGTTGCTCGCTGGCCTCGATACCGGCATTGAGGGTGACATACACATAGATGCCCTGCCCTTTGATGTCGTGCGGCACGCCAACCACGGCCGCCTCGGCCACCTTCGCGTGGGCCACCATGGCACTTTCGATCTCGGCGGTACCCATGCGGTGCCCGGATACGTTGAGCACGTCATCCACACGGCCGGTGATCCAGTAATAGCCATCCTCGTCACGGCGCGCACCGTCACCGGTGAAGTACATGCCACGGAAGGTCTTGAAGTAGGTGTCGACGAAGCGATCGTGGTCGCCGAACAGCGAACGCGACTGGCCCGGCCAGGAGTCGAGGATCACCAGATTGCCCTCGGCAGCACCGTCGATCAGGTTGCCCAGGTTGTCCACCAGGGCTGGCACCACGCCGAAGAACGGACGGGTAGCCGACCCAGGCTTCAGGCCGGTAGCGCCCGGCAGCGGGCTGATCAGAATGCCACCGGTCTCGGTCTGCCACCAGGTATCGACGATCGGGCAACGCTCCTTGCCCACGGTCTTGTAGTACCAGTTCCAGGCTTCGGGGTTGATCGGCTCGCCCACCGAGCCGAGCAGGCGCAGGCTGGAGCCGTCGGCACCTTCAACCGCTGCCTGCCCTTCGGCCATCATCGCGCGGATGGCAGTGGGTGCGGTGTAGAGGATATTGACCTTGTGCTTGTCGACGATCTTCGACACGCGGGTGATGTCAGGGTAGTTCGGCACACCCTCGAACAGCAGGGTAGTGGCGCCGTTGGCCAGCGGGCCGTACACGATGTAGCTGTGGCCAGTGACCCAGCCCACGTCGGCAGTGCACCAGTACACTTCACCCGGGCGGTAGTCGAATACCCGCTCATGGGTCAGTGCGGCATACACCAGGTAACCGCCGGTGGTGTGCAGCACACCTTTCGGCTTGCCGGTGGAACCGGAGGTGTAGAGGATGAACAGCGCTTCCTCGGCGCCCATTTCTTTCGGCGCGCAGTGGCTGGAGGCCACTTTCATCAGGTCTTCGTACCAGATGTCGCGGTGCTGGTGCCAGGCAATGTCGCCACCGGTGCGCTTGCACACGATGATCTTCTGCACGCTGTTGGTTTCAGGGTTGGTCAGCGCCAGGTCGACGTTGGCCTTGAGCGGGGTGCGGCGGCCGCCACGCAGGCCCTCGTCGGCAGTGATCACCACCTTGGACTTGCAGTCGATGATGCGGCCAGCCAGCGCCTCGGGCGAGAAACCACCGAACACCACCGAGTGGATCGCACCGATGCGGGCGCAGGCCAGCATGGCGACCACGGCTTCGGGGATCATCGGCATGTAGATGGTGACCACATCACCCCGGTGCACGTCCTGGCCACGCAGGGCGTTGGCGAACTTGCACACCTGCTCGTGCAGTTCGCGGTAGGTGATGTTGCGGTGTTCGGAAGGGTCGTCGCCTTCCCAGATGATGGCCAACTGGTCGCCGCGCTCTTCAAGGTGGCGATCCAGGCAGTTGGAGGAAACGTTCAGAGTGCCGTCGGCGAACCATTTGATATCGACGTGATGGTCGTCGAAGGAGGTCTGCTTGACCTTGGTGAACGGCTTGATCCAGTCG
Organism: Pseudomonas sp. LLC-1; assembly: GCF_002992185.1. Taxonomy (NCBI): domain Bacteria; kingdom Pseudomonadati; phylum Pseudomonadota; class Gammaproteobacteria; order Pseudomonadales; family Pseudomonadaceae; genus Pseudomonas; species Pseudomonas sp. LLC-1. The sequence goes on along the minus strand of NZ_LUVY01000008.1, from coordinate 212,577 downwards.
ATTCGCTGGGCCTGCTCGCGCCAGAAGCCGTCCGGGTTGATCACCGATTGCTGGTACATGGCCTTGTAGGTGGCCTCGTCGGTCAGGGTAGTGGCCGCAACCTCGGGACGAACGGGATACAGTGGAGCCGCACTCATCTGTGTTACCTCGGTGTAATAGTTGTTTTTGTATGGAACCGTTTGTAACTGTACCAGAGCGACAAAAGCCATTCGACGTTGGTAGTAATTTGGTACGCCCGTTCCGCCAAAGTGCTCTGGCATGCGGATTACAGCCCTGACCACGAAAAAACGGGGGGCTTTACCAGAGGATTGTTACAGATTCTGTCAAAACACTTTATCAAAAGACCCACTGTTTCGGCCTTGGCCACAACCCTAAAATTCACCTCGCCAGCAACGGCAAGGCGATTAACAACTGGTAACAGCCCCCACGAAGGCAAACGTTAATCTCCCTCTAATCCCGATAGTTAAAACTAGCAGTACTCGCGGCGCCATAAGCGCCGCGTGCCCCCTCACGACCTTAGACAGGTAAATAGAAAATGAAAGCTTTACTGGTATTGGTACTTGGCAGTCTTTGCGGCGCGGCAATGGCCGGCGAAGCCAAAGATGCCGAGCAGATTCCGGTTGAACAGTACAGTTACTCGCAGCACCTGGACATTGCCCGCGTCATCTCCATGAGCGAAGTGCCCAACGTGTGCGAAGTCGTGCCAGCCCGCATGACCTACGAGGACTCCAAGGGCCAGAAGCACATTCTCGAATACCGCGTGATGGGGAACGGCTGCTCTAACGGCTGATACCTTCTGAATCAGGGGCCCTGCGGGCCCCTTTCACTTTTTGCAAAGCCCAACTAATCGGCAGACTTGCCAAGCGAATAGTCCCTTAACTTGTTGGCGATTGTTGTATGCGAAACGCCCAGCCTTTTCCCTAAAGCCCGGCTACTCGAAAACTCCCCCATCAAACTTTCCAGCACCGCTTTTTCAAAGCGTCCGACAATCTGCGAAAGATCGCCCTCCAGCGAAAACTCACCCAACGGTTGCCGCGCGCCATAATCCGGCAAACGTATATGCTCGCTTTTAACCACGCCGCCTTCACATAAAGAAACCGCCTGGAACAATACGTTTTCCAACTGCCGTACATTGCCCGGCCAATGGTATTGCCCAAGTTTATCCATCGCCGCCGGCGCCAGCCGCGGCATGGCACAGCCGATTTGTCGGCTGGCCTGGTCGAGAAAGTGCTGCACCAACCCTTCCAGGCCATCCATGCACTCGCGCAAAGGCGGAATGTGCAGCGACAACACGTTCAGGCGGTGATAAAGGTCCTGACGAAACTCGCCGCGCGCGCACAGCTCGGACAAATCCACCTGGGTCGCGCAGATCACCCGCACATCCAGGTACACCTCTTCATCGCTGCCTACCCGGCGGAAGCAACCGTCCTGCAAAAAGCGCAGCAACTTCACTTGCAGGCGCGGGCTCATCTCCCCTACCCCGTCAAGGAACAGCGTGCCGCCTGCGGTCAGTTCAAGTAGCCCCAGCTTACCCTCTGCCCGCGCCCCTTCGAATGCCCCGGGGCCGTAACCGAACAGCTCGGTTTCGGCCATCGACTCGGGCAAGCCGGCGCAATTGAGCGCCATCAGCGGCGACTGCCCACGGGGGCTGGCCAGGTGGCAGGCGCGTGCCAGCAGTTCTTTGCCGGTGCCGGTCTCACCCTCGATCAGCAGCGGCGCATCCAGCGGCGCCATGCGGCGAGCCTCGCGCACCACGGCGGCCATCACCCGCGAGCTTTGGAAGATGCTGTCGAAGCCGCGCAGTTCCTGCTTGCGCACGTTGTAGATGCGTTCGCCAATGCGGTCGGCACGGTGCAGGGTGAGCACGGCGCCAGCCAACGCCTCGCTGTCGTCGTGCTCGGACTGCAGCGGTGCGATATCCGCCAGGAACACATCACCTTTGACCTTGATACGCAGGCCATTGATGCGCGACTTGTTGGCCCGCACCAACTCCGGCAGATCGAAGTCTTCCACATAGCGCGCCAGCGGCATGCCCGGCACCTCATCCACGCGCACCCCCAGCAACTGCGCTGCCGTGCGGTTGGCGGCGACGATGCTGCCGCCCATGTCGATCGACAGCACCGGGAAGTCCAGCGCCCCGAGCAAGGCATTCAGCTCCATGTGCCGACGTTCGCTGGGCATCAGGCCCACGCGCTTGACGCCAAATACCCCGGCAATCGCCTCGAACTTCGGCCGCAAGGCCTGGAACTGCAGGTTGATCAGGTTCGGGCAGTGCAGGTAGATGGCATTGCCATGGTCACCGCCCACCTCGCCCCGCAGCACGTTGATGCCGTACTCCACCAGCAGGTTGAGGATGTCGCGCAGGATGCCAATGCGGTTCTGGCAGTGCACTTTGATACGCATGAGGGCTCTCGAAGCGCCAATGTTTTTCAACATCGCGCGGAAAAGTCGTAAAGATAAGCTGACAAAAACAGCGCAACCATCAGCCGTATGCCCCGAATTTTCCGACACCCGGGCTCTTTTGTAAAATTATCGTTACGAAATCCGCTTCAACCGCTGGCGCGACAGCGGCTTGCACCCGTGCAAAACGGCCAGTGAAGGGATATTCCTTAGGCATGTCCTGCACATAACAAGAAAAGCCCTCACCAGGAGAGCCTCATGAAACAGACGCACTACGTGGCACGCGAGCCCGATGCGCATGGTTTTATCGATTACCCGCAGCAAGAGCATGCGGTATGGAACACCCTGATCACCCGTCAGCTGAAAGTGATCGAAGGCCGCGCGTGCCAGGAATACCTGGACGGCATCGACCAGCTCAAGCTGCCCCATGACCGTATCCCGCAACTGGGCGAGATCAACAAGGTGCTGGGCGCCACCACCGGCTGGCAGGTTGCCCGGGTTCCGGCGCTGATTCCCTTCCAGACCTTCTTCGAATTGCTGGCCAGCAAACGCTTCCCGGTCGCCACGTTCATCCGCACCCCGGAAGAGCTGGACTACCTGCAAGAGCCCGATATCTTCCACGAGATTTTCGGCCACTGCCCGCTGCTGACCAACCCATGGTTCGCCGAATTCACCCACACCTACGGCAAGCTCGGCCTGGCGGCAACCAAGGAACAACGCGTGTACCTGGCGCGCCTGTACTGGATGACCATCGAGTTTGGCCTGATGGAAACCGCCCAAGGCCGCAAGATCTATGGCGGCGGCATCCTCTCGTCACCGAAAGAGACCGTCTACAGTTTGTCTGGCGAGCCTGAACACCAGGCCTTCGACCCGATCGAAGCCATGCGTACCCCGTACCGTATCGACATCCTGCAGCCGCTGTATTTCGTGCTCCCCAACATGAAGTGCCTGTTCGACCTGGCCCACGAAGACATCATGGGCATGGTCCACAAGGCCATGCAGCTGGGCCTGCACGCACCGAAGTTTCCACCCAAGGTCGCTGCCTGAGCGACCTTGCCGATAACAACTCGAACCGGAAAACACCCATGAATGCCTTGAACCAAGCCCATTGCGAAGCCTGCCGCGCTGACGCGCCAAAAGTCACCGACGAAGAGCTGGCCGAGCTGATTCGCGAAATCCCGGACTGGAACATCGAAGTACGTGACGGCCACATGGAGCTGGAGCGCGTCTTCCTGTTCAAGAACTTCAAGCACGCCCTGGCGTTCACCAACGCCGTAGGCGAAATCGCCGAGGCCGAAGGCCACCACCCCGGGCTGCTGACCGAGTGGGGCAAGGTTACCGTGACCTGGTGGAGCCACTCGATCAAAGGCCTGCACCGCAATGACTTCATCATGTGCGCCCGCACCGACAAGGTGGCGGAAACGGCTGAAGGCCGTAAGTGATCGCTGAAAAACGGGGCCGCAATCGGCCCCGTTTTTTTATGAAGCCTGTGCGCTGTTCGCCCGCAAAACCGACAAACGAACGGTAAAAAAACCAAACTGTCATCCAGACTTGTGTATCCTGCCCCAGCTTTGCGAAGCTTCAACCGCGCCTGGCGCAGACTTTTCACTCACACTTGCGAGGAACGACGAGATGCACGAAATCCCGAATCTTCCCTTCCCAAGCCTGAACCCAGAAGAGCCATCCGTGACCGTTCACGCCGAACCGGCAGCTGCCGTCGAGCAGGATGGTGACGATCAATCCAGCGCTGACCAGGAATAAATCGCGCAACCTCCAACAGTGTGAAAACGGCTGACCTGCGGGCTACCCCCGTCATCACGTTTTCACACTGTCCAAGTGCCCCTCATCCCACGGGGTAACCCGTTACCACCCTGCCCAACACGCACGCGACAGACTGGATGCTTCCCACACACTGGAGGCCCCATGTCGAGTCAGTCCTACCTCAGCGCTGCCGATAAAGAAAAAATCTTCGCACTCACGCCTGACGATGCCCTCACCATCAGTGAGATTTCCGGGGTGCAAGACCTGGCCACTTCGCTGAACGATCATTTCGATCAGGCATTCGGTCTGGATCCGCTGTTTGCAAAAGCACTCACGGATGAAGCGTTTGAAAGCACCCTCGCTACAGCGTTGAGCAGCGACAGTGCTCGGCAATACCTCAATCAGTTCCTCGGCCGCGACGCTTCCATGCCGGCGACTGCGAGCGATTGTGCACTGCTCTATGAGACCTTGGCGGCACAGCTTGTCGTAGAGACGGGCGCTACCCCCTCCCCTGAACCAAGGCCCGAATCTCACCTCGATGCGCCTTATGCAATTTGCAGCCTTGCCCAGACACTCGACCACCGTAGCCAACTCAAGCGCGCAAACGCCTATGTCGTGGCGACATTGTTGCTACGCGGCAAACGGGTCGGCCCGCCGCCACTGCGCCCATGGCAACCGCTACTTGCAGTTGATGACTACCTTGACCTGCCTGCCCTGGCCGCACATGTATTCAAGCGAGCGCCCAATCAGAGCCTGTTCGAAAGGCTGCTCAATGAAATACAGGCGCCGTTTTACTACCAAGGTTTGCGGTATCGGCCACCCACAGCGCGTGAGCGCAAGGCAGGCAAGCAGCCAAATTCGTATGGACGTATCGCCCTTTCCGGTTCGGCCCTGAACGCCCCGGCAGGACAAGTGCTCGATGCCCTGCTCGGTTCCTTGGCCTTCGACCGCCTGGGAAGGCGCCTGGCGACTGCGGTGCAATGGGATACCTCCCCCGAAAATGCCCCCTTGTACCGCGCCCTGGCGGAGCAAACGCTGATTGATGCACTCTACCCTGCGCCCCAACGCCGCCCAGGCCACATACTGGGTTTCGAACTGTTCAACGAACACAACAAGTACGTATACCTGCGCGAGATTCGCCTCGACCTGATCAATAGCCTGCACGCCCATCTCGGCGGTGCACCCGCCATTGCAGAACTTGCCGCCGAGCTACTGATACGCCGCTTTGCCCCGGAACTGCTCATCGACGATGATCCCGGCGACTATTTCCATGACCACGATCTACGGTGGGCCAACCTGCGCCAAGGTGCCTACCTGCTGCTGGAAAAAAACCAACCCGTAACGTTCTTTGCCGCAGAGCAAGCCACCCAGTGGCCCGAAAAGAACAACCTGGTGTTCGAAACCGCCATGGCCACGACTGTAGCCGAGTGGGCGCAATTGCAAGGGTTTCTCGAAGAGACTCGCCCCTGGCCTGAATCGCAATGCCAGTTGGCGTATGACCACTACCTCAACGCCTGGGACCAGGAAAGCCTGCGTGACCTGCCTGACCGTTTCGCGCTGGCCAAAGAGGCGCTGCACCAAGCGGGTTTTGCCGCCGACGACTACAACGGGGACAAGCAACTGCACCTCAACGCTTATCTGGATCATGGTGCTGGCTACAAGCACAGCACGTTACCCGATGCCACGGCGCTCTACGACCGCGAGTTCCAGGCTTGGTACCAGCGGGCTCAAGCCACTTACGAAGAGGTCATGTACCGCCTGCTACGGCATCTTCCGCAAACGGATCGGGAACGCCTGCAAGACAGCAGCTGGAGCTGTCACTGCGTGACGTGGCCCATGTACATCGGCCCTGTCAAAGGCGCCGTACCCAGCTACGGCGACTCCCCTGAAGCAGACTGGCATGCAGAAACGGGGACGCAGGGCATCCTCGTCTACCTCCCTGGTGATGCCTGCGACTTCCTCTACGAACTGTTCCCCGAACACCTGAAGTGGCGCCGCCACACCCTTGCCACGACATCACGGGAAGCGTGGGCCGAAAGCTTCGACTTCCGGTACCGCGACTACAACGACATCGATATTCCTTGGCTGGCCAGCCCTTGGCCGAAAACCGCACGACTGATCGATGCACCGGCAAATGACCGCTTGCACGCCTTGGCGCGCTGTTACGCCCAAACCGTAGCCCTCGCTAACCGCGATGCGCTTTACAACAGCGGCAAAGGCACCACGCCCCATGAACATTTCCTTGCCGAGCGGCGCAAAGACAGCACGGGACGCTACCTGTTCAAGCTGTTCTCCAACCTCGTGCCCGGGCTGGGCTGCTTCGATGTCCGCACAGGTGCAGAAGCCCTGTCCTGTGGCCTGGACGCACTCGGTACGCTGGGCAGTGCATTCACCTTGGGGGGCCGCGTCATCAAGCCGCTCACCAGGCTTTACGGCTCAGCAGGCCGGCAAACACATCTCATGCGCCTCGGAATGCTGCAAGCTGCCAGGCACTTGAAGGGCAAGCCGTTAGCCAGCACGCTCAATCAATATGGGGCAGCCCCCAAGAACTGGACGGGCACCCTGGGTGCGGACGCCGCTGCGAAGCTTTCCGAAGCGGTTCCACTGCATAAATTGCTGCCCGGCCAGAAACCCGATGTAATCAGCCTTCTACTGAGCGAAGGTGACGATATCACCCGAGCGTGGGACCGGGCTTCCAACCCGTTCGTCTACCCCGTAATCATCGGGCGCGACCCGGACGTTGTCGATGTGATCGTCAACGGTGTCGCGTACCGTCGCGGCACAGGGCAATCTGCCAGCACAGCCCAACGCATGCGACAGGCTCCCCTGCGCTGGTCGCAAGACCCGGCCTTGCAGCCAAGCCCCTACCCCGATGCACCACCACAGGGCATCGCCCTGCACTTGGCGCCCATCGCCAATCAGGCAGGCACCCCGGCATACGGCCAGCACGTGAGCCGGTCATTCGAGAGCGTGCGCATCGAGCCCCAGCCGATCACCTACCGGGCACCTGGCGCGAACAGCGACAGCGTGGCGCAGGTAATGGTACGGGACAATCAGTTGGTGCTGTACACGGAGGAGGTTGTTTCGCAAAAAGGTCATTCTCGCCCTACCGGGCACATGATCCTCAAACCGCTGAGCGATGAGGAGGCCCATGCGATGGGGCTGCTCAACCCTCCCAGCTTTTATAACGAGGGTGTGGTCGGTTACCCGGTTTCCGAACTCTGGTTCGGGCTGCCTGCCGACATGTCGCACGGCGAAGTCGCCCTCTTCACCGGTCACTGCCCTACGGTGCGGCTGGGCAGGCTGACCCGGGGCCTTGCTGACCGGCGCACGCTGCGCGGCGCACGTGTCGAACACCTCGATGGCGACTGGCTGGTTGTCGAAGCCGATACCGGCATCTTCTACGGCACACCCTTTGACTTCGACGCTTGGCTAAGCAGCCAGACAACAGCATTGAAGCAAGGCACGCTGACCCCAACCCGTTACCCAGTCCCGTCAGAACATTCACGCCTGGCCTTCACCCGGGTCACCGACCTGGCTGCAATCGCCCAATACCTCGATGTCAGCGAAACCTACCGCATCGTGGCCTCCAGGCCAAACTTGCAGCAAGACATCGACAACATCGTCGGCCTCCTGCGGGACTGGATAACCTACCAGCGGCGCACAAGCCCACCCGCGACCCCGACTGCATTCAGCCGGGCATTAGACTCGCTGGAAGAGGCACACTACCCCGAGTTTGCACGGAACATCCTGACGTTCCCACGTGCGCAGGATCACCTGGCCGGTTTCACACTGAACGATGTGATCGGGTTGAACAAACACATCATTCCCGACTTCCATCACCTGGGCAGGTTCAGCGACGTTGATCAGTTGCACGTTAACGGTGTGCTCAATCGGCTGTTACCGGCCTCAGGCGTGCGCGCATCCTATACGCCCATGACAATCGCAGAGATGCTCACTGAAACCGGCAAGAGCCGATTGAGGGAACACCTGTCAGGCGCCAACTTCGCCTTCGCCACAGTCACACTCAGAAACGGCGAGCGCCGTGTGTATTTCTCGTTGTCCGGCGGCAAGGCCAGGCAGAGGATCATGATCGAGTCCCCTCCTGGTACCACGCAACCTCACATTGAATACATCGATGCACGCGCACGCATGCATGACTTACTCCCGGACCCACGCTTCACCCATCTGCCCGTCCTGCGTCGGGCCAACTGGCTGACGATCAAGAACCATCGCCGCCACCTGGATTCCGAGCGCCTGATCGCCTCCACGATCAACCAGGACTTGCTCACCCAGAGCAGCGATGTGGCCAGCATCAAGGTTTTCACCCTGATGGACACGTGCCGCTCCTGTGGTGGCTACGTACTGCCTCGCTTGCGCCTCGATTATCCAGATGCCGACTTCAGCGTGAGCTGGTTGCTGCCATACAACAACGGCTGATTGCCTCCGGCTGGGTGACAGCGGCCAAACCTGCCGCAGTCACCCCGCGTGCAAACCTTCATCCACAGAACCCTGTACAAGGCTATGATCAGCCGTTACTCGCTTTACCGCTTCAGGACCCCTCATGCCCAAGCAGCAGTCTTCGTCTCTCGCAATCAGTGCCCAAGTGGTCTCGATTGTGCTCTTCACCTTCATCGGCTACCTCAACATCGGCATCCCGCTGGCCGTGCTGCCCGGCTATGTGCACAACGACCTCGGCTTCAGCGCCGTGGTCGCGGGCCTTGTGATCAGCGTGCAGTACCTCGCCACGCTGCTCAGCCGCCCTACTGCCAGCCGCATCATCGACAACCACGGCAGCAAGAAGGCGGTCATGTATGGCCTTGCAGGCTGCGGGCTTAGCGGGGTGTTCATGCTGGCCTGTGCCTTCCTCACCCACCAGCCCTGGCTGAGCCTGGCCTGCCTGCTGATCGGCCGGCTAGCGCTCGGCAGCGCCGAAAGCCTGGTGGGTGCGGGCGCGATTGGCTGGGGCATCGGCCGGGTGGGCGCTGAAAACACCGCCAAGGTCATCTCCTGGAACGGCATCGCCAGCTACGGCGCACTGGCCGTCGGTGCACCGTTGGGCGTGCTGATGGTCAAGAGCCTGGGGCTGTGGAGCATGGGCCTCGGCATCATCCTGCTGTGCACCTTCGGCCTGCTGCTGGCCTGGCCCAGGCAGGCTGCGCCCATCGTCAGCGGTGTACGCCTGCCGTTTCTGCAAGTGCTGGGCAAGGTGTTCCCGCATGGCTCGGGGCTGGCGCTGGGCTCGATCGGCTTTGGCACCATCGCCACGTTCATCACCTTGTACTACGCCAGCCGTGGCTGGACCAATGCCGCGCTGACCTTGACCCTGTTCGGCGCCAGCTTCATCAGTGCGCGGCTGCTGTTTGGCAACCTGATCAACCGCATTGGCGGGTTCCGGGTCGCGATTGCCTGCCTGTCGGTGGAAACACTGGGGTTGTTGATGCTGTGGCTGGCGCCCAGCGCCGAGTTGGCCTTGGCAGGGGCAGCGCTTAGCGGGTTTGGCTTCTCACTGGTGTTCCCGGCGCTGGGTGTGGAGGCGGTGAATCAGGTGTCGGCGGCCAACCGCGGCGCGGCGGTGGGAGCGTATTCGCTGTTCATTGATTTGTCACTGGGGGTGACCGGGCCACTGGTGGGCGCGGTGGCGGCGGGGTTCGGGTTTGCTTCGATGTTTCTGTTTGCGGCGGGTGCGTCGGCTTGCGGACTGGTGTTGAGCTTGTATCTGCACTGTCAGGTGCGGCAGCATCGAGATCAGGTACAAGAACTCTGACTCTTGCAGTGCCTGCACTGGCCCTATCGCCGGCAAGCCAGCTCCCACAGGATCACCACAATGTTCAGGCCTGTGGTGATCCTGTGGGAGCTGGCTTGCCGGCGATGGGCTGCAAAGCAGCCCCCGAGGCCCTGAAACCTAGCGCTGGGCGTATTGCAACACCACTTCCAGCGGGTGGCGCATCTTGCGCTCGGTCATGCGCTTGACCTGGCTGCGGCACGAGTAACCGGTCGCCAGCGGCTCCCCTTCCTTGTCCAGCTTGGTCGCCCAGCTTTGCTCGAAGATGGTCCGCGAAGTCTCCTGGTTACGCGCCTCGTGGCCGTAGGTCCCCGACATACCGCAGCAACCCGTCGCCTCGGTCACCAGCTTCAGGCCCAGGCGGGCAAACACCTGCTCCCACTGTTTGGTACTGGCCGGCACGTTGGTCTTCTCGGTGCAGTGCGCCATCAGGCGGAAGTTGCCCGGTGCGGTCGGCGCCTGCTCGGGCAGCACGTCCATCAGCCATTCCTGCGGCAACAGCACCTTCGGGCAACCGTCCAGCCCCGGCACTTTCTGGTACTCCTGGCGGTACACCAGGGTCATCGCCGGGTCCAGCCCCACCAGTGGCACGCCGCAGTCGGCCAGGGCCTTGAGCTGGGTAGCGTTACGGATCGCCGCCTTGGCGAACGCACCCAGGAAGCCCTGCACATGCAGCGGCTTGCCGTTGGCACTGTAAGGCGCCAGGAATACCCGGTGGCCCAGGCGGTGGGCCAGGTCGATGAAGGCTGAGAGCAGCGGGGTCTCGAAATAGCGGGTGAAGGCATCCTGCACCAGCACGATGCTGCGCTCGCGCTGGGCCGGGGTCAGTTCACGCAGGGCCGGCACGCTGGCCACGCCGACACGGCAACGGGTCAGCGTGGCCTGGAAGTTGAAGCGGCTGATCAGCGGGCTGTCGACCATGCCAATGTTGTCGGCCAGCAACTTGCTGACCCACTTCGAGCCCATGACCGCGTTGTACAGGCCCGGTGCATGGGCCAGGTACGGGATGGTGAACTCCAGCGAGCCGATCAGGTAGTCACGCAGCGGGCGCTGATAGCGGCCGTGGTACAGCTCGAGGAAGCGCGAACGGAAGTCCGGCACGTTGACCTTGATCGGGCACTGCCCGGCGCACGACTTGCACGCCAGGCAACCGGCCATGGCGTCGTACACTTCGTGGGAGAAGTCTTCCTGCCCCTGGCTGCGCGCGCGGTTGTTGCGCAGGCGTGCCGGCAGGCCCTTGAGCCACGACACCTTGTTACGGGCTGCGGCCAACACGTCGATGTTCGCTTCGCCTTGCAGGCGCAACCACTCGCGCATCAGCGAGGCGCGGCCCTTGGGCGAATGCTGGCGTTCACGGGTGGCCTTCCACGACGGGCACATGGCGTCGTTGGGGTCGTAGTTGTAGCAGGCGCCGTTGCCGTTGCAGTGCACGGCACTGGGGAAGTCCTGCCACACGCGCTCATCGATGGTGCGGTCGAGGTCGCCGCGCAGGGTTACGCCATCGACCGGGGTCAGGCCCTCGGCACTGCCCAGCGGTGTGCAGATCTTGCCGGGGTTGAGCTGGTTGTGTGGGTCGAAGGCACCTTTCAGGCGCTGCAGCGCCGGGTACAGCGCACCGAAGTACTCCGGCACGTATTCCGAACGCAGGCCTTTGCCGTGCTCGCCCCACAGCAGGCCGCCATAGCTTTTGGTCAGCGCGGCCACGGCGTCGGAAATCGGCTTCACCAGCGCGGCCTGGGCCGGGTCCTTCATGTCCAGGGCCGGGCGCACGTGCAGTACACCAGCATCGACGTGGCCGAACATGCCGTAGGCCAGGCCGTAACCGTCCAGCAGGGCGCGGAAGTCGGCGATGTAGTCGGCCAGTTGCTCTGGCGGTACCGCCGTGTCTTCCACGAACGGCTGCGGGCGCACCTCGCCCTCGACGTTACCCAGCAAGCCCACCGAACGCTTGCGCATCACGTAGACGCGGGTCACCGCCTCGGCGCCTTCAGCCAGTGTATGCCCCAGGCGCTCGACACTGGTATCCGCCTGCAAGTGCTCGACGAAGGCTTGCACCCGGGCGTTGACTTCAGCCGGCTCATCGCCGCAGAACTCCACCAGGTTGATACCCAGGGTCGGGCGGTCGGGGTCGGCCGGGAAGTACTCGGCAACGCTGTGCCAGACGATGTCCTTCATCGCCAGCATCAGCACCTTGGAGTCGACGGTCTCGATCGACAGCGGCTTGTGCGCCATCAGCGCATTGGCATCACGCAGGGCATCCATGAAGCTGGTGTAGCGTACGTTCACCAGCACCGCATATTTGGGGATCGGCAGCACGTTGAGCTTGGCTTCCACCACATAGCCCAGCGAACCTTCGGCACCACACAGCACGCTGTTGAGGTTGAAGCGGCCCTGCTCGTCGCGCAGGTGCGCCAGGTCATAGCCGGTCAGGCAGCGGTTCAGCTTGGGGAAGGTGGTTTCGATCAGTTCGGCCTGGGTTTCCTGGATCTCCCGGGCCATGCGGTACACCTCGCCGACCCGGCCGGGCGCGGCACAGGCCTGCTCCAGCGCGGCATCGTCGATTGGCAGACTGTGCAGGCGCTCGCCGCCGAGCAGCACGCTGTGCAGCTCCAGCACATGGTCACGGGTTTTGCCATAGGTGCAGCTGCCTTGGCCACTGGCGTCGGTGTTGATCATGCCACCGACAGTGGCACGGTTGGAGGTGGACAGCTCAGGGGCGAAGAACAGCCCGTGCGGCTTGAGCGCGGCATTGAGCTGGTCCTTGACCGTACCGGCCTGCACCCGCACCCAACGCTCCTCGACGTTGATTTCGAGGATCTTGTTCATATGGCGCGACAGGTCGACGACGATGCCGTCGGTCAACGACTGGCCATTGGTGCCGGTGCCACCGCCGCGCGGGGTCAGCTTGACGTCCTGGAAGCGCGCCTCGCCCATCAGCGTGGCAACCCGCGCCACATCGTCGGCATCCAGCGGGAACACTGCAGCCTGGGGCAAGCGCTGGTAAATCGAGTTGTCGGTGGCCAACACCGTGCGGGTGCCGTAGTCGGCACTGATCTGGCCACGGAAGCCGCTGCTGCGCAGGGCTTCGAGGAATTCGGGGTAGTTGGCGCTCGGTGCAACGGTCGGCAGCTGGGCGATCATCGAAGGATGGCCTCTTGATATTGGCTAATTCACGGGATTCCTGTCGCTCCGGCATGGGTTGATGCATGCAGGGATGACGTATAGGCCAATGTTCCTGTAGTTTCGCTTCAGGGGCAAACGGATAATCCTGCCGCTATCAATGACTTTTATGAATGAATTACCGCCACCTGACACCGTCCATGTCGCTGCTGCTGGCATTCGAGGCCGCCGCCCGGCATGAAAGCTACACCCGCGCCGCCGCCGAACTGTCGCTGACGCAAAGCGCGGTCAGCCGCCAGGTGCAGGCGCTGGAACAGCAACTGGGCCTCACCTTGTTCCGCCGCGAAGGCCGCCAGGTACAGCTGACGGATGTCGGTCGCCTTTACCAGCGCGAGCTCAGCGAGGCGCTGGGGCGCATCCGCAGTGCCACCTTGCAGGCGCTGGCGTATCAGTCGGGGGTCGGCACCTTGCGCCTGGCCACCCTGCCAACGTTCGGCTCGAAATGGCTGCTGCCACGGCTGCACGCGTTCTACAGCGCCCACCCGGGCATGCTGGTGCACATTCATTCACGTATCGAAGCCATCAACTTCGACACCAGCGAAATCGACGCCGCCATCGGCGTGGCCAGCCACGACCTGCCGGGGCTGATCTGCCATCGCCTGCATGCCGAGGAACTGGTAGTGATCCTGCCACCGGAGGCCGGGGCCGACAGCCAGGGCTGGAGCCCCGCACGGATCAGTGAAGAGGTGCTGTTGAATGTGGCCAACAACCCGCATGCCTGGGGCGAATGGTTCTCGCACCATGGCCTGCCGCACCGGGCAATGCGCCTGGGGCCGAGCTTCGAGCTGACCTCGCACCTGATCCAGGCGGTGCGGGCCGGGATTGGTATCGGGCTGGTGCCGCGCATACTGGTGGAGGAAGAACTGGCCAAGGGTGAGCTGTACAGCCCGGGGGTGGCGTTTGCCAGCCAGCGCAGTTACTACCTGATCTACCCACCCAGGAATGAGGCCTTGCCTTCTTTGCGGGCATTCAGGGGTTGGTTGCTGGAGCAGATCTGAGTTTTTGCCTGTGCTGGCCTCTTCGCGGGCGCGCCCGCTCCCACAGGTACAGCGCTGCCCTGAAGCCTGTGGTGACCTTGTGGGAGCGGGCATGCCCGCGAAAGGGCCGGGACAGGCAACAAAAAAACCCGAAGCCAGTCACCCGGCTTCGGGTTTCTACATACTGCCTCGAACAACTTACTTGGCTACGTGACCCGCAGCCCCACCGGCATTCATCCGACGGCGTGGCTTGACCATGTAGACCACAAACATCCCGAACAGCCAAACCGGCATGACGTACACCGAAACCTGAATACCCGGAATCATCAGCATGATACCGAGGATCAGCACCACGAAGGCCAGCACGATGTAGTTGCCGTACGGGTACCACAGCGCCTTGAACAGCGGTTTCTGGCCGGTACGGTCCAGGTGCTGGCGGAACTTCAGGTGCGAATAGCTGATCATCGCCCAGTTGATCACCAGGGTAGCCACCACCAGCGACATCAGCAGCTCCAGGGCATTCTGCGGCATCAGGTAGTTAAGCAGTACGGCCACGAAGGTAACGGCAGCCGACACCAGGATCGAACGCACAGGCACGCCACGCTTGTCGACCTTGGCCAGCGACGCCGGGGCATCGCCCTGCTCGGCCATGCCCAGCAGCATGCGCGCGTTGCAGTAGGTGCCACTGTTGTACACCGACAGCGCGGCTGTCAGGACCACGAAGTTCAGCAAGTGGGCAGCAACGTCACTGCCCAGCAGCGAGAACACTTGCACGAACGGGCTGCTGCCATAGCTGCCACCCGAGGCATCGATGCTGGCGACCAGGTTGTCCCATGGCGTCAACGACAGCAATACCACCAAGGCGCCCACGTAGAAAATCAGGATGCGCCAGATGACCTGGTTGATCGCCTTGGGAATCACGGTCTTCGGCTTGTCGGCTTCAGCAGCAGTGAAACCGAGCATTTCCAGGCCACCGAAGGAGAACATGATGAACGCCAGGGCCATCACCAGCCCGCTGACACCGTTCGGGAAGAAGCCGCCGTGGGACCACAGGTTGGCGATGGTGGCATCCGGCCCGCCGCTGCCGCTGGTGAGCAGGTAGGCACCCAGGCCGATCATGCTGACGATGGCGACGACCTTGATGATGGCAAACCAGAATTCGGCTTCACCGAAGAACTTCACGTTCATCAGGTTGATGGCGTTGATCAGCACGAAGAATGCCGCAGCCGTGACCCAGGTCGGGATCTCCGGCCACCAGTAGTGGACATACTTGCCAACTGCAGAAAGCTCCGACATGCCCACCAGGATGTACAGCACCCAGCAGTTCCAGCCCGACAGGAAGCCGGCGAAGCCGCCCCAGTAGGTGTGGGCGAAGTGGCTGAACGAGCCGGCCACCGGCTCTTCGACAATCATCTCGCCAAGCTGGCGCATGATCATGAAGGCGATGAAGCCGCAGATGGCGTAGCCAAGGATCATCGACGGGCCGGCGGATTTCATCACGCCTGCCGAGCCAAGGAACAGGCCGGTACCAATTGCACCACCCAGGGCGATCAACTGGATATGGCGGTTCTTCAGGCCCCGCTTGAGCTCGCCTGAATGCATGTTTTGTCCACTCATGAACGAAGTCACCTGCATTGTTTTTATCTGTGACGGAATCGGACCCACCGCGCTCGTGGCGCAGCGGAATGGGCAAGGTGGTTACCTTGGGTTTCTTGACCTCAGGTGCCGCCGAAGCGGGTCAACCAGGCGTGATCAAGAGTGCGCGGTACGCAAAAGGGTCACAGGTAAAACGCGGCGCACTGTATACCCCTGCAAGCGCGCAGGCGTCAACGCGTTGCGCTCTTCCATCCGGAAAAAACGCAGCGATCCTGTGGTATGGGCCTTCAAAGGCGGAGTGATCGGCGTACATGGCGCCTCCATTTGTTGTTTTGTCAGCCAGGCTCTGTGGACGGGCTCTTGCACACGGCAATGGCGGCTATAACACCGTGGGGACGGGGGTTTGGGCAAGGGAGGGCAATGTGGAGGTGGCGGGTTTGCCACAGCGGTGACGGCAAGGTTTGTTTACACGATTGGGGTAAATCTGGAATCAGGGCTGAAACCGGCCATTTTTGTACAGATTTCTTTACAAGCCGGTTCAAGAACTTGCCAGTCGTCAGAAAAATTCTTTTTGTTCAATATCTTGGGGCCGCTTTGCGGCCCATCGCCGGCAAGCCAGCTCCCACAGGGACAGCACAATGGCCGCATCAGCCGTAGACCTGTGGGAGCTGGCTTGCCGGCGATGGGCTGCAAAGCAGCCCCAAATTCTCACAGGCATAAAAAAACCAGCCCGAAGGCTGGTTTCTTGATTACCACACTGACTTATCAGCCACGCGGTTTACCGCGACCGCGGCCTGCCGGCTTGTCACCTTCAGGCTTGCTCGGGCGCTTGCGCATTTCGCTCGGGCGCTCGGCCACCGTGCTGCCACGGGTGTTTTTACGCGGGGCCTCTTCACGCGGCTGACGCGCCGGGCGTTCACTGGTCGCGGCACCTTCGTGGGCCGGGCGCAGGTTGCGCACGCGCTCACCACGGCCCAGCGGGCGGGTCGATTTGCGCTGCAGGCGCTCCATCTTGTCCTTGGCCTTGAGCTTCATGGCAGGCAGCGCAACCGGCTGCAGGCCCACTTCGGCGGCCAGGATGTCGATTTCGCCCTGGGTCATTTCACGCCAGCGGCCCATCGGCAGGTCGGAGTTGAGGAACACTGGGCCGAAACGCACGCGCTTCAGGCGGCTGACCACCATGCCCTGGGATTCCCACAGGCGACGTACCTCACGGTTACGGCCTTCCATCACCACACAGTGGTACCAATGGTTGAAGCCTTCGCCACCCGGTGCCTTCTGGATGTCGGTGAACTTGGCCGGGCCGTCTTCCAGCATCACGCCGGCTTTCAGGCGCTCGATCATTTCGTCATCGACTTCACCGCGCACACGTACCGCGTACTCACGGTCCATCTCGTAGGACGGGTGCATCAGGCGGTTGGCCAGTTCACCGTCGGTGGTGAACAGCAGCAGGCCAGTGGTGTTGATGTCGAGGCGGCCGATGTTGATCCAGCGGCCTTCTTTTGGCCGTGGCAGGCGATCGAACACGGTCGGGCGGCCTTCCGGGTCGTCACGGGTGCAGATTTCGCCATCGGGCTTGTTATACATGATCACCCGGCGAGTAGCCTCGGCGGCCTCCTCACGCTTGATCAGCTTGCCGTCTACGGCAATGGCGTCGTGCAGGTCGACGCGCTGGCCAAGGGTGGCCTCGACGCCGTTGACCTTGATGCGGCCCTGGCTGATCCAGGCTTCGACGTCACGGCGCGAACCCACGCCAATGCGTGCCAGCACTTTTTGCAGCTTTTCGCCGGATGGCGGGGTGATTTCGGTATCTTGCAGGTCTTGCTCACTCATCTGGGCACCTCCCGGTGTAGGAATGAAAACAGGTTTTTTGGCGACGAGCGCGCCAAAAGGCCGCGCATCATACGCGGTTTGGCGGGGGAACGCACTGGAGGGTAGAGGGTTTTGTGGGCTTTGGCTGGGGTTTCTGCCTAATGGTGGTGTATGGGCAACAGCAGATCAGGGCTGTAACTTGCCCTCCTCTTCCACCGAGGCCTCAGGCTCTTCCTCGCGCAAATCATCAAAGTCGGTCTTCAGCCCTTCTTCCATGGCATCCAGCTCCACCAGCAAGCTACGGAAGCTGGTTTCCTCCTTCGGCTCAACACCCTCTTCTTCCTCCCCAAGGCTGGCATCTGCCAACGCCTGCAGGTGCGCCGGCACTGGCGCATCGTCCGGGTCGAGCACCGGCTCCGGCTCCATCTCGCGCAGCTCGGCCAAGGCCGGCAGCTCATCCAGGCTCTTGAGGTTGAAGTGGTCAAGAAACGCCTTGGTGGTGGCAAACATCGCCGGCCGCCCGGGTACTTCGCGGTAGCCCACCACGCGAATCCACTCGCGCTCCATCATGGTCTTGATGATGTTGCTGTTCACCGCCACGCCCCGCACGTCCTCGATCTCGCCACGGGTGATGGGCTGACGGTAGGCAATAAGCGCCAGGGTTTCGAGCAGCGCACGTGAATAGCGTTGCGGGCGCTCTTCCCACAGGCGCCCGACCCAGGGCGCATAGTCCTCGCGGATTTGCAGGCGGTAGCCGCTGGCCACTTCCTTGAGCTCGAACGCTCGGCCACTGCACGACTTGCCCAGCACGTCCAGGGCCTGCTTGAACACCTTGGGTTCTGGGCGCTCGGCCTCTTCGAACAGCTCGTACAGGCGCTCCAGGGACTGCGGTTTGCCCGACGCCAGCAAGAAAGCTTCGATCAGCGACGCCAGGTCGCGGGGGTCATTCAGGTTCATCAGGTTCTTCAACAAGCGCCGGGCGGAGCCGCACGTGAATGGCGGCGAAAGGTTCATTCTGCACCAGTTCGATCAGCGATTCCTTCACCAGCTCAAGAATCGCCATGAAGGTGACCACCACGCCCAGCTTGCCCTCTTCGGCGGCAAACAACTCGACAAACGGCACGAAAGCACCGCCTTTGAGGCGCTCCAGCACCTGGCTCATGCGCTCGCGGGTAGACAGCGTTTCACGGGTGATCTGGTGGCTTTCGAACAGGTCGTTGCGGCGCATCACCTCGGCCATGGACACCAGCAACTCTTCCAGGCTGACTTGCGGCAACAGCTTGCGCACCTTGGCCTGCGGCGCCTCAAGGCGTGGCACCACCACATCGCGGCCTACCCGTGGCAATTCATCGATGCCTTCGGCGGCGGCCTTGAAACGTTCGTACTCCTGCAGGCGGCGGATCAGTTCGGCACGCGGGTCGCCCTCCTCTTCCTCGACATCGGCCGAACGCGGCAGCAGCATGCGCGACTTGATCTCGGCAAGCATGGCGGCCATCACCAGGTACTCGGCGGCCAGTTCAAGGCGCACGCTCTTCATCAGCTCCACGTAGCCCATGTACTGGCGGGTGATTTCCGCCACCGGGATGTCGAGAATGTCGATGTTCTGCTTGCGGATCAGGTACAGCAACAGGTCCAACGGGCCTTCGAAGGCTTCGAGGATGACTTCCAGTGCGTCCGGCGGAATGTACAGGTCCAGCGGCAGCTCGGTCAGGGCTTCGCCGTAGACCAGGGCCAACTGCAACTGCCGAGGCGCTTCGGCCTGCTCGGCCGGTGCCTCGGGCATTTCCACCTGGCTCACGCGTTGACCAGGAACGGCGTGGGGTCGCCACAGCCTTCGCGGATCAGCTCAGGCTCATCGCCGGACAGGTCGATGATGGTAGAGGCCTTGAGGTCGCCGAAGCCGCCATCGATCACCAGGTCGACGTGATGCTCCAGGCGCTCACGGATTTCGTACGGGTCGGTCATCGGCTCGGTGTCGCCCGGCAGGATCAGGCTCACGCTCATCAACGGCTCGCCCAGCTCGGCCAGCAAGGCCAGGGTGATGGCATGGGCCGGCACCCGCAGCCCGATGGTGCGGCGTTTATCGTGCAACAGCAGGCGCGGCACTTCACGCGTGCCGTTGAGGATGAACGTGTAAGGCCCAGGCACATGCGCCTTGAGCAGGCGGAAGGTGCCGGTGTCGACCTTGGCGTACAACCCCAGTTGCGACATGTCGCAGCACATCAGGGTGAAGTTGTGCGTCTTGTCCAGCCCACGCAGGCGCCGCACCCGTTCGATGGCCGCCTTGTCACCCATCTGGCAACCCAGCGCATAGGCCGAGTCGGTCGGATACACCACCACACCACCCTTGCGGATGATCTCGACGGCCTGTTTTATCAGGCGCGCCTGTGGGTTCTCCGGATGAATCTGGAAAAATTGGCTCACGTAGTCGTCCTGTTCATAGCGCCAAAGGCTGTTCATGGCTGAATCGACGCCACAGAGGTGGCAAGTCCTCGGGCAAAGGCCGATAGGCACCGATCTCGCCCCAGGTGCCGGGGCCGTGGAAGTCACTGCCAGCGCTTGCCAGCAGGCCGAACTCACGGGTAAGGATGGACATGGTGCCCACCTGCTCGGCCGGCATCATTCCGTTGACCACCTCAAGTGCCTGCCCGCCTGCCTGAATATAGTCGGCAATCAGCCGTCTGCGCTTGCTGCGGGTCAGATCGTAATGCATGGGGTGCGCCAGGCTCACCCACGCTTTGGACTGGCGCAGGGTGGCGACAGTTTCGTCGAGGGTCGGCCAGTGCTGCTTGACGTCGCCCAGCTTGCCGGCGCCCAGCCACTTGCGAAACGCTTCGCCACGGTCCTTGACGTGCCCGGCGCGCACCAGGTACTCGGCAAAATGCGGGCGCGCCGGGGCGTTGCCGCTGTCGCCCAGCTCGTGCTGCACGGCACGGGCGCCTTCGAGGGTGCCAGGCATGCCCTTGGCGGCCAGCCGTTTGTCGATTTCTTCGGCGCGCAGCCAGCGGCCACGGTGCAGCGCTTCGATTGCCGCCAGCAAAGGCGGTGCGTCGAGCGGGAAGTCATAACCCAGCACATGGATGGTCGCACCACCCCAGGTGCACGACAGCTCGACGCCGCTAACCCAGCGCATGCCCCGCTCGATGCAGGCCTGGCGTGCTTCGGGCAGGCCTTCGATGGTGTCATGGTCGGTCAGTGCCAGCGTTTGCACCCCGTGCTCATGGGCCCGGGCAACCAGTACCGAGGGCGACAGGGCGCCGTCGGAGGCCGTGCTGTGACAGTGCAGATCAACATTCATGGAGGAGCGCTTTCGCTGGAATCGATGTTTGTTATTATGCCGTCACATCCCGATTCTGGCTGCCATTGTGAAACAATTCATCGATTTCATCCCGCTGCTGCTGTTCTTCATCGTCTACAAGCTGGACCCGCGCCCCCTGGAAGTCGCCGGCCACAGCTTCGAATTCGGCGGCATCTACAGCGCCACGGCCATGCTGATCATCAGCTCGCTGGTGGTGTATGGCGCGCTGTTCCTGCGCCAGCGCAAGCTTGAAAAGGGCCAGTGGCTGACCCTGGTGGCCTGCCTGGTGTTCGGCGGCCTGACCCTGACGTTCCACAGCGAAACCTTCCTGAAGTGGAAGGCGCCGGTGGTGAACTGGCTGTTCGCCCTGGGTTTTGCCGGCAGCCACTTCATCGGCGACCGGGTGCTGATCAAGCGCATCATGGGCCACGCGCTGACCCTGCCCGATGCCATCTGGGCGCGCCTGAACGTGGCCTGGATCGCCTTTTTCCTGTTCTGCGGCGCGGCCAACCTGTTCGTCGCCTTCACCTTCCAGGACTTCTGGGTGGACTTCAAGGTGTTCGGCAGCCTGGGCATGACCGTGATCTTCCTGGTGGCGCAAGGCGTGTACCTGTCGCGCCACCTGCACGACGACCCTTCTACCTCCAAACCCAAGGATTGACATGCTCTACGCCATCATCGCCAGCGACGTCGCAAGCTCCCTGGAAAAGCGCCTGGCCGCCCGCCCGGCGCATATCGAACGCCTGCAGCAGCTCAAGGCCGAAGGCCGCGTGGTACTGGCCGGCCCGCACCCGGCCATCGACAGCAACGACCCGGGCGAGGCGGGTTTCACCGGTAGCCTGATCGTTGCCGAGTTCGAAACCCTGGCGGCGGCGCAGGCTTGGGCCGATGCCGATCCGTACATTGCTGCGGGCGTTTACGACAAAGTCGTGGTCAAGCCATTCAAGCAAGTACTGCCGTGATCTGAGACCGCGTCGCGTTCCTCGCGGGCTTGTTCGCAAAGAACGCGACACGGTAGAGGCAGTTACACAGTTGCCATCAGTCTGCGGTATCTTTGCCACTGGCGGACCGAATAGCCGCCGTCATTGGTTGAATTGAGTGAGTCATGAGCGAGCTGTTACTGATTGATGATGACCAGGAGCTGTGCGAGCTGCTCGGCAGCTGGCTGACCCAGGAAGGGTTCACCGTACGTGCCTGCCACGATGGCCAGAGCGCACGCCAGGCCCTGGCCGAACACGCCCCGGCTGCTGTCGTGCTGGACGTGATGCTGCCCGATGGCAGCGGCCTGGAACTGCTCAAGCAGTTGCGCAGCGAACATACCGAACTGCCGGTATTGATGCTCTCCGCCCGTGGCGAGCCGCTGGACCGCATCCTTGGCCTCGAACTGGGTGCCGACGACTACCTGGCCAAACCCTGCGACCCACGTGAACTCACCGCCCGCCTGCGCGCCGTACTGCGCCGCAGCCACCCCACCGCCACCACCAGCCAAGTGGAGCTGGGCGACCTGGTGTACAGCCCTGCCCGTGGCGTGGCCAGTATCGATGGCCGCGAAATGACCCTGACCCTGTCCGAAAGCCGCATTCTCGAAGCGCTGCTGCGCCAGCCCGGCGAGCCGCTGGACAAGCAGGAACTGGCGCAAATCGGCCTGGGCCGCAAGCTGACCCTGTACGACCGCAGCCTGG
Organism: Pseudomonas sp. LLC-1; assembly: GCF_002992185.1. Classification (NCBI taxonomy): domain Bacteria; kingdom Pseudomonadati; phylum Pseudomonadota; class Gammaproteobacteria; order Pseudomonadales; family Pseudomonadaceae; genus Pseudomonas; species Pseudomonas sp. LLC-1. The sequence goes on along the minus strand of NZ_LUVY01000008.1, from coordinate 190,086 downwards.
ACATGCATGTCAGCAACCTGCGCAAGAAGATTGGCCCCCACGCCGATGGCCGGCCACGCATCGTGGCGTTGCGCAGCCGTGGCTATTACTACTGCCTCTGAGCATCTTTACCGAGCCTTTACCATCCCCTGACTGCGCTTGACGGTGATCTCCCTAGACTGTGCTCATCCGGTAACCACCGGCCTATGAAAGGAGAGACACCATGCGCAAGACCCTTATCGCCCTGATGTTCGCCGCCGCCCTGCCGACCGTGGCCATGGCCATGCCTGACGGCGGCCCGCGTCACGACGGCCCGCATCATCGCGGTGATGCGCCTTTCCATCAGCTGGACCTGAGCCGCGACCAACGCCAACAGATCGGCAAGCTGATGGGCGAGCAGATGCAACAGCGCCGCGACATCACCGAGCGCTACCTGTCCAAGCTGCCGGCCGCCGACCAGAAAGCCATGAAGGACGAGCTGAAAGCCAGCCGCGACAAGACCGACAGCGCCGTGCGCAACCTGCTCAAGCCTGAGCAGCAGAAGAAGTTCGACGAACTGCAAAAGGAACGCGCCGCCAAGAAAGCCGAGTGGCAGGAGTTCCAGGCCTGGAAAGCTGAAAAAGGCACCAAGGCTCAGTAAGCTGTTTGCCCAATGCCCGGCCCGCATCACTGCGGGCCGGGCTTTTCCCGTTTAGGAGGTGCACTTGCGTTCACTGTTCTGGCGCATCCTGGCCAGTTTCTGGCTGGCCATTACCCTGGTCGCAGGCCTGTCGATCCTGTTGGGCCACATGCTCAACCAGGACGCCTGGATCCTCAGCCGTCACCCGGGCCTGAATACCTTGGCCAGCAAGTGGGCCAGGCATTACGAGCAGGAAGGCCTGGATTCGGCACAGCACTTCCTGGAACGGCGCAAAGACCGCTACAAGATCGACGTGCAAGTGCTCGACGACAGTGGCGAAGCCGTGGTGCCCGGCACCTTCCCGCGCCGTGCTGCGGCCTTCGAAGCGCGCCAGCACAATGACCAGCGGCGCCTGCCGTGGCGCAGGCTGACCGAGGAATACACCAGCCCCGACACCGGCGAAACCTACCTGCTGATCTACCGCATTCCCCACCCGGCACTGGATGCCTGGCACCGCGAAAGCCTGATGTGGCCGCTCAGTGCACTGGGCATCGCCCTGGTTGTGCTGACGTTGTTCAGCCTGCTGGTGACCCTGTCCATTACCCGCCCGCTCAGCCGCCTGCGCAGCGCGGTGCATGACCTGGGGCAGACCACCTACCAGCAGAACAGCCTGGCGCGGCTGGCAGCGCGGCGCGACGAGTTCGGTGTGCTGGCCAAGGACTTCAACAAGATGGGCGCGCGCCTGCAAAGCACCATCGGCAGCCAGCGCCAGTTGCTGCGCGATGTGTCCCACGAGTTGCGCTCCCCATTGGCCCGGCTGCGAATTGCCCTGGCGCTGGCCGAGCGCGCCGGGCCCGAGCAGCGGGAAACCCTGTGGCCACGCCTGACCCGCGAGTGCGACCGCCTGGAAGACCTGATCAGCGAAATTCTGGCCCTGGCCCGGGTGGATGCCGAGCAGGCTCATGCCGAACCGGTCGACCTCAACGCCCTGCTGGGCAGCGTGCGCAAGGATGCCTTGCTCAGCGCGCCCGACCAGGATGTGCGCCTTGAAGCGCAGCCTGGGTTGACCTTGCAAGGTTGGCCGACGCTGATCGAGCGGGCCGTGGACAACCTGCTGCGCAACGCCTTGCGCTTCAATCCGCTCGGGCAGCCGGTAGAAGTGAGTGCATTGCGTGAGCAGGACCGCATAGTGATAAGCGTGCGTGACCATGGACCGGGGGCGGCAGCAGAGCATCTGGTGCAACTGGGGGAACCGTTCTTCCGTGCACCGGGGCAGGAGGCGCCGGGGCATGGGCTGGGACTGGCGATTGCGCGCAAGGCGGCGGAGCGCCATGGCGGGAGCCTGGTGCTGGACAATCATCCACAGGGTGGGTTTGTGGCCAGGCTGGAGTTGCCTGTGGCTGAGGCTGCTGGCAGTTGAGGTGATATAAAGGCATCCGGCCTCTTCGCGGGCACGCCCGTTCCCACAGGTACCGTGCGATGCCTGAGACTTGCACCGTACCTGTGGGAGCGGGCGTGCCCGCGAAGAGGCCAGTGGCCTTGGATACAACAATCAGCCCAAGGCTGCGTTACTCACCCCAGGCACTGACAAAATCAGCAGTTTTCAGCACCGGCGCTGTACGCAGCTCGGTCAGCGGCGTGCCGACATACAGGTACCCGATCAACTCCTCGTTCTCGGCCAACCCCAACCCCTTGTGCACATGGGCATCAAACGCCATGTCCCCGGTACGCCACACCGCGCCGATACCCTGCGCATGCGCGGCAATCAGAATGCCATGCGCCGCACAGCCCGCCGCCAGGCGCTGTTCAGACTTCGGCACCTTGAAGTGATCCTGCAGCTTGGCCACCACCACAATCAGCAGCGGCGCCCGCAACGGCATGGCGCGGGCCTTGTCCAGCGCTGCCTGGCTGGCATCGCCCTTGTTCTGCACGGCTTCGGCAAACAGCTCGCCCAGCTTCTCGCGGCCCTGGCCTTCGATGGTCAGAAAGCGCCATGGGCGCAGCTGACCATGATCCGGGGCGCGCAAGGCGGCCTGGAACAGCGCCTCGCGCTGGGCAGCGTTCGGCGCCGGGTCGGTCAGGCGTGGCACGGAAACACGGTTGAGCAATGCGTCGAGAGCCTCCATCGGCTACCCTCCTGGCAGTTGAATGTGCGGCCATTCTAGCGTTTACATCACCAGACCCATAGGTAGAATGGCGCCCTTCCGAATCGAGTCAGAGCAGATCACATGGCGTTGCCGACCTTAAGGATCATTGGTTTCATCATCGGCATCTTCCTGATTACCCTCGCCGTCAGCATGGCCGTGCCCATGGCGACCCTGGTAGTTTTCGAACGCACCGGTGACATGCCGTCGTTCCTCTGGTCGAGCCTGATCACCTTCATCGCCGGGCTGGCCCTGGTGGTGCAGGGGCGCCCCGAGCATGTGCACCTGCGCCCTCGCGACATGTACCTGCTGACGGTCAGCAGCTGGCTGGTGGTGTGCGTGTTCGCCGCCCTGCCGTTCCTGCTGACCCAGCACATCAGCTATACCGACGCCTTCTTCGAAAGCATGTCGGGCATCACCGCCACCGGCGCCACCGTGCTCAGCGGGCTCGACAGCATGTCGCCGGGCATTCTCATGTGGCGCTCGATGCTGCACTGGCTCGGCGGTATCGGCTTCATCGCCATGGCGGTGGCGATCCTGCCGTTGCTGCGCATCGGTGGCATGCGCCTGTTCCAGACCGAATCGTCCGACCGCTCGGAAAAGGTCATGCCGCGCTCGCACATGGTCGCCAAGTCGATCGTGGGGGTGTACGTCGGTTTCTCGATCCTTGGCTCGCTGGCCTTCTGGTGGGCAGGCATGAGCCCGTTCGATGCGATCAACCACGCCATGTCGGCGATCTCTACCGGCGGTTTCTCCACCTCTGACCAGTCGCTGGCAAAATGGGACATCCCGGCCGTGCATTGGGTGGCGGTGGTGGTGATGATCATGGGCAGCCTGCCGTTCACCCTGTATGTGGCCACCCTGCGCGGCAACCGCAAGGCGCTGATCCGCGACCAGCAGGTGCAGGGCTTGCTGGGCATGCTGGTTGTTACCTGGATAGTGCTGGGCACCTGGTACTGGTACAGCACTAACCTGCACTGGCTCGACGCCCTGCGCCACGTGGCACTCAACGTGACCTCGGTGGTCACCACCACCGGCTTCGCCCTGGGCGACTACAGCCTGTGGGGCAACTTCTCGCTGATGCTGTTCTTTTACCTGGGTTTCGTGGGCGGCTGCTCCGGCTCGACGGCGGGCGGTATCAAGATTTTCCGTTTCCAGGTGGCCTACATCCTGCTCAAGGCCAGCCTTAACCAGCTGATCCACCCGCGCGCGGTGATCAAGCAGAAATACAACGGCCACCGCCTCGATGAAGACATCGTGCGTTCGATCCTGACGTTTTCGTTCTTCTTCGCCATCACCATCTGCGTCATGGCCCTGCTGCTGTCGTTGCTGGGCGTGGACTGGATGACCGCGTTGACCGGTGCCGCCGGTACGGTTTCGGGCGTGGGCCCGGGGCTGGGCGAAGTGATCGGCCCGTCGGGCAACTACGCCACGCTGCCAGACGCGGCCAAGTGGATTCTGGCGGCCGGCATGCTGCTCGGCCGACTGGAAATCATTACGGTGCTGGTGCTGTGTATGCCGGCGTTCTGGCGTCACTGACCGCTTCGGCCTCCGCGCCCATACGGGCACGGTACTCACTCGGCGTGGCATCGAACCAGCGGCGGAATGCCCGGTAGAAGTTGCTGGGGTCGGCAAAGCCCAGCAGGTACGCGGCCTCCAGCAGGGTCATGCCCGGCTGGGCCAGGTACTGCTCGGCCAGTTCGCGGCGGGTGTCGTCAAGCAAGGCCTGGAAGCTGGTGCCCTCCTCCTGCAGCCGCCGCTGCAAGGTACGCTGCGACAGGTGCAGGGCCTGCGCCAGGGTCTCGCGCTTGGGCTCGCCCTGCGGCAGGATGCGGCACAGCACCTGGCGCACGCGGTGGGTAACCCGGCTTTCGGAAAAACGGGCCAGATACTCCCCGGCAAAACGGTCATGCAACACTGCCATGGCTTCGTTGGCAGTGGGCAGCGGCGCCTCCATGTCGGCCCGTTCGAACACCAGCGCATCGTGCGGCGCACCGAACACCAGCGGCGAATGAAACGCCACCTTGTACGGTTCGATATTCTTCGGCTGAGGCCCCTGCACCAGCACCCGCCTCGGCTGCACCGGGCGACCGCTGAGCCATTTGCTCAGTGCCAGCGCGCAAGCCAGCGAGGCCTCGGCGCTGTGCCGCGTGGGCGGCAGGTGGTCGCCGTGTACGGTCAGGATCAGGGAATAACCTTCAGGGCCAAGCACGAAGCTCAGGTCCGAGCTTTCGGCGATGATGCGCTGGTAACGTACCAGGCGCTCGAAGCCTTCGGCCAGCGTGCGGCTGGACATCAACGCATAGCCCACCACATGGAACGACGCCGGGCGTACCACCCGCGCCATGTTCAAGCCAATGGCCTCATTACCCGACAGCTCCACCGCCAGCTGCCAGAGCCGGGTCATGGAGTCTTGCGGGAAGCGGGCGTCAGGGTCGTCGAGGGCCGCGAAGTCCAGCCCCAGCTGCTTGAACATGGCCTGGCAGTCCAGCCCTTCCAGTTCGAGTGCCTTCACAATCCCTGATGCCCAACTGGCTGACGTGGTTCTTTCGCTCATGACAGGCTTCTTTCTACCGACCGCTCCTGCGGTGAACCCCAAGGATACTCAATTGGCGCCTATTGTCACTGGTAGGCCCCGCCAATCACTCTAGACTCGAATCAGGCTCCACGCCGTGCATCTTGTCCAGAAGTATTAATCCCGGAGCACTGCCATGAACCGCACAGCGCAGTTTCGCAGTTTTGCCGAGTTCTATCCGTACTACCTGGGGGAACACAGCAACCCCACCTGCCGCCGCCTGCACTTTGTCGGCACCAGCCTGGTGATTGCCTTGCTGGCCTATACCATCGGCAGTGGCAAGTGGTTGCTGTTGCTGGCCGTGCCACTGTTCGGCTACGGCTTTGCCTGGGTCGGGCATTTCTTTTTTGAGAAAAACCGGCCGGCAACCTTTACCTATCCGCTTTACAGCCTGATAGGGGATTTCGTGATGTTCAGGGATATCCTGCTGGGCAAGATCAGCCTGTAAGCATCAGGGCTGCACAGCAGCCCTCTATGCCGGTTCTCGCATCGCCGCGGCTACCTGCGCTTCCCGTGCCTGGGCATCCGCAAGGCGGTACAGCTCGATGCTGCCATCCCAATGCTCGATCAGCGCCGTGCACGACTCCACCCAATCGCCGCAATTGAGGTACTCCACCTCGCCTACCTTGCGGATTTCAGCGTGATGAATGTGCCCACACACCACACCGTGAAAACCACGTCGGGTGCACTCGTGGGCAATGGCATCCTCGAAGTCGCTGATGAAGTTCACCGCGCCTTTCACCTTGTGCTTGAGGTACGCCGACAGTGACCAGTAGCCATAGCCGTACCGCGCACGCCAGTGATTGAGCCAGCGGTTAAGCACCAAGGTGAACTCGTAGGCGCGGTCACCGAGGAACGCCAGCCAGCGGTGGTAACGGGTAATCACGTCGAACTGGTCGCCATGAATCACCAGCAGCCGGCGACCATCAGCGGTCAGGTGCTCGGCCTCGTCCACCAGCTGGATATTGCCCAGTATCAGCTTGGAGTAACGGCGCAGGAATTCATCATGATTGCCGGTGACATAGATCACCTCGGTACCGCGCTTGCTCATGGTCAGCAGCCGGCGGATCACGTTGGTGTGGGCTTGTGGCCAGTAGATACCGCCGCGCAGCTTCCAGCCATCGATGATGTCGCCGACCAGGTACACCCGGTCGGCCTGGTAGCCCTTGAGGAACTGCGACAGGTGCTCGGCCTGGCAGTCGCGAGTGCCCAGGTGCACGTCGGAGATCCACAGGGTGCGCACACGTTGCTTGCGCGAGGGACGGGACAGTTCGGCATGGGTCATGGGCAGGCTCCGGCGCAGTTTGCTGGAGACTGGCAGGCGCGCGTGACAGCGCCGTGGCAAAACGGTGACGAGTGATGGTGTGCAGCGAATGAGGCACAATGGGCTTCTGCCCTGCGAGGACCTCCCATGACCGCCGGCCCGATCCTCTCGCTGCGCCATTACCGCGACAGCCTGATCGCCCACAGCCACGAACACCCACAACTGGTGTTCGGCCTGCGCGGCCGCCTGGAGTTCGAGGTGCAAGGGCAAGGCGCCGGTATCGATCGGCAGGGGCTGGTCGTGGTGCCGGCCGGCGCGCACCACACCTGTGCCAGCGACGGCGGCAGCCACTGCCTGGTGCTCGATGTGCCCGGCGAGCAGTGGTTGCACGAGCAGTTGGGCGAGCATGCCGATGCCAGCCGCCGGCTGCTCGACTGCCCTGCCGCGCTGGGCCTGGACGACCGCCAGCAGCAGTTGGTGGACTGGTTGGCGGCCAGCCCCATGGACGACCCGCTGATTGCCCGGCAAGGCGCGGCGCTGCTGCTGGCCAGCCTCAACCCCAGCGCAGCAGCCAGCGTTACCGCCAGCCGGCGCCTGCCCTATGCGGCCTTCGATGCGCATATCGAGCAGCATGCCGCCTACCCGCTGCAGGTGGCCGACCTGGCGCGGCTGGCCGGGCTTTCCAGTGCCCGGCTGCATGCGCGATTCATGGCGGAGTGTGGCATGACGCCGATGGACTACATTCGCCAGCGACGCTTGCTCAAGGCGCGGCGGCTGGTGACACACACCTTGTTGCCGATGGGGGAGATTGCCGCGCAGGTGGGTTACAGCTCGCAGAGTGCGTTTTCGGCGGCGATGTTGCGGGCATTCGGGTGTACGCCTTTGGCGTTGCGGCGAGAGCCTGGCGATAACTGACAGCAGTCTTGCGACAGAACGGGTTTGCCTGAACCTATACACTTTGCCTGTACCGGCCCTTTCGCGGGCACGCCCGCTCCCACAGGCACTTCACTGCTTTCGGGACTTGTGCAATACCTGTGGGAGCGGGCGAGCCCGCGAAAGGGCCGGCACAGCCATTAGAGATCTTGAGCAAGGACCACCATGAACCACCGCACCGCCCTCGGCGCCCTGCACATTGGCGCGCTGTTCTTCGGCCTGACCGGCGTCTTCGGCAAACTGGCTGCCAGCGCCAGCCCGGCAATCATCGTGTTCGGCCGCGCCGCCTTCGCCGTGCTTGCCCTGGCCCTGTTCGCCAGCCTCGCCGGCCCGGGCTGGCAACGCCTGAGCAGTCAGGACATCCGCCGCCTGCTGCTCGGTGGTGTGCTGCTGGCCGGCCATTGGGTCAGCTTCTTCATCGCCGTCAAAGTCGGCGGCGTGGCCATCGCCACCCTAGGCTTCGCCAGTTTCCCGGCGTTTACCGTCATCCTCGAAGGCTTGCTGTTCCGCGAACGCATCCGCCGCAACGAGGCCGTGCTGGTACTGCTGGTCAGCATTGGCCTGGTCTTGGTCACACCGGCCTTCGATCTGGCCAGCGAAGCCACGGGCGGCCTGCTCTGGGCACTGTTTTCCGGGTTGCTGTTCTCGCTGCTGTCACTCACCAACCGCGCAGGCTCCGGGCGCTTGCCTGCGGTTCAGGCTGCGCTGTGGCAAAACCTGGTGGTGGGCCTGTGCCTGCTGCCCTTCGCAGCAACGGGCCTGGCAGACGTGGCACCCATGGACTGGCTGTGGATCGCCCTGCTCGGTATCTTCTGCACCGGCGTGGCGCACAGCCTGTTCGTCGCCAGCCTGGCGGTGATCAAGGCGCGCACCGCCGCGGTGGTATTCGGCATGGAGCCGGTCTACGGCATTGCCGTGGCCTGGGTCGTGTTCGCCGAAACCCCCACGCTGCGCATGCTGCTGGGCGGCGCGCTGATCATCTTCGCCATCGTGCTGTCCAGCCGCCTGGCCGCCGAGCAGCCGCCCAAGCAGCCACTGCCCGAAGGTGCGTGATCAGCGGTCGTTATGGCCAAGGTCACGCTGAGGGTCGATCTGGTCGCGCACCCGCTGCTTCAGCACCTTGGCCTCGGGGAAGCCGCCGTCGGCCTTACGCTCCCAGATCTGCACACCATTGCAGGTGATGCGGAAGATACCGCCGGTGCCCGGCTCCAGCGCCACCCGGCCAAGGTCGTCGGCAAAGGTGCTGAGCAGTTCCTGGGCCAGCCAGGCGGCACGCAGCAGCCATTGGCACTGGGTGCAATATGTGATGACGATTTCCGGCTTGCTGTCGGCCATGGTGGCGCATCTCCAGGTAAGGGGCCGCTTATACTAGCGGTCTTTAGCCCACGGTTTGAGACTCACGATGCGCCGTTTGCTGTTCTGCTTTCTGCTCACCCTCACCAGCCTCACGGCAATTGCCGCCGAACCGGCCAGGCCCAAGGTCGGGCTGGTGTTGTCGGGTGGCGCGGCCCGTGGCCTGGCCCATATCGGCGTGCTCAAGGCCCTGGAAGAACAAGGCGTGCGCATTGACGCCATCGCCGGCACCAGCATGGGGGCTGTGGTCGGCGGGTTGTACGCCTCCGGGTACAGCGTCGAAGAGCTGGAAAAGCTCGCCACCACACTGGACTGGCAACAGGCGCTGTCCGATGCCCCACCGCGCAAGGACGTGCCGTTCCGGCGCAAGCAGGATGACCGCGATTTCCTCGTCAAACAGAAGCTCAGCTTTCGCGACGACGGCAGCCTGGGCCTGCCGCTGGGGGTCATCCAGGGCCAGAACCTCGCGCTGCTGCTGGAAAGCAAGCTGGCGCATACCGCCGACACACGCGACTTCGACAAGCTGCCCATCCCCTTTCGCGCCGTGGCCACCGACATTGCCAGCGGCGAAAAAGTGGTGTTCCGTCGCGGCCACCTGCCCCAGGTAATCCGTGCCAGCATGTCGATCCCCGCCGTGTTCGCCCCGGTCGAACTGGAGGGTCGCCTGCTGGTGGACGGCGGCATGGTCGACAACATCCCGCTGGACGTGGCCCGGGAAATGGGCGTGGACCTGGCCATCGTGGTCGACATCGGCACCCCGCTGCGTGACCGCAAGCAACTGGCCACGGTGGTCGACGTGCTCAACCAGTCGATCACCCTGATGACCCGGCGCAACTCGGAAGAGCAACTGGCCAGCCTGCACCGCGACGATATCCTCATCCAGCCTTCGCTGACCGCGTTTGGTGTAACCGACTTCGGGCGCGCCCGGGACATGATCGACGCTGGCTACCGCGCCACCTGCCTGCTCGACCCGCGCCTTGCCAGCCTGCGCCAGCCCGAAGACAGCAGCCTGGCGGTGGCCCGCTCGCCACGTCAGCGCACACCGGTGATTACCGCAATCCGGATCGAGAACGACTCCAAGGTCAGCGACGATGTCATCCGTTCCTACATTCGCCAGCCGATCGATGCCCCGCTGGAACTGGACCGCCTGCAGACCGACATGGGCACGCTGTACGGCCTGGACTACTTCGACCGGGTGCAGTACCGCGTGGTGCACAAGGGCGACGACAACACGCTGGTGATCAATGCCCGCGGCCGACGCGGCGGTACCGACTACCTGCGCCTGGGCCTGAACCTGTCGGACGACCTGCGTGGCGACAGCGCCTTCAACCTGGGTGCCAGCTACCGGGTCAACGGCATCAACAGCCTGGGTGCCGAATGGCTGACCCGTGGTCAGATCGGTGACCAGCAAGAGCTGTACAGTGAGTTCTACCAACCGCTGGACGTGGGCTCACGCTACTTCATCGCACCGTACCTGGACTTCGGCTCGCAGAACATCGAAGCCACCCTGGACAACGACCCTATTGCCGAGTACCGCCTGGAGCGCTACGGCTTTGGCCTCAACGTTGGCCGGCAGATCGGCACCAATGGCGAAGTGCGCCTGGGCGTGGGCAAGGCGTGGGGCGAGGCCGAGGTGCGCATCGGCGACCAGGACCTGCCCAAAGTCAGCTTCAACGAAGGTTTCTACGAGCTGAAGTACTCGTTCGACACCCTCGACAACGTGTACTTCCCCCACAGCGGCGAAGACATAGGGCTGACCCTGCGCAAGTACGACAAGTCGCTGGACTCGGACCAGGATTATCGGCAGTGGTTGTTCAACCTGGACAAGGCCATCAGCAGCGGGCCGAACACCTTCGTGCTGGGCGGGCGCTACGGGCGCACGCTGGATGACGCCGAAGTGGTGACGTCGAGCTTCGTGATCGGTGGCGCGCGGCAGCTGTCAGGGTTCCGCCAGGACTCGGTGTCGGGGCAGAACGTGAGCCTGATGCGCATGGTCTACTACCGCCGGCTGACGCCACGGGCCTACGTGCCGCTGGACTTCCCGCTGTACATTGGCGGGTCGCTGGAACGTGGGCGGGCGTGGAACAACGACAATGCGTTCGACAGCGGGTACATCAATGCGGCGAGTATCTTCCTGGGGCTGGAGACGCCGCTGGGGCCGCTGAACTTCAGCTATGGCACCAACAGTGCGCATGAGCAGGCGGTGTATTTGAACCTTGGGCATACCTTCTAGGGCCTCATCGCTCTCGGGATCGATTAGATCCCTGTAGGAGCGGCTTTAGCCGCGAAGAATGCAACGCGGTGCATGGCACCGGCTCCGCCGGTGTTCGCGGCTAAAGCCGCTCCTACAGGGACATCGCCAACTTTAAGCCCCAATGGCCCTCAGGATTTTTCCAGGTTGGCCAGGATCTTCGCATGCACCCGCATGCACACCTGCAAGTCCGCCTCGTCCACCCCGGTAAACAGCTCCACCCGCAGTTGATTGGCGATGGTCTCGATCTGGTCGATCAGCGGCTTGGCCGGCGGGCACAGTACAATCTTCTTCGCCCGCCGGTCCTCCAGCACCGCCTGCCGACGTACCAGCCCTTGCGCCTCCAGGCTGTCGAGCAGGCGCGCCAGGGTCGGGCCTTCAACGCCCACGCTCTGGGCCAGCTCACGCTGGGTCGGGGCTTCTTCGAAACGGGCCAGGTGCAGCAACACCAGCCAGCGCGCCTGGGACAGGTTGAGCCCGGCCAGGCGGCGATCCAGTTCGGCACGCCAACCCCGGGACATCTGGGCCAGCTGCATGCCAAAGCGGTGTTGGTTGTCGGTCAGGGGCATAAGCAACTCATTGAATAGATCTAATTATTAGGCAGCTAACCATGGCCGGCGCCACGAGGCAAGGCTCGGGCACGCTGGTGTGTTCGATAATCGTCAAAAAGCATGACAAAGGTCAGCAGATGGCGCTTCTGCCTTCGATCCTGCCGCCGCTTACAGCTCGAACTCCGCCGCCAACGCGGCGCGCACGCAATACAGCACGCCCTCCGGCACCCGGGCGCCGAACAACGGCGCAATGGCCGAAACCGCTGGCAGCTCGCCTTCGCCATCCAGGAAGGCGTCCTGCACTTCCATCAGCAGGTCTTCCGGCAGGTCGAGGGCCTGGTCCAGGCTCAGTTCCTGGCGGCCCAGTGCCTCGGCCAGCAGGCTATACACGTTCTTCTCGCTGCAGTTGAGCTGCCCGGCGATCTGCGCCGGCGTCATGCCGGCGCGCGCCAGGCTGACCAACTCGTGGCGCAGGTCGAGCACCACTTTCGGCGCCTCGTCGGTGCCGCCACTGTTGTTCAGCACTTCGAGGAATGCCTGGCCATAGCGCTCCAGCTTTCGCGCACCCACGCCGCTGACCTGGGCCATGTCGCTGAGGCTGACTGGCTGGCTGCGCAGCATTTCCAGCAACGTCGAGTCGGGGAAGATGACGTAGGGTGGCACGCTGTGCTCCTCCGCCAGCTTGCGCCGCAAGGTACGCAGCGCTTCCCACAGCTCGCGCTCTTCGGCACGCACCAGCTGGCTGGCCGGGCTGCCGCCGCTGGACGACGACGCCTTGGCCGTGGTCTGCGGCTTGAGGTCGCGGCGCAATTGCAGGGTGACCTCGCCACGCAGCAGCGGCCGGCAGCTGTCGGACAAGCGCAGGCCGCCATAGCCCTCCAGGTCGATATCAACCAGGCCGCGCGCCACCAGTTGGCGGAACAGCGAACGCCACTCGACCTCGGCCAGGCCCTTGCCGACGCCGAAAACCGACAGCTTCTCGTGGCCGAAATTGCGTACCTTCTCGGTGTCCTTGCCCAGCAACACATCGACCAGGTGGCCGACGCCATAGCGCTGGCCCGTGCGGAACACCGCCGACAGGGCCTGGCGGGCCGGCTCTGTGGCGTCCCAGGTCTGGATCTTGTCGACACAGTTGTCGCAATGCCCGCAGGGCTGTTCGAGGGTTTCGTCGAAATAGGCCAACAGAGACTGGCGGCGGCAGCGGGTTTCCTCGCACAGCGCCAGCATGGCATCGAGCTTGTGCTGCTCGATGCGTTTGTGGCGCTCGTCACCTTCGGAGTTCTGCAGCATCTGCTTGAGCATCACCATGTCCTGCAGGCCGTAGGCCATCCAGGCATCGGAGGGCAGGCCGTCACGGCCGGCACGGCCGGTTTCCTGGTAATAGGCCTCAAGCGACTTGGGCAGGTCGAGGTGGGCAACGAAGCGCACGTTGGGCTTGTCGATGCCCATGCCAAACGCAATGGTGGCGACCATGATCAGCCCTTCCTCGTTGAGGAAGCGGTGCTGGTTGGCCGCGCGCGTCTCGGCAGCCAGGCCAGCGTGGTACGGCAATGCCGGGAACCCTTGGTCACAGAGGAAGGCGGCGGTTTCGTCGACCTTCTTGCGCGACAGGCAGTAGACGATGCCTGCGTTGCCACGGCGCTCGCCCAGAAAGGCCATCAGCTGCTTGCGCGGCGCTTCCTTGGGCACGATGCGGTAGAAAATGTTGGGCCGGTCGAAGCTCGACAGGAAGCGCTCGGCGCCTTGCAGGTGCAGGCGCTGGACGATTTCCTCGCGGGTTCGCATGTCGGCGGTGGCGGTCAGCGCAATACGCGGCACATGCGGGAACAGCTCGGCCAGCTGGCCCAGTTGCAGGTACTCGGGGCGGAAGTCGTGGCCCCATTGCGAGACGCAGTGGGCTTCGTCAATGGCGAACAACGAAATGTCCAGGTCACGCAGGAAGTCGAGCATGCGCGGCTGCACCAGGCGCTCCGGCGCCAGGTACAGCATCTTCACTTCGCCACGGCGCAGGCGCCCGGCCAGGTCACGCTGCTGCTCAGGCGTCAGCGTGGAGTTCAACGCAGCCGCCGCCACGCCCAGCTCGTCAAGGGTGGCAACCTGGTCATCCATCAGCGCGATCAGCGGCGAAACCACCACCGTCAGGCCCGGGCGCAGCAGCCCCGGTACCTGGAAGCACAACGACTTGCCGCCGCCGGTGGGCATCAGCACCAGGGCATCCCCGCCATTGGCCACGCATTCGATGATTGCTGCCTGGCGCCCTCGGAAACTGTCGTAGCCGAAGATGTCCTTGAGAACGCGCTGAGCCTGTTCGAGCATGTGCAACTCCAAATCGCCGTACCATCCTGGAAACAGGCTGGACGAAAAACCCGCCCCGCACACGCCAAAAGCGTAAGCGGTTTTTGCCAGGCGACCGGTAAACCCTGCCCCTGGATGAAAAACCGCGGAGTATACCGCAGCACCGCACCGCGCAGGGCACCACGGTGATAGACGTTCCCTTTGCCCCGCTGCCGCTGCAAGGTGCTAGAATTCGTTATCGTTTATTCCCCAAGGTAGCCCTGTAATGTCCTTCGCCGAGCAACTGACCCGCCTGCAAGCCTTCCTCGACGCCGACGAGCTGCACGAAGAAGCGCTGGACTATGTCGCCGCACACGGCTACCTCACCGCCCTGTCGATCAACGCCGAGGATGTACCGGAGCGCGAGTGGATCGACGCCCTGTTCGCCGAAGAGCCGCACTACAGCAGCGATGCCCAGCGCACCGAAATCGAGGCGACGCTGGTTGCCCTCAAGGCGCACATCGCCCGCCAGCTGGCCAGCGACGACGAATTCGAACTGCCATGCGACCTGGACCTGACCGACGAGCCGGACGATTCCGACCTGCGTGGCTGGTGCATCGGCTTCATGGAAGGCGTGTTCCTGCGTGAAGAAGCCTGGTTCGAGAACGCCGAAGAAGAAGTCAGCGAGATGCTGCTGCCAATCATGGTCGGCTCGGGCCTGTTCGACGAACAGCCAGAGTTCGCCGACATCGCCAGCAACGCCAACCTGCAGGACGACATGATCGTACAGATCCCCGAAGCGCTGACCGCGCTGTTCCTGCTGCTGCACGCCCCTGACGAAAAACCGGCGCTGCTCAAACCACGCCACCACTAATCTGCCTGTGCGCTACCTGCTGCTGGCCATCGGCTGGCTCAGCGTTGCGCTGGGGGTGTTGGGGATTTTCCTGCCGGTACTGCCCACCACCCCCTTCCTGCTATTGGCGGCAGCCTGCTTTGCCCGCAGCTCGCCGCGCTTTCACCACTGGCTGGTCGACCACCCCAGGCTCGGGCCGTGGATTCGCGACTACCTCAGTGGTGAAGGCATTCCCCTCAAGGGCAAGGTCTACGCCATCGGCCTGATGTGGGCCAGCATTGGTCTATCGTGCTACCTGGTTCCCCTCTTCTGGGCGCGCACATTCATGCTGACAAGCGCCGTGCTGGTCAGCCTGTATATCCTCAGACAGAAAACCCTGCACAAGCCGAAGTGACATTTTTTTGTCGCCAAATATCACTTTCGCCTAACGGATATTTCCTTTATTTAGAATAATTCTGGAACCGCACGAAAGCCTTGCAGACACTGGCTTTGGAAGCGATACGCGCATTCGCCATCAGCACTTATTGGCTTTCTTGTTAGAAAATAAAGATCTTATATATCAATTTGATATGAATAAATCTTCTTACATATCACGTTGAATGTACTTAGCTGTGTTGTTAAAAACCTGCAACACTATACGCGATAACATTATCGTCATTTTTTTGGCGAGCAGCAGGATCAATTCCAGGATCAGGGAGATGTACCATGCGCGTTTTGAACCCCATCACCAGTGCATTACTGTTGGCCCTGGCGAGTGCCAACGTACAGGCGATGTCGATCACCGAGGCCGTCCAGAGCGCCGTGGACTACCACCCACAAGTCAGCTCCAACCGCAACAGCAAGCTGTCGGCCGATGAGGACGTGAAATTTGCGCGTGGTGGCTACTACCCTTCCGTGGATTTGGTCGCTGGCTATGGCCGCCAGCGTTCGGACAACACCACTACCCGTGCCGAGGGTAACCACAACAAGGAAACCCTCAACTACACCCAGTCCGAGCTGCGCCTGCGGCAGATGATCTTCGACGGCTTCAACACCTCGAATGAAGTGGGCCGTACCGAGGCAGTCTCCACCTCCCGTGCCTACTACACCCAGGCCGTTGCCCAGGATGTCGCCTTGCGTGCCGTGGAGGTGTACCTGGAAGTGCTCAAGCGCCGCGAGCTGGTAACCCTGGCCAAGAACAACCTGCAAGCCCACCTGCGCGTCAACGACCAGATCGGCCTGCGTAACGAGCGCGGCGTTGGCAGCACCGCCGACCTCGACCAGTCCCGCGCACGTCGCGCCCTGGCAGAAAACAACCTGGACACCGCCGAAGTCGACCTGGCCGATGCCGAGGCCAACTTCTTCAGCGTGATCGGCCGCGCCCCGGACGAGCTGGAAAGCCCGCAGACCATCAAGGCCGAGGTGCCTGAAACCCTCGACGGCGCCCGCGACAGCATGCGTCAGAACAACCCCTACATCAAATCTGCCCAGGCCGACGTCAACGCGGCCGAGCAGCAGTACGAAGTCGGCAAGTCGACTTTCTACCCGCGCTTCGACGCCATTCTGGCAACCGGTGCCAACAACAACACCGGCGGCGAGAAAGGCCACAACAACAACGACTGGCAGGCCGGTGTAGAGATGAACTACAACCTGTTCCGCGGTGGCAGCGACAAAGCCCGCCTGCAGTCTGACGCGCACAAGATCAACCAGGCCCTGGACATCCGCAACAACGCCCTGCGTGAGCTGACCGAGAACCTGAGCCTGGCATGGAACGCCATGAACAACGCCAGCAAGCAGCTGCCGACAGCGCGTGAATACGCCGAGACCACCAAGCGCGTACGTGCTGCCTACCAGGACCAGTTCGGCCTGGGCCAGCGTACCCTGCTGGACGTGCTGGACAGTGAAAACGAGCTGTACAACGCCGACCGCCGCTACACCGAAGTACGTTATACCGAGGAGTTCTCGCGATACCGCGTGCTGGCGACCATGGGTGAGTTGCTGACCAAGCAACATATCTCGCTGCCGCCAGAGGCGCTGGCTACCACTGAGGTACGCACCGAGGCGCGCCTGCCCGAGATGCGTTGATCGGATTTGAGATTCGGGGGCCGCTTTGCGGCCCCCAGCCCTCACTCGGTACCATGGTTACGCAGAAACGTCTCCATCCCCATCGCCTTGATCTGCCCCTCGATCAACGCCTCGAAAGGCGCCAGCAGTGCATCGAAGCAGGCAGGCTGCTCCAGCGTATTCAATGCCCCCACCACCGCCTCGATCGTCGACAATGCCCCCGCTTCCGGCGCTTTGCGCAGCCGGTAACGTGAAGGCGTAACGGCCCCCAAGGTCACTCTCGGCAACCCCTCCAGCAACGGATTCATGTACAGCAGCTTGCGCGCCTTGCGCCAGGTGCCGTCGGGCACGATCAGCAGCAAGGGTTGATCTTCGGCTTCGCTACACGCCGAGAGCACCTGGGCGTCGTCACCCGGGAATAGCAGCGCCGGGCGGTAACCGGGCGTCGCCAACAGTTCACTCAAGTCCTCGAACACCTCTCCAATCCGCAACTCGGCATTGTTCAGGCCAAGGGCAGCAAGACGTGCGGTATTCAGGGCATGGGCGGTTTCACTGGGGTGCTGCAGCAGGATGACGCGGGTGCGGCTGTCGAGTGCGGGGATCAGTGGGCAAAGGCAATGGTCGAGCGGGCGCTGGCAGCGCTCGCAACGGGGTCTGGGCATGGGGTTCTCCTTGGCGGAGACAGTTTGCCACAGAAACGGGGCCCGCTTTGCGGGCCATTCGCAGGCAAGCCAGCTCCCACAGGTACTGCACAAGGCACAGGCTTATGCAGTACCTGTGGGAGCTGGCTTGCCTGCGATAGGGCCGCACAGCGGCCCCGGCAATCTCAGCGGTTGAAGCGCTCCGCCAGGCTATGCAGATACTCCGCCATACGCTCCAGATCCTGGCTGATCTCCGCCCCCTGCCTGGCCTGCCCGGCACTCTGGTCACATAGCTGGGCAATCCTCACGATCTGCTGGTTGATGTCCTCGGCCACATGGCTCTGCTGCTCCGACGCCGTCGCCATCTGCTGGCTCATGCCAGTGATACGGCTGACCGCCTGGGCTATCCCGCTCAGCGCAGCCTGCACGGCCTCGACACTGTGCACGCTGTCCCGCGAGATCTGCTCGCCCCGGCTGGCCGTGCTCACCGCACGCTCGGCACCTGCACGCAGCGAGGCAATGATGTGGTGGATCTCATCGGTAGACGCACGGGTGCGCTGGGCCAGCGAACGTACTTCATCCGCCACCACGGCAAACCCGCGCCCCTGCTCGCCCGCGCGCGCCGCCTCGATGGCTGCGTTCAGTGCCAACAGGTTGGTCTGTTCGGCAATCGAGGTAATGACATCGACCACACTGCCGATCGACTGGGTCTGCTCGGCCAAGGCATTGACTGCCAGGCCGATGTCATTGACCGCATCGCTCATGCTGCCCATGGCCTTGAGGCTCTGCAGCGCCAGTTCGCTACCCTGCTGCGCCAGCTGGTCGGCATCACCCGCCGCGTGTGCGGTGCTTTGCACGTTGTGGGTAACCTCCTGAATGGTCGCCGCCATCTGGGCAATGGCCGTCGCGGATTGGTCGGTCTCGCTGCGCTGGCGGTCGAGCATTTGTGCTTGCGCATCGGATAAATCGGACGACTGCGCCGCCCGCGACTTCACCCCGACGCCTGCATCCACCAAACGGGTCAAAGCCGTTTGCAGTCGTGCTTCCTCGCTGATGATTGCCAGGTCGAGCTGGCCCTGCAGCCCTGGGTTGTCGCTGTAGGTCAACGCCACCAGCGGGCTGGTGAAGGCCTTGGGGTGCTCGGCCAGCGTACGGCGGATGGCCTGGTTCTGCCGGTGCTCGACCAGGTACCAGGCCAGCAGGAGGCTGGCCATCAGCACGCCAAGCGCTGCATAGGGTGGCAGCCACAGGTAGCCAGCCGCCGACAGCAGGCCCGCGCCAATCAGCGGCCAGCCGTGCCCCAGCCCATGCCCCAGCCGCGCCGCCCATGGCACCGCTGCACGGCCGGCGCGAAGACGTGCATACAGCGACTCGGCACGGCGGATCTGCTCGCGCGTGGGCACAGAGCGCACCGACTCGTAGCCACTGATGCGGCCTTGTTCGTAGATCGCCGTGACATAGGCGCTGACCCAGTAATAGTCCCCGTTCTTGGCCCGGTTCTTGACCACGCCCATCCACGGTTTGCCCTGCTTGATGGTCTCCCACATATGCCCGAACACCGCCGGCGGCATATCCGGGTGGCGCACCAGGTTGTGGGGTTGGCCAACCAGCTCGTCGTAGGTGAAGCCGCTGATCGCCACGAAGGCGTCGTTGCAGTAGGTGATGCGGCTGTTCAGGTCCGTGGTGGAAATCAGGCGTTGATCGCTGGAAAAGGTTCTTTCGTGCTCAGTGACGGGCAAATTCATGCGCATCTTGGGCGATCCTTGCAGGATGAAATGAGGGAAAATCATCAGCGCAAGTTGATATGTAGCAGAGCGCTATCAGGTTAGCGGTCTGCTTTTGCCGGAATTTAGCGCCTCCCGACGGAATGCATGAACGCGTTGCTTCTCAGCCCACGTTGAGCTGGCTTTTCAGCAGGTCGCGGAAGGTCTGGATCAAGGGTTCACGGCTACGCCCGCGACGGATGATCAGCGAAAACGGGGCCTGGTAACCAAACGTCGACGGCGACAGCACACGCAAGTCGCCCTTGTCGACCCAGGCCTGGGCGTAATGTTCGGGCAAATAGCCGATATAAGCCCCGGACAGAATCAGGATCAGCTGCGCCTCCATACTCTCCACCGTCGCCGCGCTGTGCTTGAAACCATGCCGGGCCAACTCGGCCTGGCTCCAGTAGCCACGCCCTACCATGCGTTGCTGCGTCACCACCGGCTCAGGGATGCGCCGCTCGGTATACAACGGGTGACGGCTGCTGCAGTACAACCAGTGCTGCTCACGGTACAACGGCTGGTACAGCAGGCCGCTCATGCGCGAGGAGAACGCGCCAATGGCCAGGTCCAGGCGGTTGTCCTGCACACCCAGTTGCAGCTCGTAGGGGCTGGACACCGACAGGTGCAGGTGCACCGCCGGGTGCTCCTGGCTGTAGGCGCCGATGGCTTCGGCCAGCGGCAAGGCCCGGTCACCGACCGTGGAGTCGATCACCCCAAGGTTGAGGGTGCCGCGCAGTTCACCCTTGAGGGCAGCGGCATACTGCTCGAAGCCGTCCAGCTCGGCCAACAGGCGCAGGGTTTCCTGGTGGAACAGTTCGCCTTTGCTGGTGAGGCTGAAGCCGCCCCGGCCACGGTGACACAGCACGATACCCAGGGCCCCCTCCAACTGGCTCATGTAAGTACTGATGGCCGAGGTTGAAAGGTTCAGCTCGCGCTGGGCGTTGGCAAAGCCCTGGTGGCGCACCACGCTGATAAAGATGCGCAGCAGTTTCAGGTCGGGCAAGGTCGAGGCCATGGTGCAACGGTTCCGCAGGGGTATTTGCGCGCAGTCTAACCGCTCTGCCCGCCTTTAGTTCAGAAATTCCTGAACTAAGTTTTTGTCGGTAGCGATTCTTCCCCGCCACTACCTTCAGCAGACTTGGCCGAAATGTCCCTGCCCGCCGGCAAAACCACACTTGAAATGGCGCGCGGCGGCACAGGTTCGAACAAACAGAACAATCGACCGACTGATGAGGCCCACCGTGGACAAGACTCTCCACCAACCACTGGGCGGCAACGAAATGCCGCGTTTCGGCGGCATCGCCACCATGCTCCGTCTCCCCCACCTGCAAAGCGCCGAAGGCCTGGATGCCGCCTTCATTGGCGTGCCGCTGGACATCGGCACCTCGCTGCGCTCCGGCACCCGCTTCGGCCCACGGCAGATTCGCGCCGAGTCGGTGATGATCCGCCCGTACAACATGGCCACCGGTGCTGCACCGTTCGACTCGCTGTCGGTGGCCGACATCGGCGACGTGGCGATCAACACCTTCAACCTGCTGGACGCCGTTCGCATCATCGAAGAAGCGTATGACGAGATCGTCGAGCACAATGTCATCCCGATGACCCTGGGTGGCGACCACACCATCACCCTGCCGATCCTGCGCGCACTGCACAAGAAGCACGGCAAGATCGGCCTGGTGCACATCGATGCCCACGCCGACGTCAACGACCACATGTTTGGCGAGAAGATCGCCCACGGCACCACCTTCCGCCGGGCCGTGGAAGAAGGCCTGCTCGATTGCGACCGCGTGGTACAGATCGGCCTGCGCGCCCAGGGCTATACCGCCGACGACTTCAACTGGAGCCGCCGCCAGGGCTTCCGTGTGGTGCAGGCCGAAGAGTGCTGGCACAAGTCGCTGGAGCCACTGATGGCCGAAGTGCGGGAAAAAGTCGGCGGCGGCCCGGTTTACCTGTCGTTCGACATCGACGGCATCGACCCGGCCTGGGCGCCTGGCACCGGCACCCCGGAAATTGGCGGCTTGACCACCATCCAGGCGATGGAGATCATTCGCGGCTGCCACGGCCTGGACCTGATCGGCTGTGACCTTGTCGAAGTCTCCCCGCCTTACGACACCACCGGCAACACCTCGCTGCTCGGTGCCAACCTGCTGTTCGAAATGCTCTGCGTGCTACCGGGCGTAGTGCGTCGCTAATACCGCTACACCCCGGCAGGAGCCATGAGGGAGGGCCACTGAGGCCCGCCAACAACACGACAAGACCGCCGGGCGCCGTGCAACCGCCCGCGTGGTCGATCTCGCCATAATAAAGATAATCGGGAGACCCCCAATGGCCTTGGACATCATTGTTGTAATGATCTATACCGCCGGCATGCTCGGGCTTGGCTGGTATGGCATGCGGCGCGCGAAAACCCACGAAGACTACCTGGTAGCCGGGCGAAACCTCGGCCCTGTCCTGTACATGGGCACCATGGCCACGACCGTGCTCGGTGGTGCTTCTACCGTTGGCACCGTACGCCTGGGCTACGTCCACGGCATTTCCGGCTTCTGGCTGTGTGCAGCCTTGGGCCTGGGCATCATCGCCATCAACCTGTTCCTCGCCAAACCGTTGCTGCGCCTGCGCATCTTCACCGTGACTCAGGTGCTGGAGCAGCGCTACAACCCGACTGCTCGCCAGGCCAGCGCCGTAATCATGCTGGCTTACGCGCTGATGATCGGCGTAACCTCCACCTTGGCCATGGCCACCGTACTGCAAGTGCTGCTGGACCTGCCATTCTGGGCCTCGCTGATGCTCGGCGGCGGTGTAGTGGTGCTGTACTCCACCATTGGCGGCATGTGGTCGCTGACCCTGACCGACATCGTGCAGTTCGTGATCAAGACCGTCGGCCTGATGTTCATCCTGTTGCCAGTGTGCCTGTACAAGGCCGGTGGCTGGGACACCCTGGTGGCCAAGCTGCCGGCGGCCAGCTTCCAGCTGACCACCATTGGCTGGGACACCATCATCACCTACTTCCTGATCTACTTCTTCGGCATCCTCATCGGCCAGGATATCTGGCAGCGGGTGTTCACCGCCCGTGACGAGAAAGTCTGCCAGCGTGCCGGTACCACCGCCGGTGTGTACTGCGTGCTGTACGGCCTGGCCTGCGCCGCGATCGGCATGGCTGCACATGTGCTGATGCCCGACCTGGCCAACCCGAACAATGCGTTCGCCGAAATGATCAAGACCACCCTGCCCGATGGCATCCGTGGCCTGCTGATGGCGGCAGCGCTGGCAGCCATGATGTCCACCGCCAGTGCCGGCCTGCTGGCGGCCTCGACGACCGTGACCGAAGACCTGCTGCCCAAGCTGCGTGGCGGCAAGCAGTCGAGCCTTGGCGTCAGCCGCCTGTTCACCCTGCTCACCGGCCTGGTGGTACTGGGTATCGCGCTGATGGTGAACGACGTGATCAACGCACTGACCCTGGCCTACAACCTGCTGGTCGGCGGCATGCTGATCCCGCTGATCGGGGCGATCTTCTGGAAGCGTGCGACCACCGCCGGCGCCATTGCCAGCATGTCGCTGGGCTTTGCCACCGCGCTGCTGTTCATGTTCAAGGACGGGCTGGAGGCCAATACGCCAATCTACTACAGCCTGGCTATTGGCCTGGTGAGCTTTGTGGTGGTTAGCCTGATGTCGCGTAAGTCGGTGGCAGCAGTGAAGCTGGCCTGATAGATCCTGACAGATAAAACAAGGCCGCTGCATCCAACCGGATGCAGCGGCCTTTGTTTTTTATCAGCGACGACGCGGCTGGCGCTTGCGCTGCTCTTCATCAGTCGGGATCGGCACCGGCTGCAAGGGTGGTGGAATCAGCCCCAAGGCAACCGCCAGGTCGTGGAGCCAGTTGGACAGTGGTTTATTCATAATGCCCCCTTGACGGGTCAGCCTCACGGCAAATCAATCCTGCGATGTTTCATACAGATCATAGCCCGATGTCCTGTATTACGCATGCCTCTGCTCTTACAGATAAGGGCCATTTTGACGCGGATCAAGCCGTAACGGCGCATTCCGACGACTGGTTAATCGTTTCGCTTTGTTGCAGGTCGATCCACGCCTGCAAATTGGCGCCGCGCATACCCTGGCGCCACATCAGCCAGGTGACCGCCTGATCGAACGGTGCTTGCAGACGGTGCACCCTTACCCGGTCGCGCCCAGGCAAGCTGTCGAGCATCGACTGGGCCATCATCGCCACCCCTGCGCCAGCAATCACGCAGGCCAGCATGCTCTGGTAAGACTCGATCTCCATGACCCGGCCCATAGGCGTATGCGCATGGGCATACCAGGCCTCCAGGCGCATACGGTACGAGCAGCCCTGGCGGAACGTGAACACCGCCTTCCCTGCCACATCCTTGGCGGTATGCACTGCCGGGTGCTCCGGGCTGGTGATCAGCACCAGATGTTCGTCACACAACGGCACGCCATCCAGCCCGGCCAGGTTCAGCGGCCCATCCACCAGGGCAGCGTCCAGGCGGTGGCTTAGCAGGCCTTCCAGCAGCTCGCCACTAGGGGCAGCGCGCACCTGCAGGTTCACCGCCGGGTAGGCCTGGTGATAGCGCGCCAGCAACGCCGGCAAATGGGTTGCCGCCGTGCTGTACATGGTCCCCAGCACAAAATCCCCGGCCGGTTGGCCGCCCCGCACGGCAGCCAGCGCCTCGTCGCGCAAGGCCGACATGCGGTGGGCGTAATCCAGCAACACCTTGCCCGCCGGCGACAGCTGCAGGCGCTGGCGTTCACGCAGGAACAGCTCGACACCCAATTGCTCTTCCAGTTGGCGCAGGCGCGTCGAAAGGTTTGACGGCACCCGATGCAGGCGCTCTGCGGCACGGGTGACCGAGCCTTCCTCGGCCACGGCCTGGAAGATACGCAGTTGGCTGAATTCCACGGCATTCTCCAAAACAGAACAAGTTGATCATCATTATTCAATTTTATTGAAAAAGAAACCGCCCTAACCTGCCGGCTATCGCTTACATCCGTGCAGGAGACTTGTCATGTCGCCACTTATCCAACTGCTGGCCAGCGCCGTGGCGCTGATGATGGCCATGGGCATCGGCCGTTTCGCCCTCACGCCACAATTGCCGCAACTGATCGCCGAAGGCCAGTTCGACCTGGCGGTTGCCGGGCTGGTCGCGGCAGCCAACTACCTGGGCTATTTCATTGGCGCGGTAGATGCCATGTTCGCCCGCTCACCCGGCCAAGTGCGACTGCGCCTGCAAGGCGGGCTGTGGCTGTGCGTGCTGCTGACCCTGGCCTCGTGGGCCGCTGATGGGTTGTGGAGCCACCTGCTGCTGCGCTTTGGTACCGGCGTGGCCAGTGCCTGGGTGCTGGTGATGATCACCAGCCTCAGCCAGCAAGTGGCCAATGCACACAACCGCCAGCGCCAAGGCGCCCTGGTGTTCGCCGGGCCGGGCCTGGGCATTGCCGTGACCGGGCTGCTGGCCTTGGTGGCGCATGTGCTGGGGCTGGGCTCGGCCGCCCTGTGGCTGATCTATGCCGTGGCTGCGCTGATGATGTTGCTGGCCGTGCGGCCATGGCTGCCACGCGCCCTGCAAGCGGCGCCAGCCCCGTCGCCAGTGCGCCAAGGCCCTACCCGCAGCGTCGGCATTGGCCGCCTGGGCCTGGTGTATGCGCTGTACGGCGTGGGTTACATCCTGCCGGCCACCTTCCTGTCGCAAATGGCCAACCAACAGTTCCAGGGGCAGTGGCAGGCCGACCTGTTCTGGCCGGCGTTTGGCCTGGCGGCGGCCTTGGGCGTGCTGCTGGTAAGCCTGCGCCGTGGCGGCCGCACCTCAACCTGGCTGACCGCCACGCTGTGGCTGCAAGGGGTCGGCGTGCTGGCCTGCCTGTTGGGCGGGGGCATCGGGCTGGCGCTGGGCGTGGTGCTGTGTGGCGGGCCGTTCCTGGCCTGCATGCAACTGGTGATGCAACGCTCGCGAGAGCTGGCCCCCCATGCCACGCAACGCAATGCCGGGCTATTGACCGCATGCTTTGCCCTGGGGCAACTGAGTGGCCCATTGCTGGCAGCACTCAGCATCCAGTACAGCGGCGGGCTGCAGCCGGCACTGATGGCGGCGGCGGGCGGGTTGGTGGTGGCCGGAGGGCTGGTGCGATTGGCACGCAGCGAGCGGGCCGGCGGCGCCTGCCCAGCAAACCTTTAACCTACATACCGCCGTAGCTGCTTCTTCACCCAAGGCTCGGCACTTACCAGAATCACCCCCAGCAGCACCATCAACGCGCCAATCACAAAGTTGACGCTCAGCGGCTCATCCAGCAGCAGTACACCAAAGGTCACCCCGAACAGCGGGGTGATGAACGAAAACACAGCGAGGTTTGATGCCAGGTACTTGCGCAGCAACCAGAACCAGGTCAGGTAGCTGACGAACGACACCACAATCCCCTGGAACAGCACACTGCCCATGGCCAATGGCGTCAGCGATACGGCGCCGATCTGCCCACTGAGCAAGGCAATCAGCAACAGCCCGGCAAAACCCACCGCCAACTGATAGAACAGGGTCAAGGTCGCCGGGGCCTCCGACAGCCGCGAGCAGCGCACCACCACCGTGGTCGCGCCCCAGGCCAGGCCGGCGATGACACCGAAGGCATCACCCAGCAACATGCGGCCATCCATCTCCTCGAACGACATGCCACCGGCAAACGCCATGGCAATGCCACCAAATGCCAGCAGAATCCCCAGCCACTGCAACAGCCTCAGGCGCTCGCTGGGCAACCGGAAATGCAGGCCCAGCGCGGTAAACACCGGTGCGGTATAGAGGAACACCGACATGTGCGCGGCCGACGTCAGCTTCAGCCCCTCGGCGATGAACAGGAATTCAAGGCCGAACAACCCACCCGCCACCACCCCGGCGCGCCATGTACTGCCGACTTGTTCCCAGCCACCGCGCCAGCACAACATCAGGCCTACCAGAACGGCAGCGATACCATTGCGCAGGGCCGCCTGCATCACCGGGGCGATATCCACGGCGGCGGTTTTGATCAGCACCTGCTGGCAACCCCAGATCAGGCACAGCCCCAGCATCACCTGGAAAGCGAAGGCGTCAGGGTTCTTGCGGACCGCGCTCATGGGCGGGCCTCTGAAGTGATCGTAGGCATGGGCAAAGGCTCGGCAGTATTCAGAAGTTACCGATTATCGGGTTTCCATGCCCACCGTTGCCAGCCTCAAAACGACCTCAAGCAATCTGCGCCTTTGCTGACACCTGTTCGAAGGTGGCTTCATCCAGCGCATCCGCCTGCTCGTCCAGCACCTGACGCGGGTGCTCGAAGCCGGGGATGCTGCTGTCGATCAGGCTCATCAGGCGCAAACCGCGCTCGGTCAGCACAAAGTTTTCGCCATTGCCGCCCTCTTCTTCAGGCCGGCTTTCGATGAAGCCACGCTTGAACAGCAGCTTCTCGTACTCACAGGCAAGGGTTTTAAGCAGGTCCAGGTCTCCCACCGGCTCACCCTTGGCAGCCAGCGCTGCAGCGTGCTGCTCGGCATAGGGGCGTGGGGTAAAGCTGTGACCAGCGCCGTTCTGCACCTCGTGCAACAAGCGCTCGATCAGGTCCCAATCGTAGGGGATGCTCATGGTGATGGGCTCCAGCTATGGTCGGAAGGGGTACACAGGTTGGGACCGGAGAGTGGGTGGTGACGTTCCGGAAAGTTAAATGAGAGCCACGATATGAGTGCCCCACCTCGCTGGATGACTAACCGTTATCGCCATCGGTCGCAATCGCTGAACTTGCCCGCGCCTTTTGCCCTCCACCGCACATAGCCATCGCTGGAGGTAGAAAGGATGAAACCGCTACTGTCCCTCACTTGCGCCATTGCTCTGTCCTGCGCCCTGCCCGCCTGGGCCTGCACACCGGAAGAAGCCACGCAGAAACGTGAAGAGCTGGCCGGGCTGGTTACCCAGTTGACCGAGCAGAATCCGCAAAAGGCCAAGGAGATCAATGATGAACTTCAGGGGATGGATCTGGAGACGGCGAGCAAGGACTTGCCCGACAAGTGTCAGCTGATAGACCAGCGGATCAAGGAATTGAAAACGGCGGAGAAGAAGGCTGAGTAGTTGTCGCCTGTACTGGCCTCTTCGCGGGCACGCCCGCTCCCACAGGTATTGCACAGCTTTCGAAGACTGTGAAAGACCTGTGGGAGCGGGTTCACCCGCGAAGAACCTAGCACCGCAACTAAATGTTACTCAGCAGCCGGCTTGCGCTTTTTCAGCGGTGCCAGGCCGTCAGCGCTGGCCAGTGGTGCGTTGGGCCGTGGCTTGGCGGTCGGCTTGCGCTTGGCAGCAGCTTTCTTGTCGCCGCCCTTCTTGTCGACCTTCTTCTTCTTGGCCCCAACAGCCTTGCCCGACGCCTTGACCTTCTTCGGCCCGCTGTAAGTACCCTTCACTTCCTTGATCACCCGGCGCTCGAACTGCTGCTTGAGGTAGCGTTCGATGCTCGACATCAGGTTCCAGTCGTTGTGAGTGATCAGCGAGATCGCCAGGCCTTCGCCACCGGCGCGGCCGGTACGGCCCACACGGTGCACGTACTCGTCACCGCTGCGTGGCATGTCGAAGTTGATCACCAGGTCCAGGCCGTCGATATCCAGGCCGCGGGCCGCCACGTCAGTAGCCACCAGCACCTTGGAGCTGCCCTGCTTGAAGCGTTCGATGGCCAGCTTGCGGTCCTTCTGGTCCTTTTCGCCGTGCAGCACGAATGCTTTCACGTCCTTGGCCACCAGGTGGCCGTAGATACGGTCGGCCAGGGCGCGGGTGTTGGTGAAGATGATCGCCTTGTCGAAGGTTTCGTTGGCCAGCAGCCACTGCACGATCGCCTCTTTGTGCTGGTCGTGGTCGGCGGTGATGATTTGCTGGCGGGTGCCTTCGGCCAGCTGCGACACGCTGTTGAGCATCAGGTGCTCAGGGTCTTTCAGCACCTTGCCGATGATGTCGCGCAGGGCCGCGCCACCGGTGGTGGCCGAGAACAGCAGGGTTTGCTCGCGGTTCTCGCACTCCTTGCACAGGCGCTCCATGTCTTCGGCGAAGCCCATGTCGAGCATGCGGTCGGCTTCGTCGAGGATCATCACTTGCACGTGGGACAGGTCGAGGTTGCCGGCATTGAGATGCTCCAGCAGGCGGCCCGGGGTGCCGATCAGCACGTCCGGCACCTTGCGCAGCATGGCGGCCTGTTCCTTGAAGTCTTCACCGCCGGTGACCAGGCCCGCCTTGATGTAGGTGAACTGCGAGAACAGCTGCACTTGCTTGAGGGTCTGCTGGGCCAGCTCGCGGGTCGGCAGCAGGATCAGCGAGCGGATCTCTACCCGTCCACCTTTCAGGTCGACCAGTCGGTTGAGCAGCGGCAGCACGAAGGCTGCCGTTTTACCGCTACCGGTCTGCGCAGTCACGCGCAGGTCACGCCCTTGCAGGGCCAGGGGGATGGCCGCGGCCTGCACCGGGGTTGGCTCGACAAATTTAAGCTCGGCCACGGCTTTAAGCAGGCGTTCATGCAGGGCGAATTGGGAGAACACGGAGGTAACCTCGGGCAAGTGCGGGAAATTCAGTTGCATAGGGTAACGTTTTCTGCCGGCTTAGCCGAATTTCTTTTGGCAACTTTGCCGCCATCCGCGCTCTAATGGCACTTCGTTTCGCAACAAGACTGTACGCAAGCCCATGGATATCCAACGAATCTGGCGTGACTCCCTCGACCTGTGGGGCACCCTCGACCAACACCCCATGCTGCACGCGGCCATTGGCCTGGCGGTGCTGCTGCTGATTTCCCTGGTCATCGGCCGGCTGGCACGCTTCCTGGTACTGCACAGCGCCCGCCTGCTGGCACGCCAACCGGCGCTGAAGTGGCTGGACGACCTGCGCCACAACAAGGTGTTCCACCGCCTGGCACAAACCACACCGTCGCTGGTGCTGCAGTTTGGCCTGAAGCTGGTGCCAGAGCTGTCCGACACCGCCCAGCACTTCCTCGGCAATGTCGCCCTGGCCTTCACCCTGCTGTTCATGACCCTGGCGTTGTCGTGCCTGCTGGATGCCCTGCTCGACATCTACGCCCGCACCGAACACGCCCGCACCCGCTCGATCAAGGGCTACGTGCAGCTGGCCAAGATGATGCTGTGGATTTTCGCCGCCATCGTCATCATCGCCACCCTGATCGACCGCTCGCCGCTGTTGCTGCTGTCGGGCCTGGGTGCCATGTCGGCGGTGCTGCTGTTGGTGTACAAGGACACCCTGCTGTCGTTTGTCGCCAGCGTGCAACTGACCAGCAACGACATGCTGCATGTGGGCGACTGGATCGAAATGCCGCAGGTGGGTGCCGACGGCGATGTGGTGGACATCACCCTTCACACCGTCAAGGTACAGAACTTCGACAAGACCATCGTCTCCATCCCCACCTGGCGCCTGATGAGCGAGTCGTTCCGCAACTACCGCGGCATGCAGCAGTCCGGCGGCCGGCGGATCAAGCGCAGCCTGTTCATCGATGCCGCTGGGGTACGCTTCCTCACCCGCGAAGAGGAACAGCGCCTGAGCCAGGTGCAGCTGCTGGGCGACTACCTGGCCGGCAAGCGCCAGGAGCTGCAAAACTGGAACGAGGCCCTGGGGCCGGTGGCGGAGCTGGCGGCCAATCGCCGCAAGCTGACCAACATCGGCACCTTCCGTGCCTTTGCCCTGGCCTACCTGAAAAACCACCCCAACGTGCACCCGAACATGACCTGCATGGTACGGCAGATGCAGACCACCGCCGAGGGTGTGCCGCTGGAGATCTACTGCTTTACCACCACCACGGTGTGGGCGGACTACGAGCGGATTCAGGGGGATATTTTCGACTACCTGCTGGCGGTGTTGCCGGAGTTCGGGTTGAGCCTTTATCAGCAGCCAAGTGGCAATGACATGCGGGCCGGGTTGGCGGGGCGCACAACGCCGGAATCGGCGCCGCGCCGCCTGGAAGCGATGAGCGAGGCTTGAAAACACAGGGGCTGCATTGCAGCCCTTTCGCTTTTCAAGGCAGCCCTAGGGCGCACATTCCAGGGTTGTCGGAAGCGGTTTGCTTTCGCGGCCGTGGACCATGCAATACAGCGCGCCGGCCAGGATCAAGCCCATGGCCCAACTGATGTCCACACCCAGCCATTCGGCCACGAACCCCGTGTAGAACGACAGCTTCATGAACGGGATGGTGCCGATGATCGACACAGCGTATACCGCCAGGCTTCGACGATTGAAACGTCCGTAGCGCCCCTTGGCGTCATACAGCGCTCCCACATCATAGTGGCCCCGGCACACCCAGTAGTAGTCCACCAGGTTGATCGCGCTCCATGGAATCAGCAGGTACAACTGGCCGATCAGGATGTCGGCAAAGAACGTGTCGAAGTTGTACTGGGTGGCGATGGCGATCACCGTTGCCGCTGCAGTCAGGCAGGCCATTACCATGGCTTTGGCAGTTGAGGTCACGTGAGCGATCGTCTTGAACGCACCAAAGATCGTGACTGACGACATGTACGCGCTGTACAGGCACAGGACGTTGTACTGGATCACTCCCAGTGCGATCACTGCCAGCGCCAACGGCGCCAACGGGCCAAACAACGCGGCAATGGCCGTTGCAGGGTCATGTCCCAGTGCGGCGGGCAATTCCACGGCCACCAGCGCACCCAATGCCATCATGGCGAAGGAGCCCAGCGCACAACCGCAATAGGTGGCCCAGAACGTGGCGCGAGGGTTGACGTTGGCCGGGAGGTAGCGCGAGTAATCGGCCACATAGGGGCCGTAGCCCAGTGTCCAGGAGGCAGACTGGGCAACGATCAGGTTGAAGGCGGCGAACGAAAAGCCCGTGCTCACTGCCGTTGTGCTGTTGATGTCGCCAGGGTGCAGCAGGATCAGCACCAGGGCGCCAGCGAAAACCAGGGTGGAGAGCAGGCTCATCCATGCCCCCAGGCGGTGGATGAGTTCGTAGCCGATAAAGCCAATGATGAAGGTCAGTACGCCCACCACCACAATGGCCAGGTCATCGCTCATGGGCACCAGCGCCTGCAACGCTTCACGCATCAGCACGCCGCTTGCAGCAAGGAACAGGACGGCGGCCGTGACCATCACCAACAAAGGGATCGCCGCGCCATGCACACCGAATTGGGCCCGGCTCTGGATCATCTGTGGCACGCCGAGGTGAGGCCCTTGGGCAGAGTGCGCCGCCATGAACACGGTGCCGATCAGGTTGCCGACCAGCAGCGCCAACAATGTCCAGCCAAAACTTAGCCCCGACGCAGCACCCAGGGTGCCGACCATCAAGGCGGTTATCTGGAAGTTGGAGCTGAACCAGATGGTGAACAGACGTTTAGGCGTGCCATAACGCTCAGCGTGTGGGACAAATTCGATACTTCGCGTTTCTAGCTTCACGCCGGTCTCCCGATTCATTTTCATGATTATCGGGTAGGCACCGGCGGGGTTTGGGCTCAGTAACGAACGCGTCATAGCTGGTTGCGCCATGGCATGCTCGATAACGTCAGGGCCGATGAGCGGCCCCGCTTCGGCAGGAAAATGCATTGTTTGTAGGCGCGAGTTTACTCGCGAAGCGGCCTTCAGCTACCCCGCATACCCCAACAGGTACAACAGCCCGGTCAAGGTCACCAGCGAAGCCACGGTCGATAACAGGATCGTCCGCGATATCAGCCCCGCCTCGCGGTTGTAATACTCCGCCAGCATGAACGGCCCGGTCCCGGTCGGCAGCGCCGCCAACAGCACCGCCGAAGCCGCCCACATGCTCGGCAGGCTGAACACCTTGTATGCCAGCACCCAGGTCAGCGCCGGCTGCCCTACCAGCTTCAACCCCACCAACGGCCACGGGCTGGCCTGTGCTCCGGTACGCTTTTCCGCCAGGAACGCGCCCAGCGATATCAAGGCGCACGGCGTGGTCGCCAACGCCAGCATGTCGAGAAAGTGCATTACCGGCTCGGCCAGCCCCAACCCGGTCATGGCCCAGCCAGCGCCGGCCAGCGGCGAAATCACCAACGGGTTCTTCGCCAGCGCCTTGCCCACCACCACGATGGCGCGGCCAATATGCCGCTCTTCCTGCAAACCGATCTCGATCAGTGTCAGCGAAATGGCAAACACCAGGCACACGACGATCAAAGACGAGATCAGGGCCGGCTGCAAGCCCGCCTGACCGAACAGCAACAGACACAACGGGATGCCGATATAGCCGGTATTGGCATAGCCCGCACTGAGCCCGTCGATGCTCGATGCCACCAGGCCATGGCCGCTGTACAGCCGCCACGCCAGCGTGACCACGAACATGGCCAGGGCACCTGCACCAAAAGCCACGATGAACCCAGGGTGCCAGATCTCGCTCCAGGTGGCGGTGGCGGTGACCTTGAACAGCAACGCCGGCAGGCACAGCCAGACCACCATCTTGTTGATTTCGGCAGCCGCCTTGTCGCCCAGCTTGTTGGTCTTGCGGCACAGGTAGCCGACCAGGATCAGAGCGAAGATCGGCGCAACAATGACGAAGATGGTGTGCATGTCAGGCCTTGCCGGCCAGCGGTGCCTGGGTCCGCGCCCCCAGACGGCTCAACCACACCGACGCCAGGATGATCCCACCGCCGATGAACAGCCGCCCCAGCGGCTCGTGCTGGTTCCAGATCAACAGGTTCAGCAGCAGCCCTACCGGTACATGCAGGTTGTTCATCACCGCCAACGTACCGCCAGACACCAGGCACGCGCCCTTGTTCCACCAGTACAGGCCAAGCGCCGTCGGGCACAGGCCCAGGAACAGCAGCACCAGCCATTGCACATCGGTGCTCGGCAGGTGCTGGGCGTTGCCGAACAGCAGGAAGGCCGGCAACACCACCAGCAAGGCGCCCAGGTAGAAGTAGCCGAAGCGCGCGTAATGCGGCAGGTCGCTGGGGTGCCGCGCGACCAGGTGACGGTACAGCACCTGGCCAGCGGCATAGGTGAAGTTGGCCAGTTGCAGCAGCAGGAAGCCGATGAAGAACTCGCCGCTGATGCTGTCGAAGCGGATCACCGCAGCACCGGCCACGGCAACCAGCGCGGCCAGCAGCGCCCACGGGTTGAAACGCCGGTTCATGGCGTCTTCGATCAGCGTCACATGCAGCGGCGTGAGGATGGTGAACAGCAACACCTCCGGCACGGTCAGCACGCGGAAGCTCAGGTACAGGCAGACGTAGGTGATGCCGTACTGCAGCGCGCCGATCAACAGCATCGAGCGCATGAAGCGCGGCTCGACCTGGCGCCAGCGGGTCAATGGCAGGAACACCAGGCCTGCCAGCACCACCCGTGCGAGCACGGCAAAATAGCTGTCGACGTGCCCGGCCAGGTACTCGCCGATCAGGCTGAAGGAAAACGCCTGGATCAGCGCGACGATTATCAGATAGCCCATGGTTGCCTCTTGTGAATCAAGGCCGCGACCTTAGCGGGTTGCGGCGAATGAGTTCAACCATGAGGAATGTAAGGGCTGAACCGGCCCCCACAGAAGCCCAGGCATAAAAAAGCCCGGCCATTGGCCGGGCAGGTACACCCAAAGGAGCAACAAACAGGTGTCAGGGTTGGGAATTCGTTAAGCCTCAGGCGACCGCCGCCAGTTTGGCCTTGGCCTGGTTGACGCCCTTCTCATGGAACTCGCCGCTCATGTTCAGGCCTTCGGCGTGGATGAAATCGACATCGTGAATACCGATGAAGGCCATCACCTGACGCAGGTACGGTTCCTGGTGGTCGCTGCTGGCACCGGCGTGAATGCCGCCACGGGCGGTCAGCACGATGGCGCGCTTGCCGGTCAGTAGGCCCTGCGGGCCGGTCGGGGTGTACTTGAAGGTGATGCCGGCGCGCAGTACGTGGTCCAGCCAGGCCTTGAGGGTGCTGGGGATGGTGAAGTTGTACATCGGCGCGGCCATTACCAGCACATCAGCCGCCAGCACTTCATCGGTCAATTCGTTGGAACGGGCCAGGGCCTCCAGTTCGGCGGCACTGCGCTGCTCTTCGGGCTTCATCCAGCCACCCAGCAGGTTGGCGTCCAGGTGCGGCACCGGGTTCACCGCCAGGTCGCGCACCGTGATCTGATCGGCCGGGTGGGCGGCCTGCCATTGCTGGATGAAATCACGGGTCAGCTGACGGGAAACGGAATCCTGCTGGCGGGCGCTGCTTTCGATGATCAGTACGCGGGACATGGGGTGCCTCCATCGGCGAAAAGGGTTGCGATTCGATGGAGGTGAGATTAAGGCTTGACCTATCGATAAAAAAGCGTAAAAAGTGGGTTCAATCAATCGATTAATCAGTTTATTCCGCGCTGCAGCTCAAGGCGATACGCAGTTTGATGATCTGCCGGTTGAATTTGGCGGTGACATCGACGCTTTTACCGGCCGGTACGTTCACCCGGCGAACCCTGGGGGCTTCGGGGCCATTGCGGAAGGTCACCTTGCAGGCCGCCGGTACCTGCCCATAGTTGTTGAGGGTAATGGCGCCAATGTCGTAGGCCGTGTCATAGGCGGTGTAGTCAAGCTTTACCCCGGTCAGTTCCTTCTCCACATCGATGGGGTAGGCCATGGCCCCGAGGGGCAGGCACATCAGTATTGCCGCACAACATTTCTTCATGGGCCGCTCTCCTTGAAAGAGGGCAGCTTAGGACAACAGGAGCGAAAGATGAAAGCGCCGCGCGTAACCCTTGACCAGTGGCGAACCCTGCAAGCAGTGGTCGATCACGGCGGGTTTGCCCAGGCCGCCGAGGCACTGCATCGCTCGCAGTCCTCGGTCAGCTACACCGTGGCCCGCATGCAAGAGCAACTGGGCGTGCCACTGCTGCGTATCGACGGCCGCAAGGCAGTGCTTACCGACGCCGGCAACGTGCTACTGCGCCGCTCGCGCCACCTGGTAAAGCAGGCCAGCCAGCTGGAGGACCTCGCCCACCACATGGAACAAGGCTGGGAAGCCGAGGTACGCCTGGTGGTCGATGCCGCCTACCCCAGCGCCCGCCTGGTACGTGCCCTGGCCGCGTTCATGCCGCAAAGCCGTGGCTGCCGGGTGCGCCTGCGGGAAGAAGTGCTGTCTGGCGTGGAAGAAGTCATGCATGAAGGCATCGCCGACCTGGCCATCAGCAGCTACAGCATCGGCGGCTACCTGGGCGCCGAACTGAGTGCAGTGGAGTTCGTCGCCGTCGCCCACCCTGAGCACAGCCTGCACCGCCTGGGCCGTGAACTCACCTTCCAGGACCTGGAAAGCCAGTTGCAGGTGGTGATCCGCGACTCCGGCCGCGCGCAGCCACGCGACGTCGGCTGGCTGGGTGCCGAGCAGCGCTGGACCGTCGGCAGCCTGGGCACCGCCGCCACCTTCGTCAGCAGCGGCCTGGGCTTTGCCTGGCTGCCCCGGCACATGATCGAGCGTGAGCTGAGCGAAGGCGTGCTCAAGCCGTTGCCACTGGACCAGGGTGGCAGCCGCCACCCACTGTTCTACCTTTATTCGAGCAAAGAGAAGACCCTGGGCCCGGCCACGCAGATTCTCATCGACCTGCTGCGCAACTTCGACACCGCGCCACTGGACGTGCCCTTCGCAGCCCCCCCACAAGCTTGAGAGAACCGCGCCCATGGCCTATTTCGAACACGAAGGATGCGCACTGCATTACGAGGAATATGGCCAGGGCGAACCACTGGTACTGCTGCACGGCCTGGGCTCCAGTTGCCAGGACTGGGAACTGCAGGTGCCGGCACTCAGCCGCCACTACCGGGTGATCCTCATGGACATTCGCGGCCACGGCCGCTCCGACAAACCCCGCGACGGCTACCAGATCGCCACCTTCAGTGCCGACCTGCTCGCCCTGCTCGAACACCTGCACACGGGCCCCGTGCACTTCGTCGGCCTGTCCATGGGCGGCATGGTCGGCTTCCAGTTTGCCGTCGACCATCCGCAATGGCTGCGCAGCCTGTGCATTGTCAACAGCGCCCCCGAGGTCAAGCGCCGCACCCGCAGTGACTGGATATGGTGGCTAAAGCGCTGGGGCCTGGCGCGGCTGCTCAGTGTCGAAACCGTCGGCAAGGGCCTGGCTGAACGCCTGTTCCCCAAACCTCATCAAGCCGAACTGCGACAGAAGATGGCCCAACGCTGGGCCCGTAACGACAAACACGCCTACCTCAAGAGCTTCGACGCCATCGTCGACTGGGGCGTGCAGGAACGCATCGGGCAGATCCACTGCCCTACCCTGATCATTGCCGCCGACCACGATTACACCCCGATACAACTGAAACAACGCTACGTCGCGCTGATGCCCAACGCCAGGCTGGTCGTCGTCGACGATTCCCGGCACGCTACGCCCCTCGATCAACCCGAGGTCTTCAACCAGACCCTGCTGCAGTTCCTCGCAGCCGCTTCCACCTCTCAAGGATCTTTGAGCCCATGCTGAAAAAACTCCTGCTCACCGCCTGCTCGGTCGCCTTCGCCACCAGCGTCATGGCCTCCGACAAGACCCCGCACGTTCTGCTGGACACCAGCTTCGGCCAGGTCGAAATCGAGCTGAACGCCGAGAAGGCGCCGGTCAGTACCAAGAACTTTCTGCAGTACGTTGACAGCGGCTTCTACAACAACACCATTTTTCACCGTGTGATCCCAGGTTTCATGGTCCAGGGCGGGGGTTTCACTGACCAGATGGTGCAAAAAAACACCAACGACCCAATCAAGAACGAAGCCAGCAACGGCCTGCTGAACACCCGCGGCACCCTGTCGATGGCGCGCACCTCGGACCCGAACTCGGCCACCAGTCAGTTCTTCATCAACGTGGCCGACAACGACTTCCTCAACCCCGGGCGTGACCGTGGCTATGCCGTGTTCGGCAAGGTGACCAAGGGCATGGAGGTGGTCGACCAGATCGTCAACTCGCCGACCACCATCAAGAAAGGCATGCGTGATGTACCGGCCGACCCGGTCTACATCAAGTCGGCCAAACGCATCGACTGACCGCAGGCT
Organism: Pseudomonas sp. LLC-1; assembly: GCF_002992185.1. NCBI lineage: Bacteria > Pseudomonadati > Pseudomonadota > Gammaproteobacteria > Pseudomonadales > Pseudomonadaceae > Pseudomonas > Pseudomonas sp. LLC-1. Next base: position 152,868 of record NZ_LUVY01000008.1, on the reverse strand, counting down.
TCACAGGGACGTGAACCGCCTGAGGGCAGGATGGAACAGGAGTGTCGTTACCCATGCTGTACCGCCGTTTCGAACAACTGATCGATATTTTCCGCGAAGCACCCAGTGAATCGCCGCCGACTACCGTGTGGCCGTTCTACCTGTATTACCTGCGCCAGGTATGGCCCAGTTTTCTTGCCCTGCTGGTGGTCGGCCTGTTCGCTTCGCTGATCGAGGTGGCCATGTTCAGCTACCTCAGCCGCATCATCGACCTGGCTCAGGGCACGCCCAATGCCAACTTCTTCAGTGAGCACAGTGGCGAGCTGATCTGGATGCTGGTGGTGATCCTGCTGCTGCGGCCGGTGTTCTTCGGCCTGCACGACCTGCTGGTGCACCAGACCATCAACCCCGGCATGACCAGCCTGATCCGCTGGCAGAACCACACCTACGTGCTCAAGCAGAGCCTGAACTTCTTCCAGAGCGACTTTGCCGGGCGCATCGCCCAGCGCATCATGCAGACCGGCAACTCGCTGCGCGACTCCGCCGTGCAGGCGGTGGATGCGCTATGGCATGTGCTGATCTACGCCATTACCTCGCTGGTGCTGTTCGCCGAGGCCGACTGGCGCCTGATGCTGCCGCTGCTGCTGTGGATCGTCGGCTACATCGCCGCGCTCTTCTACTTCGTGCCAAGGGTGAAGGAGCGTTCGGTGATCTCTTCCGACGCCCGCTCCAAGCTGATGGGGCGTATCGTCGATGGCTACACCAACATCGCCACCCTGAAGCTGTTCGCCCACACCGACTACGAGCAGCAATACGCGCGCGAAGCGATCAGCGAACAGACCGAGAAAACCCAACTGGCGGCGCGCGTGGTCACCAGCATGGACGTGGTCATCACCAGCCTCAACGGCCTGCTGGTGGTCACCACCACGGGCCTGGCGCTGTGGCTGTGGAGCCAGTCGCTGATTACCGTCGGCGCCATTGCCCTGGCCACCGGCCTGGTGATCCGCATCGTCAACATGTCGGGCTGGATCATGTGGGTGGTGAACGGCATCTTCGAGAACATCGGCATGGTCCAGGACGGCCTGCAGACCATCGCCCAGCCGGTCACCGTCATCGACCAGCCCAATGCGCCAGCGCTGAAGGTGAGCCGCGGCGCGGTGCGGTTCGATGACGTGGACTTCCACTACGGCAAGGCTGCCAACGTGATCGAAGGGCTCGACCTGAACATCCGCCCGGGCGAAAAAATCGGCTTGATCGGCCCGTCCGGCGCGGGCAAGTCAACCTTGGTCAACCTGCTGCTGCGCCTGTACGACGTGCAGGGCGGGCGTATCCTTATCGATGGCCAGGACATTGCCCAGGTGAGCCAGGCCAGCCTGCGCGCACAAATCGGCATGATCACCCAGGACACCTCGCTGCTGCACCGCTCGATCCGTGACAACCTGCTGTATGGCCGCCCCGGCGCCAGCGAGGCGGAGTTGCTCGAAGCCGTGCGCCGCGCCCGCGCCGACGAGTTTATCCCGCAGCTGTCGGACGCCCAGGGGCGCACCGGCTTCGATGCCCACGTGGGTGAGCGTGGGGTGAAACTGTCGGGTGGCCAGCGCCAGCGCATCGCCATTGCCCGGGTACTGCTGAAGAACGCGCCAATCCTGATCATGGACGAAGCCACTTCGGCGCTGGACTCGGAGGTGGAGGCCGCCATCCAGGAGAGCCTGGAGACGCTGATGCAGGGCAAGACGGTGATCGCCATTGCCCACCGGCTGTCGACCATTGCGCGGATGGACCGGCTGGTGGTGCTGGACAAGGGGCGGATTGTCGAGAGTGGCAGCCACAGTGAGCTGCTGGAGCAACAGGGGTTGTATGCCCGGCTGTGGCATCACCAGACCGGGGGGTTTGTCGGGGTGGACTGATCCAGGCTACGGCGAGCTTCTGCGCTGTGTCGCGATGGGCTGCACAGCAGCCCTCGAAGGCCCGAAATGCAAAAAGCCCCCGGCTTTATCAGCGCGGGGGCTCTTCGCAGAATGTGGCGGTGAAGAAGGGATTTGAACCCTTGATACGATTTCTCGTATACACACTTTCCAGGCGTGCTCCTTCGACCACTCGGACACTTCACCGTTTCTCTTCAAGCCTTGCGGCCCGTCGAGGTGCGCTAATTTAGTGAAAGTGCTTTCCTTTGGCAAGCATTTTTTTCAGTTTTTTCATGTATTTGCATTTGAGCCCCGGTGAACGCTGACCGACCAGTCAGCCTTGCTGCTTTACCTGGCCTCTGGCGCTGGGTAACGTCGTCGCCACGCCAACAAAAGGACTCTGCCATGAGCGAGCTGATTACCTACCACGCCGAAGACGGCATCGCCACCCTGACCCTGAACAACGGCAAGGTCAACGCCATCTCGCCGGATGTCATCACCGCCTTCAATGCCGCGCTCGACCGCGCTACTGAAGAGCGTGCCGTGGTGATCATTACCGGGCAGCCAGGCATTCTGTCGGGCGGTTACGACCTCAAGGTGATGACCAGCGGCCCTCAAGCGGCCATCAGCCTGGTCACTGCTGGCTCCACCCTCGCCCGCCGCCTGCTGTCGCACCCGTTCCCGGTAGTGGTTGCCTGCCCGGGCAATGCCGTGGCCAAGGGCGCCTTCCTGCTGCTGTCGGCCGACTACCGCATTGGCGTCGAAGGGCCGTACAAGGTGTGCCTGAACGAAGTGCAGATCGGCATGACCATGCACCATGCCGGCATCGAACTGGCACGTGATCGCCTGCGTCGCTCGGCTTTCCATCGTTCGGTGATCAACGCCGAGGTATTCGATCCGGTCGCGGCAGTGGATGCCGGCTTCCTCGACAAGGTGGTGCCGGCCGAGCAACTGCAGGAAACAGCACTGGCTGCGGCGCGGGAGTTGAAGAAGCTGAACATGCTGGCGCACAAGAACACCAAGCTGAAGGTGCGCAAAGGGCTGCTGGAGGCATTGGACAAGGCGATCGAGCTGGACCAGCACCACATGGGTTGACCCGACAGGCTCACACCAAGGTTTGCCGCAGCCAGTGCACACCCGTACACTGCCCGGCGACTGTCTGGTGTGAGTCGTACCATGCTTTATTCGTTGCGCATGCTCCTGCTGGCGCTGCATTTTCTTGCCGTTGGCGCCGTGGGCCTGGTCATTGGCCTGTGCCGCCCCTTCAACCCCGATAACAGCCGGGTGTTTGCCCACCTGTACAGCCGGCCAGCCACCTGGCTGATGCGCATCAAGGTCAAGGCCGAGGTCGGGCCGCTGTGGGACCACCCTCCCGGGTGCGTGATTGTCGCCAACCACCAGTCCAACTTCGACCTGTTCGTATTGGGCCAGGTGGTACCACAACGCACCGTGGCCATCGGCAAGAAAAGCCTGGGCTGGATCCCGCTGTTCGGCCAGCTGTTCTGGCTGGGCGGCAACGTGCTGATCGACCGCAAGAACGCCTACCAGGCGCGCAAGGCGCTGCAAAAGACCACGCGGGTGCTGCAGGACGACACCTCCATCTGGATTTTCCCTGAAGGCACGCGTAACGCCGGCGAGCAGCTGATGGCCTTCAAGAAAGGCGCGTTTCACATGGCCATCGAAGCCGGTGTGCCGATCGTGCCGGTATGCGTCAGCCGCTATGCCAGGCGCATGAGCCTGAACAGCTGGCGCCAGCGCACGGTGATCGTGCGCTCGTTGCCACCCATCGTCACGGCGGGCATGACCCAACAGGACATCCCGGCGCTGATAGAGCAGTGCCGGGGGCAGATGCAGCAGTGCATCGACCGCATGGAACACGAGCTGGCCTGAAGCGGGTTGCTCTTGGGCCGGGTACGGCCCAAGCTGTAACCCGTGTTCAACCGGAATAAGCGGGCAACCATGGGTCGTGTCGTGGCATCGGCGGTGTACAGCGCCGGCAGAAAGGTCACCAACATCAGCATCGACGAAGGCAGCGAGTGGGCGCGCAAGCCGGGGCACTTCGTGTGGATCGGCCTGGAAGAGCCCAATGCCGAGGAGCTGGCCAACCTGCAGTGCCAGTTCAACCTGCACGAACTGGCCATTGAAGATGCCCTTGAAAAGCACAGCCGGCCCAAGCTGGAAACCTTCGGTGACGCGCTGTTCATCGTCACCTATTCGCCGGTGCGCCACGAAGGCAAGCTGGAGTTCATCGAAACCCATATCTTCGCTGGCAACGGCTACATCATCACCTGCCGCAACGGCCACTCCAAGTCCTACGCCATGGTGCGCCAGCGCTGCGAGGCACGGCCATTGCTGCTGGAGCACGGCGAAGACTTCGTACTGTACGCCCTGCTCGACTTCGTGACCGAAAACTATCAGCCGGTCAGCGAAGCCATTCATGGCGAGATCGAAGAGCTGGAACAAAGCGTGCTGGGGGGCTCGCTGCAGGAGGACGACATCCGCCGCCTGCACAGCCTGCGCCGCGACATCCTGCGTCTGCGCCGTTATGTGGCGCCGATGGTGGAAGTGAGCGAAGAGCTGCAACGCCTGAGCTTCCCGTTCATCGACAAGAACATGCGGCCCTACTTCCGTGATGTGCAGATACATGTGACGCGGCAGATGGAAGACCTGGCCGGCATCCGCGACATCGCCAGCCAGACCATCGAGATCGGCATGCTGCTGGAGTCGTCACGGCAAAGCATCGTTCAGCGCAAGTTCGCGGCCTGGGCAGCGATTTTGGCGTTCCCCACGGCCATTGCCGGGGTCTACGGGATGAACTTCCAGAACATGCCGGAACTGGCTTGGCACTATGGGTATTTCGGGGTGCTGGGTGTAATCGGGCTGGGGTGTGCGGGGTTGTACGCCAGCTTCAAGAAGTCGGGCTGGCTTTGAGATTGTGGGGGCCGGTTTGCGGCCCCCAGCTTCTTAAGCCGCGTCGTGCTTGCTCACCGGCTGCTGGATAAAGCGCAACATCCACTCCCCCACCAGGTCGCCCTGGTGCTCGGTGGCCAGGCTGGCCACGGCCTTGTGGTACACCTCATCTCCCAGGAATTCCTGACGCGCATCCAGCAGTGCGCGGGAATAGTCGTGCACGAACTCCGGGTGGCCCTGGAAGCACAGCACCTGGTCACGAATGTGGTACGCCGCATTCGGGCAGAAGTCGCTGGAAGCAATCACCGTGGCGCCTTCCGGCAATTCGGTCACCTGGTCCTGGTGGCTGATCAGCAAGGTCAGCTCCGACACTTCAGGGTCCATCCACGGCGCATGGGCCGCCAGCGAGTAGCGATGGATGCCCACGCCCCAGCCCTTGTCGGCCCGCTCGGCCTTGCCACCCAGGGTCAATGCCAGCAACTGGTGGCCAAAACACACCCCCAGCAGCTTCTCGCCACGTTCGTACAATTTCAGCAGGTAGGCCTTGAGGGTCTGGATCCACGGGTCGGAACCAAACGAGTCGGCCTTGCTACCCGTCACCAGGTAGGCATCGAACACTTCACTGTCGGCGGGGTAATCGCCGTTCATCACGTTGTACACACGGAATTCGGCGGCGATCGGCTGACGCGAGAAGAGCTGCTCGAACATCCTGCCGTAGCCCTGGTACTGCGCGGTCAACTCCGGTCGCAGGACATCGGTTTCAAGGATGCAAACGCGTAACGACATAGGGGTAGTCCTGAACGACATGGGTGGGAATCTGCTGTAGAGACTGACGCGAAAGACACGTACAAGCAAGTAGGCTGCACTGACGAACGGTCACATTTCGTCGGCGCCCGCCTGGTACTTGCGCCACTGTCTAGCCAGAGCATGCCAGCCGACTGGCACATGGCCTCATAGCAAAAAGAAATCATCGATCAACATTATTAGAAGAAAGGGTTCTCAAACATGGATGCCACACACCCTACTGTTGGTTGTATATCCACTTTCAAGAGGCAGGCAGTTCAGGCGCCATGCGGCGTCTCTGCGATCGACCCGAAGTGCGACAAGGAAGCCAACGGGTATTCAGGAATAACAAAAAGAAGGCGGTCCGCCATGTTCAGACAATCGAAAATTCGCCAAGCTGGGCTCATTCTCTTCGCCACCACTTTACTGCTGATTTTGCCGAACCTGACACGCTTGTTCGGCTGACAGTGGCGATGGCGCCAACGGGCAGTACACAGGTAACCTGCTGGCCTTGATGGTCGGAGATTGCCCATGCGCCACAGCCTTGCCTTGTTAGCATTGCTCCTGAGCCTGCCGCTGTCGGCGGCGCAGCTGCACCTTGAGCTGGGCGCCAATACGCGCCAGTGGAGCAGCGCCGAACTGCTTGGCCATCCGCAGGCTCGGGATATCAGCATCGAACAAGACGTTTCCTACAAGCGCCCCATGCACTATCGGGCGGTGCCGTTGGCCACGCTGCTAAAAGGCGTCAGCGCCAGTGATCACCTGCAGGCCGTGGCGCTGGATGGCTTTGCCGCTGAAATGCCCGCTGCGCCACTGCTGCAGCAAGGGCCGGCACAGGCCTGGCTGGCGGTGGAAGACCCAGGCCAGCCGTGGCCGGCACTGTGCCAGGGCAAGCCGAGCGCGGGGCCGTTCTACCTGGTGTGGACTGCGCCGCAGGCCAGTGGCATCCGCCCGGAGCAGTGGCCGTTCCAGATTTCCACCATTCGCAAGCTCGCGCCGGTGGCGCAGCGTTTTCCCGCGTTGCTGCCCGACCCCAAGCTGCCCGCCGACAGCCCGGTGCTGCAGGGTTTTGCATTGTTCCAGCAGAATTGCCTGGCGTGCCATCGGCTGAACGGTGCAGGGGATGCGCAGGTGGGGCCGGATTTGAATGTGCCGCACAACCCTACCGAGTATTTTCGGCCAGAATACCTGCGCAAGCTGATTCGGAACCCGCAAAGCCTTCGGCAATGGCCGCAAGCGAAGATGCCGGGGTTTGACGAACGTGTGTTGAGTGAACAGGAGCTGGATGCGTTGCTGGCCTATCTGGGGCATATGGCCAAGCGCAGGCCTTGACGCCCGCGTGTGCTTCTTCGCGGGCGAGCCCGCGAAAAAGGCAACACAATACACTCAGGCAATCGGTCGCTCATGCTTGACGCCCCACCCTTCCACCTCCCCCCCATAAGGTGTCACCAACTGCTCGAAGGCCTCTTCAAAGTCGCCAATCCCGCCATAGGTGGCATACATGACCTTGCTCAGTTCCAGGTGCCAGGCACCGTCGCCCAGCTCCTTCACCTGGGCATTGAGCGATTCGCCACGAAACTGCCCGGCCGCGCGGCGGGCCCCTGCTTCGTCGGGGAACACGGCATAGAACTCGATGGGGTGGATCTGGGTGAAGTCGAACCCGCCTGCTTTCATCTGGCGCAGGACGTTGCTGCTGATATCGTCGTTCTGGCTGCTCATGAATCGTCCTCCTGAATAATGCTATGGATAGACTTTCCGTGCACTACGCACCTGCCGGCAGTCATTGGCCGGGCAGTTCGAGCTGATGCAAGACGCGAATTGAAGCGGTGCCAACCCGCAGAATAGGCGGCACCTTCCAGTAGCGTAGTGCCTGCAAAGGCGCCACGCAAACGTGTGGGTCAGGGTGCTTCGTGAATGCTGGTGATGGTCACGCCGCTATGCTCTTTCAGCCAGCGGGCGGTAGGGGAAATGGTGCGGTCCTGGAAGTCGTTGAGGTCCAGCTCGTCCATCACCGGGAACAGGTGCGAACGGATGGCCCGCGCGGCGTCCTCTTCGCTGGGACAGTGCTCGGCCCGCAGGGTCATGGTGGACGGTTCGCCTTTCTGATCGGCAAAGATGACTTCCCACGCTTTCATTGAACGAGCCCTCTCAATTCAAGAACACCAGTTGGTGTGATGCCTGAATAACTGACCTTGAGGCTGAGAGAATGTTCAGTCAGGGAAGATTTGTGCCGGGCCCATCGCCGGCAAGCCAGCTCCCACAGGTACGGCACAGGATCTGAAACCTGTGCCGTACCTGTGGGAGCTGGCTTGCCGGCGATGGGCCGCATAGCGGCCCCCGCTTTACTTCGGTGTACCGTGCACTACACCGGCAGTGTTATCTAGCAGGCTCTTGGTCGCGGTCTGAATGTACGCTTCGAGCTTCTTGAGCATTTCCGGCTGGTCCGGGCTTTCGATCAGCTCAGCCTTGAACTCGCTGCCCAGCTGGTAGCGGTACATACGCGGGCTCATGTCCTTGGACTCGATCAGGATGCGGTCACCCTGTACCAGCCCCACGATCTGCTCGCTGCCCGACGGCTTGATCATGCCCACACCCTGGTCGCCTTCAGGCAGGTTGAGCAGGTCGCGGCCCCAGCACTGGTGACGGGTCTGGCCACCCAGGCGGCCCATGATGGTCGGCACGATATCGACCTGGGTACCCACGGTGTGATTCACCGCACCGAACTTCTCCTGAATGCCCGGGGCAATCAGCAGCAGCGGTACGTTGAAACGGCCCAGGTCCAACTCGGTGACCTGCTGGTGGTTGCCAAAGCCATGGTCGCCGACGATGACGAACAGGGTTTCCTTGAAGTAAGGCTCTTTACGCGCCTTCTCGAAGAACTGGCCCAGCGCCCAGTCCGAATAGCGCATGGCGGTCAGGTGCTCATCCAGGCGGCCCTGGCCTGTGACCTTCTCGACCGGCAGGTCTTTCGGCAGCGCATAAGGCGTGTGGTTGGACAGCGTCTGCAGCAGCGCGTAGATCGGCTTCTTGCCGTCGTGCTTGGCCAGTTCCTCGTTACCGCGGTCGAACATGTCCTGGTCGGACACGCCCCAGGTCGGGTCGGAGAACACCGGGTTGACGAAGTCGTTACGGCCGATGAAGGTGGTCATGCCCTGATTGCCGAAGAACCCGGACTGGTTGTCCCAGGCAAAGTCGCCGTTGTAGACGTACACGTCGTCGTAGTCGCGGGCGCTGAGCAGGGCCGGCAGGCCAGACAGCTTGTGGCCGCCTTCCGGGGTTTGCATCAGGTACTCGAAGCCTGGCAGGTTGGGGAAGCACGCCATGGTGGCAAACATGCCCTGGTGGGTATGGGTGCCGTTGGAGAAGAAGCGGTCGAACAGCAGGCCTTCTTTGGCCAGCTTGTCGAAGTACGGGGTGATGTTGTTGGGGCTGCCCAGCGCGCCTACCGAATGGCCGGCGAAGCTCTCCATGAGGATCACCACCACGTTCTTGATCGGCAGGGTGCGGTCAGCCGGCGGCACGAAGTCGCGGCGGATGGCGGCCTCGTCGGCATCGACCAGGGTGTCGTTGGCGGTCAGCAGCTGTTCGCGCACGCTTTGCGTGGCCACGTTCTGCTCCAGCACCGGCTTCCAGATGTTGGCGCGGTCTTCGCCGAAGCGGCTCTTGGCGGCGTCGATCAGGGTCAGGGTGCCGTTCAGGCCCAACTGGTTGACGAAGTTGGAGTCGGTGGTGAAAGCATCACCCCAACGCATCGGCGGCCCTTGGCGCAGGGTGCCACGGGCAGCGACCACGGCCACCAGCAAAATCACCATGAACACCGCCAGGCGGTTGTACCACGGTGCAACGCGCTGCACGCCCTCACCCCGGGTGGCACGGTCGATACCCTTGAACAGCAGGCTCAACAGCCAGGTGCCGAAGGCCCAGGCCAGCAGGTAGCGCACCACCGGGAAACCGTACCAGAGCATGCTCATGACGGTTTTCGGGTCTTCCTTGATGTACTGGAACACCAGGCCGTTGAGGCGCTGGTGGAACTCGCGGTAGAAGTCCATCTCCATCAGGCCGAGGAACATCACCACGCTGGAGGTGAGGGTCAGCCAGAAGCGGAACACGCCACGCCGGGCCATGGCCCAGGGGCTGAGGATCGCCAGCAGCAGCGGGATGCTGAGGTACACCACCACCCGCAGGTCGAAGCGCAAGCCGTTGAGGAAGCCTTCGGCTACCGTGGAATACGGCGTATCGCCGACCATGTCGCTGTTGTAGACCAGCAGCGCCAGGCGCACCAGGCTGAGCATCAGCATGATCACCAGGCCACTGAGCAGCGTGTAGGCCAGGTGGGATTTCAGGGTCGGCGAAAACGACGTTCGCGCGCCCTGTTGCTTCAAGGCGTCCGTGTTAGCCATGAATGGGAAGGTCCTAGGATTGCGGTTTGCGAAGAGGCGCTGGCGCTAGACCAACGCAGCATTGTGCGGGTGCGGATTCTGTTTAAACCAATGTGAAAATTTTGTCACCGGGGTGTTGCGGGTTTTGTCTGTGCCGGCCTTTCAGATGCGCACATTTCCCCGCGGCCCCGCGATGGCCCAAATCACCAGGCCCACCACCGGCAGCAAAGCGATCAGCAAGATCCACAACACTTTGATGCCCACCTCGCTGCCACTCTTGATCACATTGAGGATGGCCCAGATATCCAGCGCCAGGATGATCAGCCCTACCAGGCTGTTGAATGTCGACCCCATGCTAAAACTCCTGTCAAAAGGCTTTGCTGCACAGCATAGTCAGCTATCGCGCCGATAGAAGCGAATCCTTGGCGATAGGCGCAGGTCTCTGAGTAGACTGCCGGTATTCATTGATTCGAGGTTCGTATGCCCCCCGCCCACACGCAAAGCGCCGCCCCACCCTCACTGCTGAACGCCTGGCGCCAGCAGGCCGTGAACACCCCTTGGCTCAGCGCCGGTCTCGGCCTTAGCCTGCTGGCGGTGGTCATGCTGCTGGGCGCCAGCGTGTGGAACGCGGTGAACGGCGACCACGCCGATAACCTGCACCTTGCCGTGCTGGGCGGGTTGTCCGGCTTTGGCGCTACCGCCCTGGGTGCTGTGCTGGCGGTGGTGCTGCGCGATGTCAGCGCCCGCACCCAGGATGTAATGCTGGGCTTTGCCGCCGGCATGATGCTGGCGGCCAGCTCGTTTTCGCTGATTCTGCCGGGCCTGGATGCGGCCCGCGAGATTACCGGCAACGGCCCGGCTGCGGCCTTTACCGTGGTGCTGGGCATGGTGTTGGGCGTGCTTTTGATGCTGGGCCTGGACCGCTTCACCCCGCACGAGCATGAAAGCACCGGTCCCTGCGGCCCCGAAGCCGAGCGCATCAGCCGGGTGTGGCTGTTCGTGCTGGCGATCACCCTGCACAACCTGCCTGAAGGCATGGCCATCGGCGTGAGCTTCGCCAATGGCGACATGAACATCGGCCTGCCGCTGACCAGCGCTATCGCCATTCAGGACATCCCTGAAGGGCTGGCCGTGGCCCTGGCACTGCGTGCCACAGGGCTGTCGAGCCTCAAGGCTGCGCTGGTGGCGATCGGTTCGGGTTTGATGGAACCATTGGGGGCGGTGATCGGGCTGGGGATTTCCACAGGCTTCGCCCTGGCCTACCCGATCAGCATGGGGCTGGCGGCAGGGGCGATGATTTTTGTGGTAAGCCACGAGGTGATCCCGGAAACCCACCGCAACGGGCACCAGACGGCGGCGACGTTGGGATTGATGGGTGGGTTTGCCGTCATGATGTTTCTGGATACGGCGCTGGGCTGAGGCTGAACGCCGGCCTGTGGGAGCGGCCTTGTGTCGCGATGGGGCGCGTAGCGGCCCCAAAATTTTCAGCTTCGCCGCATAAATTGCCGGGGCCGCTTTGCGGCCCTTTCGCGACACAAGGCCGCTCCCACAAGGACCACGTCAGGCTTTAGATGTGGACGGCGACCTTCAGGGCTTCCAAAGCCGGCTCCACCTTGATGCCCACCTCTGCCCCCAACTCCAGCACCCGCGCCAGGTCGTTCTGCCCCACCATCACCATCTGCAGCTCGTCATCCAGCAACTGGCTGAAGTTCAGCAGCACATAACCCTCCGCCTCTTTGTTCAACGCCCCCATCTGCACCTGAATGCGGTTGAGCGCAGTCAGTGGCTCGGTACGGGCCAGCTGCTTGGGCTTGAGGGTGAACGGCACGCTATTGTCGAACGAGTCGCTGATCTGCTGGAACAGGTCCTGGTAGCTGTCGGCCTGGAACACCACGGTGTCTGGCAGGCTGCCCAGCACCACCCATTCACCCAGCGGAATCGGGAACGTGTCGTCGTAGTTGATATCGGGGTTGGCGGCCAGGAAAGCAGCCGGGTCGGCATAGGCCTGGGCGGCCTCGTCGGCGATACGCTCGATGTCGGCCTCGCGCATGCAGCCAGCGCCAATGAGGCTGATGAATTCGAGCAACTGAGTTTTCATGAAAGGGGGCCTGCGACGGGTGAAAAGTCGCCAAGGATAGCCGCAAATGCCCCCAGGTGGTTAGCCGGCCAGCGCTTGCAGGCGGGCGGCGGCGTCTACGGCCCCCATGGTTTGCGCCGCCATCAGCGCAGTGGCGCCGCGGGCATCCTGGCGCGCCGGGTCGGCGCCTTGGGCCAGCAGGTAGTCGAGGATCTCGCTGCGATTGAACATGGCCGCCAGCATCAACGCCGTGCGCCCGTCCTGCGCAGCAGCGTCTACAGGGACACCGTGCTCAAGCAACAACCGGATCATTGCCAGGTCTCCCTTGAAGGCGGCCCCGGCGATAGGCAGCTGGCCGTTGTCGTTGGCAATCAACGGGTCGGCATCGCGGGCCAGCAGCACGCGCACTGCTTCGTGGTGGCCGTGGTAGCTGGCCAGCATCAGCAGGGTATCGCCCTTATGGTTGCGCAGGTTGGCCGGCAGGCCGCTGGCGAGCAGGCGCTCAAGCATTTCGGCATCGCCCTGGCGGGCACGTTCGAATACCTGCTCGGCGAATGCGGCGGTTTCGTCGTCGGTCATGGTGGCGGGGGCGGTCTGGCGGGTCATCGGAACCTCCTGGCATAAATGATTGCCCAAGTGTTTGTCAGGCACGCCAGTGGGGTCAAAGGTTCAGTTTCTATGGGGCCGATAGGCAATGCCTGACTCGTGCAAAATGCACTGTGCAAAATGCATGACCATGCAACCTGCACGGTGGCGCCTTCGTAGAGTTTCCGTAAAGCCCTGTATTTACTGGATTTTTTATAGAATCAGGATCTGGCACGGTCGCTGCAATTATCTACTCATGTCTGCCACACAACAGCCAGGAGTTGATATGGACCTCATCCAGCAAAAGTTCGTCTCGGTATTTTCTGCTTACCAGGTCAATACCCAGGCCCGCCCCGATGGCGGCGTGCTGCTGACCCTGCGCGCAGCCGATGGCAAGGTTACCCGCCGGGTGCTGACCTATGCGCAACTGCACAGTGCCGAGCAGCTGTCCTGGGCGATCAGTGCCATTCGCCGTGACCTGGCTGAACAGGCCAGCGAACTGCCGGTGATTTCGATGTTGCAGAGCCAGCAGCGGTTTGCCCTGCCGACCTATCGCTGAGTTTTGTGATGTTGCTACTGGCCTCATCGCCGGCAAGCCAGCTCCCACATTGACCGCGCCAACCTCAAGGCCTGCGCATATCCTGTGGGAGCTGGCTTGCCGGCGATAGGGCCGTCCAAGCAATCACAACTCGTCAATCCCCAGAAACGCCCGCGCAGTCACATCCCCGGTAAACCGCGCCTGCACACCCTGCTCGCTGCCATACAACCGCAGCGCCAGGCAAAACGGCGTATCCCCCAGCTCTATCCAACGCCGCGTCCCCGCCGGCACCACCAACCGGTCACCCTTCTCGCACAGCACCGAATACACCCGGTCGCCCAAACGCAGGCCAACCTGCGCACGCCCGCTGACTACGGCAAACACCTCTTCGGCGTCATGCACATGTTCATCGCGCACATCGACCTGCGCCGGGTCGTCACCGTCGCGGTTCAACAGCACGAATGCCTTGCTGCCATGCGCCGTCATCAACTGGTCCAGATGCTCACGGCATGCGTCCAGCACCTCGCCTTCGGCCGTACCAGGGCGCACCCGCAAGCCATGCCCGGCATGCACAAAACGCACGCCCTGCTCGGCCAGGGTGGCGACGATATCGTCGTGGTGCGTCAGCACCTTGTTCGGCAGTTCCGGGCTGGAGGGGTGGAAAACGCTGAGAATGCTCATCAGGGGCGGGTCCTGGTCGGTTGCGAACAAAGGGCAATGATAACGGCTGCGGCCAAGGCTGCGGCACTGGCCATACCAAAGGTGAAGGTGGGGCCCAGCAGTTTCCAGCTGTAGCCCGAATACAACGCCCCCAATGCGCCCCCGGTACCCGACAGCGCCGCATACAGCGCCTGGCCCTGGCCTTGTTGGCGGGCGCCAAAGCTGGCCTGCACGAAGGCGATGCTGGCGGCATGGAAGCAGCCAAAGGTGGCCGCGTGCAGCAACTGGGCAAAGATCAGCACGGCCGGCTCACCTGCCAGGTTGCCCAGCAACAGCCAGCGTACGGCCGCCAGCAGGAAACTGGCCAGCAACACCCGCTGCACGCTGAAGCGGGCAAACAGGCGGCTCATGACCATGAACATCAGCACTTCGGCCACCACCCCCAGCGCCCACAGCAAGCCGATGGCTCCACGGCTATAGCCCAGGTGCTCCAGGTGAAGGGTCAGAAAGGTGTAGTAAGGCCCGTGGCTGAGCTGCATCAGCGCCACGCAAGCGTAGAACGCGATCACCCCGGGGGCGCGCAACTGCTGCAAAAAACCACCGGCGCTGCTGCGCTCACCTTGCTCCACCGGCTGGGCATTGGGTACCCACAGGCTGGCGGCGACAATGCCGGCCATGATGGTGACCAGCGCCACCGGGTAGATGTCCAGGCTCAACCATTCGAACAGGCGGCCCAGGCCGACCACGGTCAGGATGAAGCCGATCGAGCCCCACAGGCGCACCTGGCTGTAGCGCGACGTTTGCCCGTGCAGGTGAGCCAGGGTAATGACCTCGAACTGGGGCAGTACCGCGTGCCAGAAGAACGCGTGCAGGGCCATTACCAGCGCCAGCCACGCGTAACTTTTGCCGAAGAAGATCAGGGCGAAGGTGGCCAGGGTGCACAACGCCCCCAGGCGCACGATCAGCAGGCGCTGGCCGGTGCGGTCGCCCAACCAGCCCCACAGGTTGGGGGCAACGCAGCGCATCAGCATGGGGATGGCCACCAGCTCGCCGATGCGTGCCGGGGAGAAACCCAGGTGGTCGAAGTACAGCGCCAGGAAAGGGGCAGTGGAGCCTAGCAGAGCGAAGTAGAAGAGATAGAAGCTGGACAGGCGCCAGTAGGGGATCGGGGGCATGGGATGGCCTTGTGTAGACCTGTCCCGGCCCTATCGCCGGCAAGCCAGCTCCCACAGGATTACCACAGGCCTGAGCATTGCGGGGTAACTGTGGGAGCTGGCTTGCCGGCGATAGGGCCGGTGCAGGCGAATCAGAGCTGGCCCAGCACCGGGGTATTCACCTTCACATCGGCATTCTGCGCACGGTGACGCAGCAGGTGGTCCATCAGCGCGATGGCCATCATCGCCTCGGCGATCGGCGTAGCGCGGATGCCCACGCACGGGTCGTGGCGGCCTTTGGTGATGACGTCCACCGGGTTGCCGTCGATGTCGATCGAACGGCCCGGGGTGGTGATGCTGGAGGTCGGCTTCAATGCCAGGTGAGCAACGATCGGCTGGCCCGACGAAATGCCACCCAGGATGCCGCCGGCGTTGTTGCTGAGGAAGCCTTCCGGGGTCAGCTCGTCACGGTGTTCGGTACCACGCTGGGCAACGCTGGCGAAGCCGGCGCCAATTTCCACGCCCTTGACCGCGTTGATGCTCATCAGCGCGTGGGCCAACTCTGCGTCCAGACGGTCAAAGATCGGTTCGCCCAAACCCGGCATCACGCCTTCGGCCACCACGGTGATTTTGGCACCCACCGAATCCTGGTCCCGGCGCAGCTGGTCCATGTAAGCCTCAAGCTCCGGTACCTTGTCCGGGTCGGGGCTGAAGAAAGCGTTCTGCTCCACCGATTCCCAGGTCTTGAACGGGATTTCGATCGGGCCCAGCTGGCTCATGTAGCCACGCACGGTAATGCCCTGGGTGGCCAGGTACTTCTTGGCAATGGCACCGGCAGCCACGCGCATGGCGGTTTCGCGGGCCGAGCTGCGGCCACCACCGCGGTAGTCGCGGATGCCGTACTTGTGATGGTAGGTGTAGTCGGCGTGGGCCGGGCGGAACAGGTCCTTGATGGCCGAGTAGTCCTTGGACTTCTGGTCAGTGTTGCGGATCAGCAGGCCGATCGAGCAGCCCGTGGTACGGCCTTCGAACACGCCGGAGAGGATTTCCACCTCGTCGGCTTCCTGACGCTGCGTGGTGTGCCGGCTGGTGCCGGGCTTGCGCCGGTCGAGGTCGTGCTGCAGGTCGGCCAGGGAAATCTCCAGGCCCGGTGGGCATCCATCGACAATGGCGACCAACGCCGGGCCATGGCTTTCGCCAGCGGTGGTGACAGTGAACAGCTTGCCGTAGGTATTGCCGGACATGGACGCTCCGCGAGTTCTGCCTGAGGTGAACGAAAGCAGGCAGTATACAGATGGATTGCCCACCTGTGCTGGCCTCTTCGCGGGCTCGCCCGCTCCCACAGGTACCCCACAATGTTCAAGCCTGTGGTAATCCTGTGGGAGCGGGCAAGCCCGCGAAGAGGACGAACCTGCCATGCACTGCCAGAGAACCTTCCAGAAAACATTGGGTCAAACCACCATCTCCCCATGTAGTACCGCATGATGTCGCGCCTCGTCGCCCTGCTCTTCCTGCTGTGCACCAGCCTGGCCCAGGCCGCCGCCCCTACCGTGCTGCAACGCCCCATCGACCTGGACACCGGCCAGGGCGTGCTGCACGGCAGCCTGCTGTTGCCGCAACAGGCCACGCCGCCGCCGGTGGTGCTGATCATCGCCGGCTCCGGCCCCACCGACCGCGATGGCAACAACCCGGCGTCAGGCCGGGTCGACAACCTCAAGCGCCTGGCCCTGCTGCTGGCCAACGAGCACATCGCCAGCGTGCGCTACGACAAGCGTGGGGTGGCCGCCAGCCAGCCGGCCACGCCTGACGAGCGCGACCTCAGCGTGGAGCGCTATGTCGCGGATGTGGTCGCCTGGAGCCACAAGCTGAAAGCCGACCCCCGCTTCGGCCAGCTGATCCTCGTTGGCCACAGCGAGGGCGCGCTGATCGCCAGCCTGGCCGCCGAGCAGGCAGGCGCCAGTGCGGTGATCACCCTCGCCGGCAGCGGGCGGCCGCTGGCCGAAGTCCTGCGCGAACAGCTGGCCCGTCGCCTGCCGCCAGCGCAACTGGCCGGTGGCAGCGCCCTGCTCGACCGCCTGCAAGCCGGGCAGACCAGCCTGGAAGTGCCCGCGCCGCTGCGCCAGGTGTTCCGTCCCAGCGTGCAGCCGTACCTGATTTCGCTGTTTCAGCAAAACCCGGCAGCCGCCTTTGCCCGTCTGCCCATGCCCGCCTTGATCGTGCAAGGGCGCAACGATGTGCAGGTGAATGTGGCCGATGCCGAACGGCTGAAGGCAGCCAAGCCGGATGCACAGCTGGTGCTGATCGACGGCATGAACCACATGCTGCGCATCAGCCCCAAAAGCATGAGCCAGCAGCGCGACAGCTACCTCAACCCAGAACTACCGCTGGCACACGAGCTAGGTGAGCGAATTGTGACGTTCATCCAGCATTTGCCTTCCGCGTAAAGTAATCGGGCTCAGGTCCTTGGCAAGCCTGCCGATACAGCAGGCATAGCCGAGGACTTGCCCTGATGACAATTGCCCCCGCCGCCGTAGAGCCGGCCGAAGAGCCCCAGCCAAGCGCCGCCCTGCCCTGGGCCGACCTTGGTGCCGAACATTTCCAGCTGCTGCGCCTGGCAGCCCTGCCCACAGACCGCAGCACCGGCGCGCGGCCGCTGCGCTTTGTGCAGTTCGGCTATGCCGAGCGCCACGACAAGGCACACAGCCTGTTGCGCATGGAAATCCAGCTGCCCGGACAGAAAGTGCACAAAGAGCAGAACCGCCTGGACATCCGCGTCGACCATGCCGAGCGCCTGGTACGTATCGGCAATGAACAGGGCCTGCAACTGGAACCGGTGAACCGTGGTATCGGCCGCTTCATGCTGGCCCAGGCCGTGCAGTGGCTGCAGCGCAAGTGGTCGCACTATCGGGTGGAGGGCATGGCGCTGCCGAGCAAGGATGCGTTGAACGAAGACTCGCGCCTGCGCCGTGACCACTGCTTGCGCGGGGTGGGTATCGAGGTGGAGTACGAGGACAGCCAGCATTTGAAGGGCCGTACCGTGGACATCACCGTGGGCCAGCTCAAGGCCGCCTGGAGCAGCGAGCGGCTGCAGCGGGTGGAGATTCTGGATGCCGCCAACCTGCTGCAGCAGGCCGACCAGCAGTTGCAGGAAAAGGAAGGGCAACTGCGCGAGCGTGATGAGCGGGTGGCCAAATACCAGCGCGAAGACGGCGGGTTGCGCTTTACCATTACCTGCCTGGTGGCGTTTGCGGTGTTTCAGGCGGGGTTGTTGATCTGGATCGCCACCCGCTGAAACCGCGTGAGCCGGTGGAAATTGGGGCCGCCTTGCGGCCCCGAATGGCTCAGACCCGGGCTTTGAACAATTCCTGATGCTGGCGGCACTGCTCGGCCGTCAGCATGAACACCCCATGCCCGCCGCGCTCGAATTCCAACCAGGCAAAGTCCACCTCAGGGTACAGCGCCTCGACATGCACCTGGCTGTTGCCCACCTCGACAATCAGCAAGCCCTTGTCAGTCAGATGGTCTGCCGCTTCAGCCAGCATGCGCCGCACCAGGTCCAGGCCGTCGTTGCCGCAGGCCAGGCCCAGCTCGGGCTCATGGTGGTACTCGGCCGGCATGTCATCGAAGTCTTCGGCATCGACATACGGCGGGTTGGACAGGATCAGGTCGAAACGCTGCCCCGGCAGGCCGCCAAAACCGTCACCCTGCACGGTGTACACGCGGCCGTCGAGGCCGTGGCGTTCGATGTTCTGGTTGGCCACTTCAAGCGCCTGGAACGACAGGTCAGCCAGCACCACCTCGGCCTCGGGGAACACGTCGGCAGCTACGATGCCGATGCAGCCCGAGCCGGTGCACAGGTCGAGAATGCGCGCAGGCTCGCTGGCCAGCCACGGCTCGAAGCGTTTTTCGATCAGTTCGCCAATGGGTGAGCGCGGTACCAGTACCCGTTCGTCGACGATGAACGACATGCCGCAGAACCAGGCCTCGCCCAGCAGGTAGGCGGCAGGCACGCGTTCTTCAATGCGGCGTTTGAGCAGGTGCTGCAGGCGTACCCGCTCGTCGTCCTCGAGCATGCAGTCCAGGTAGCTGTCGGCCACCTCCCATGGCAGGTGCACCGCACCCAGCACCAGCAGGCGGGCCTCGTCCCAGGCGTTGTCGGCACCGTGGCCGAAGAACAGGTCGTGCTCGTGGAAGCGGCTGACCGCCCAGCGGATGTAGTCGCGCAGCGTGCGCAGACGGGATGTGATCACGGGGTACTCCTATTTCAGACCGGACAAAAGTCTAACAGCCCCACCCGCACATTTGTTCCTTTGCCTTACCCAAAGGCTAGCCACAGGCCAGTAACCATGCCGCTTGCGTTGTCAACCATTCCCATTGGCGCCAAGGCAGGGGACAATAGGTATACAAAAGCCCTATCCAAGGAGCCCTTGATGTCCGTTCCAACCACGATGTTCCGCCTCACTGGCCGCGACTACCCGCCGGCCAAGCTGAGCCACGCCAGCCTGATCATCATCGATGCGCAAAAGGAGTACCTCAGTGGTCCCCTGCAGCTGTCGGGCATGGACGAGGCCGTGGCCAACATCGCCAGGTTGCTCGACGCCGCGCGCAAAAGCGGCCGTCCGATCATCCATGTACGCCACCTGGGCACTGTCGGTGGCCGCTTCGACCCACAGGGCCCGGCCGGCCAGTTCATTCCGGGGCTGGAGCCCCAGGAAGGCGAAATCGTCATCGAAAAGCGCATGCCTAACGCGTTCAAGAACACCAAACTGCACGAAACCCTGCAGGAGCTCGGCCACCTGGACCTGATCGTCTGCGGTTTCATGAGCCACTCCAGTGTCAGCACCACCGTGCGCCGCGCCAAGGACTATGGTTACCGGTGCACCCTGGTGGAAGACGCCTCGGCAACCCGCGACCTGGCCTTCAAGGACGGGGTAATCCCGGCCGCACAGATCCACCAGTGCGAAATGGCCGTGATGGCCGACAACTTCGCTTGCGTGGCCCCCACCGCCAGCCTGATCTAAGGGGCTGGGCACGACCGCCCGGCAGCCGGGCGGAACCCGATGGGCGGCAGCAGGTCGAATTCCGGATATCCACAGAGGAGAGCGGAATGAAGCTTAAAGGCAGTTTCGACGCCAA
Organism: Pseudomonas sp. LLC-1; assembly: GCF_002992185.1. Taxonomy (NCBI): domain Bacteria; kingdom Pseudomonadati; phylum Pseudomonadota; class Gammaproteobacteria; order Pseudomonadales; family Pseudomonadaceae; genus Pseudomonas; species Pseudomonas sp. LLC-1. The sequence goes on along the minus strand of NZ_LUVY01000008.1, from coordinate 132,763 downwards.
GCGCCTGCGCCCGCGCCAACCGCGTAACTGGGGCGCCCGCCTGGCGGCCGGCCTGTCGGCCCTGCTGGCGACCTTGGGCGTGCTGCTGGCCATGGCCGGTGTTGCCGGCCTGCTGGGTAACTACCCTGCCCTGCAAGAACTCAATGCCAACAAGCCGCTGTCCAGCATCCTCACCGGGGCTGGCTTGTTGCTGCTTTGGCTGGGTGTGCGGTTTTGGCGGCGCAGCCGTATTCGCTTGCGTCGCGGGCGGGAATTGAACCTCTCGCCACACCTGATGAAGAAGCATGATTGATGGCTTGGTATCACCTGCGCCCCACAGTCGCGTAAACTACGCCGCCAACGTGGAGGCATCATGCAAGACGACGATTTTTCCCTGTTCAAGGCCGAAGTGCGCGGCGTAAAGCAAATCCGCCACGACCGTGCCGAAGTCGGCAAGCCCAAGGCCGACCGCCAGCAGCTGGCTGGCCTTCGCCAGGCAGCGACAGTGCGCAGTGACAAGGCCCTGGTCATCGACGGCATGTCCGATCAGTTTGTTATCGACGTAGGCGCCGAAGACGAACTGATGTGGCGCCGCGACGGCGTGCAGGAAGGCCAGTTGCGCAAGCTGAAACTGGGGCAAATCCCGTTCGAAGGCAGCCTCGACCTGCACGGCATGACCGTGGAAAAGGCCCGCGAAACCCTGTGGGACTTCATCGCCGAAGCCACCAAGCTGGAAGTGCGCTGCGTGCGGGTGACCCACGGCAAGGCCGCACGCCTGGACGGCAAGCGCCCGATGATCAAGAGCCACGTCAACACCTGGCTGCGCCAGCACCCGCAGGTGCTCGGTTTTGCCTCGTGCAGCGCCCGCCACGGCGGCACCGGCGCGGTGTATGTGATGCTCAAGCGAACCATGCTCGAAGGCCGCGACGAGTAACGCCGCGCTTGCAGCGCCGCCCGCACCGCCGTACCCTTCGTTTTTGCGATTTTTTCCCACAGGTAGATCCATGTCCCTGGAACAGAACTACACCGAGATCCTCAGCCAGATTGGCGAGGACGTCTCCCGTGAGGGCCTGCTCGACACGCCCAAGCGGGCTGCAAAGGCGATGAAGTACCTTTGCCGCGGTTATGAGCAAACACTGGAAGAAGTCACCAACAACGCTTTGTTCAGCTCTGACAACAGCGAAATGGTGCTGGTCCGGGACATCGAGCTGTATTCGATGTGCGAACACCACATGCTGCCGTTCATCGGCAAGGCACACGTTGCCTACCTGCCCAAGGGCAAGGTACTGGGCCTGTCCAAGGTTGCGCGTATCGTCGACATGTACGCCCGCCGCCTGCAGATCCAGGAAAACCTCAGCCGCCAGATCGCCGAAGCCGTGCAGCAGGTAACCGGTGCCGCCGGCGTGGCCGTGGTGGTCGAAGCCAAGCACATGTGCATGATGATGCGCGGTGTCGAGAAGCAGAACTCGACCATGATCACTTCGGTGATGCTGGGTGAGTTCCGCGAGAACGCCGCCACCCGCAGCGAGTTCCTCAGCCTGATCAAGTGATTGGCTGCTGACCCCAAGCCGACCCCGCCGGGTCGGCTTTTTCATTTCAGGAGTTGCCCATGATCGTCAAAGCCCTGCGGGTTGGCCTCGGCCAGCTCATCGTGTTCGGCGACTGGATCAGCCGCCCGGCCAAGCGCAAACGCGACGCCGCAGCCCAGGCCCGCGTCGAGCAAGCGGCCAAGGGCCTGGCGCTGTACCAGTTCCACGCCTGCCCGTTCTGCGTCAAGACCCGCCGCACCCTGCACCGGCTGAACGTGCCGGTGGCGCTGCGCGATGCCAAGAACGACCCGGTGCATCGTCAGGCCCTGCAAGAGGGTGGCGGCCGGGTGAAAGTGCCGTGCTTGCGGATCGAGGAAGGTGACAAAGTGACCTGGATGTATGAGTCCAAAGCCATCATTGCCTACCTGGATGAGCGGTTTGCTTCAGTCTGATGATCTGTAGCTTTCCTGCACCGGCCTCTTTGCAGGTTCACCCGCGAAGAGGCCGGTGCAGGCTAAAGATCAACCCACCATCGGCACATGCCGCGGGTGGCTGCTGACCCGCTCCAGCCAGGCCCGTACCGCCGGGTAATCGGCCAGATCGAACCCGCCCTGCTGCGCCACATGGGTGTAGGCATACAACGCCACATCGGCAATCGAATACTGCTCACCTACCAGATACGGCGTCATCTGCAACTGCCGCTCCATCACCTTCAGTGCCTTGTAACCACCCTTGTGCAGCTTGCGGTACTCCTCCAGGCGCTCATCCGGCAGCCCCAGGTAGAACTGGATAAACCGGGCCACGGCAATGTACGGCTCATGGCTGTACTGCTCGAAGAACTGCCACTGCAGCACCTGGGTACGCAAACGCGGTTCGCTGGGCAGGAACTCGCTGCCATCGGCCAGGAAGTTGAGAATGGCATTGGACTCCCACAGGTAACTGCCATCTTCCAGTTCCAGCACCGGCACCTTGCCATTAGGGTTCATCGCCAGAAACTCGGGCGTTTCGGTCTCGCCCTTGAGGATATCCACCGGGTGCCATTCATACGGCCGGCCCAGCAGGCTCAACATCAGCTTGACCTTGTAGCAGTTGCCCGACTGGTAGTCGCCATAGACCTTGTACATTGCCCCTCCCCTTCCAAGCAGTTTTGCATTTGCGCCCAATAGTTGGCGACTGTACGGCTAAAAGCAATGGCCGCTGTATGGCAAGGATCAACCTTGCGCGCTGTAGTCTGAAAAAACTGCTTACACCTTTACAAGGACATTGTTCATGACCGATGCCACCTCCGCACGCCTGCGGCCCCTGGCAGACAGCTCCCCGTCGGCGGTCGTCGCCGGCTTTATTGCCATGCTCACCGGCTATACCAGTTCGCTGGTGCTGATGTTCCAGGCCGGCCAGGCAGCCGGGCTTACCACTGCACAGATTTCGTCCTGGATCTGGGCGCTTTCAATCGGCATGGCGGTGTGCAGCATCGGCCTGTCACTGCGCTACCGCACACCGATCACCGTCGCCTGGTCCACCCCCGGTGCCGCCTTGCTGATCACCAGCCTGGGCGGCGTGAGCTATGGCGAAGCCATTGGCGCCTACATCACCTGCGCCGTGCTGGTGCTCATCTGCGGCCTGACCGGCAGCTTCGAGCGCCTGGTCAAACGCATCCCGGCTTCGCTGGCCTCGGCGCTGCTGGCGGGCATTCTGTTCAAGATCGGCAGCGAAATCTTCGTTGCCGCCCAGCACCGCACGTTGCTGGTGCTGGGCATGTTCTTCAGCTACCTGCTGGTCAAGCGCCTGTCGCCGCGCTACTGCGTGCTGGCCGCGCTGCTGGTGGGCACTGCGTTATCCGGGGCCTTGGGCCTGCTGGACTTCAGCGGCTTCCACCTGGAAGTGGCCAAACCGGTATGGACCACCCCGAGCTTCTCGCTGGCAGCCACCATCAGCATCGGCATTCCGCTGTTCGTGGTAGCGATGACCTCGCAGAACATGCCCGGCGTGGCTGTGCTGCGCGCCGACGGCTACCAGGTGCCGGCCTCGCCACTGATCTCGGCCACTGGCTTTGCCTCGCTGCTACTGGCACCATTCGGTTCGCATGGGGTTAACCTGGCGGCGATCAGCGCGGCGATCTGCACGGGGCCGCATGCCCATGAAGACCCGGCCAAGCGCTACACCGCAGCAGTGTGGTGCGGGATTTTCTATGGCATTGCCGGGGTGTTCGGCGCGACCCTGGCGGCGTTGTTTGCGGCGCTGCCGAAAGAGCTGGTGCTGTCGATTGCCGCCTTGGCGCTGTTTGGTTCGATCATGAACGGGCTGACCGTGGCCATGAGCGAGGCGCGTGAGCGGGAGGCGGCGTTGATCACCTTTATGGTCACGGCTTCGGGGCTGACACTGTTTTCGATTGGCTCGGCGTTCTGGGGGATTGTGGCGGGGGTGGTGACCTTGATGATCCTCAACCCGCGTAAAGCCTGACGGTTTTATGTTGCCTGTGCCGCGAAGAGGCCGGCACAGGCAATAGACATTCCTGGCCCGGCTCACAACCTGAAATGCCCCACCATCCCTTTCAAATCCGTACCCAACTGCGCCAGCTCCACACTGGACCTGGCATTGTCCTGCATCGCCAACGCCGCCTGATCCGCACTGCCGCGAATCTGCGTGACACTGCGACTGATCTCCTCCGCCACCGAGCTTTGCTGCTCGGCCGCGGCGGCAATCTGCTGGTTCATCTGCTGAATCAACGAAACCGCCGCCGCAATGCTGCCCAACGCACTCTCGGTCTGTAGCGCATCTGCCACTGCCAGGCGCACCAGTTCGGTACTGCCGCGAATCTGCGCCACCGACTGCTGGGCGTTGCCACGCAGGCTGGCGACCAGTGTCTCGATCTGCTCGGTAGACTGCCGGGTACGCCGCGCCAAGGCGCGTACTTCATCGGCCACCACGGCAAAACCACGCCCCTGCTCACCCGCACGGGCGGCCTCGATGGCAGCGTTGAGCGCCAGCAGGTTGGTCTGCTCGGCCACGCTCTTGATCACTTCCAGCACATCGCCAATGGTGTGGATTTCGGCGCTGAGGCTGTCGATACCGGCACTGGCCGTTTCCGCCGCCGCCGCCAACTGCTCGATGCGCTGCATGCTCTGACGCACCACCTGTTGCCCCGACTCGACCTTGTCGTCCGCAGCCTGTGCCGCCTGCGCCGCTTCCTCGGCATTGCGCGCCACATCGTGCACAGTGGCGGTCATCTGCTGCATGGCGGTGGCCACCTGTTCGGTTTCCTCTTTCTGGCTGCCCACCTCGCGGTTGGTCTGCTCGGTCACTGCCGACAACGCCTGGGCATTGCCCGCCAGCTGCTCGATACCTTGCTGCAAGCCACTGACAATACCCGACAGGCCCGCCGCCATCTGCTGCATGGCCTGCATCAGTTGCCCCACTTCGTCACGACGTGGCGCCTGGGCGTCGAACCCCAACTCGCCAGCGGCAATGCGCTGGGCACGGGCGATCACATGCTTGAGCGGGCCGACGACCGCACGGGTAATCAGCCAGGCTGCCAGCAAGCCGACAACCAGCGCCAATGCCGTGGCCAGGCCAATAGCTATGGCATTGCGCTGCAGCTCACCCTGCAGCACCTGTTCCTGGCCCAGATAGGCCTGGTCGACCCGGCCGGTGACTTGCTCGGCGCTGGCTTGCAACTGGGCTTTGAGCCCCTGCTCACGGGCCAGCTGGTCGGTGTATTCGTTGAGTTTTTCCGAGAAGCTGCCAATGTGCCCCGCCACCTCGCCCAATACACTCTGGTAGCCGGCATCACTGACCGTACCCTGCAACTGGCCCACCAGGCTGGCGGCTTCCACCGTCTGGGCAATACGTTCCTGGCTTACGCCCTCTTCACCCTTGCGGCTTTTTTCCAGGCGCACCCGCGCTTCGTCCATGGCCTGCAACATCAGCCGCGACACCTGCGCCACCTGCGCAGCCTGCTCCAGAAACTCGCCGCCCTGCTGGCCCTGGGACTGCTTGAGGGTATACACACCGTCATCGGCCAGGCCGGCCTGCAGCACATCGAGGTTATTGGCCACGCTGGACACCGACCAGCTGGCCATGTCCAGCGCCAGCTCCTTGGCCTGCACAGCCTCCACAAAGGCCTCGAATGCCTCGCCGTAGGCGGTCAGGTCGCTTTGCGCCGCCGCCAGCGACGGCAAGCCACGGGCGCGCTCGGCAAGGCCCTGCAGGCCGTTGCGCAAAGCCTCGGCCTGCTGGATGTCGGAGCGCAAGGCAAACGCCTGCTCGTGCTGGCGCAAGCGCAGCAGGTCGGTATTGAACTGCGCCAACTGGCGCAAACTGTCAAAACGCTGGCCAACGCTGTGCAAGGCAGCAATGCCGATGGCCGCCACTGCCAGGGTAAGCACCAGCACCAGGGCAAAGCCTAAGCCGAGTTTGCGGGCCATGCCCAGGTTGGCCAGCACACCGTGCTTGCTCGCGCCCATCGCCGACTCCCCTTCTGCGTGTAAGGTTATCCCGAGGGCCAAGGGTGGCAACGTTGCCAACCGATGAACAAGGGCCTGGCGTCAGAATAGTGTCAAATAGCTATGAGCGTGTCGTTTTCAGCTTGGCAGAGGTCGCCCTGCATGCCGGAGGAAAGCCTGAACGCGGGAATCCTGCCCGTAAGCGACATTGATACGCAGCCAGGCTGCTGGCCTCGCCGTGGCATTCAACGGCGCTGCCAGGCACAGTATCGGCTCAGATCGCCGTCGCCCCACCGTCCACTGTCAGGCAATGCCCGGTGGTAAACGCCGCGCCGTCGCTGCACAGGTACAACACGGCGCTGGCAATTTCCTCGACCTTGCCGATCCGCCCCACCGGGTGCATGGCGGCGGCGAACTCGGCTTTGCGCGGGTCCGCCTCGTAGGCACGACGGAACATGTCGGTGTCGATCACTGCCGGGCAAACGGCGTTCACACGGATGCCCTTCTTCGCGTACTCGATGGCCGCCGACTTGGTCAGGCCAATCACCGCATGTTTGCTGGCACTGTAAATGCTCATCTTCGGTGCCGCCCCCAATCCCGCCACCGAAGCGGTATTGACGATTACCCCACCGCCCTGGGCCAGCAGCAAGGGCAGCTGGTATTTCATGCACAACCACACGCCCTTCACGTTCACACCCATGATGGCATCGAACTCGGCCTCGCTACCCTCTGCCAGGCGGTTTTGCTCTATCTCGATGCCGGCGTTGTTGTAGGCGTAGTCCAGCCGACCGTATGCGGTAATCAGCCGCTCATGCAACTGACGCACCTCGGCGTCGCGGGTAACGTCGCAGGCAATGAACAGCGCGTCACCGCCCGCCGCGTGAATCAGCGCTACAGTGGCTTCGCCGCCAATCGGGTCGAGGTCGGCTACCACCACTTTCAGGCCCTCACGGGCAAACGCCAGGGCAGTTGCCCGGCCGATACCGGCGGCGGCGCCGGTAACCAGGGCTACCTGGCCAGAAAAGGTCATGCTCATCGCGTGCTCCTGTGAGGGTTGGCTGGGGTTCAGAGCATAGTCAGCCACCGCAGGGCCGGGCAGCATCATCACACCAGCGGTTGGGCTACCATGCTTGTCAGTGATGTTACGGACCTGGCTACATCAACAAGGTAGATTGAACGCCTGACTCCCTCCACTGCCCACAAGGACCCGCCATGACCCAGACCAACCGCCGTTTCCTGCTCGCCAAACGCCCGGTCGGCGCCGTGCGCCGTGATGACTTCAACTTCGAGACCGTACCCACCGAACAACCCGGCGAAGGCCAGGTACTGGTGCGCAACCTGTACCTGTCACTGGACCCGGCCATGCGCGGCTGGATGAACGAAGGCAAGTCTTACATCCCGCCTGTGGCCCTGGGCCAGGTGATGCGTGCACTGGGCGTTGGCGAAGTGGTTGCCTCCAACCACCCCGCCTTCAAGCCGGGCGACCATGTAAGCGGCGCCCTTGGCGTGCAGAACTACTTCACTGGCGAGCCCCAGGGCCTGCACAAGATCGACCCCAACCTGGCGCCCCTGCCCCGCTACCTGTCGGCACTGGGCATGACCGGCATGACCGCCTATTTCGCCCTGCTGGACGTCGGCCAGCCAAAGGCCGGCGACACCGTGGTCATTTCCGGCGCGGCCGGTGCGGTGGGCAGCATTGTCGGACAGATCGCCAAGGTCAAAGGCTGCCACGTGGTCGGTATTGCCGGCGGCGCCGAGAAGTGCCAGTACCTGAAGGACGAACTGGGCTTTGACGGGGTGATCGACTACAAAGCCGAAGACGTGCTGGCCGGCCTGAAGCGTGAATGCCCCAAAGGCGTGGACGTGTACTTCGACAACGTGGGCGGCGACATCCTCGATGCCGTGCTGACCCGCATCAACTACAAGGCCCGTATCGTGATTTGCGGCGCCATCAGCCAGTACAACAACAACAAAGAGGCCGTCAAAGGCCCGGCCAACTACCTGTCGCTGCTGGTGAACCGTGCGCGCATGGAAGGCTTTGTTGTGATGGATTACAGCAAGGACTACGGCAAGGCCGCGCTGGAGATTGCCGGGTGGCTGGCCAGTGGGCAGGTGAAGAGCAAGGAGGATGTGGTGGAGGGGCTGGAGACGTTCCCCGAGACACTGTTGAAGCTGTTCAGTGGGGAGAACTTTGGCAAGTTGGTGCTGAAAGTCTAACGCCGGAAAGCCTGCGCCGCCCCCCCTGCAGGAGCGGCGCAGGCCCTTAAATCGGGCGTCAGCCCCGGTTGTGGCGCTTTCGCCGCTTGCAGTTTCCCCCGCCCGCCCTACATTCAGGCATCCACAGACACCCATTACGCAGGGCAGCGATAAGGTGGGCAACCCATGCAGCAACGCTTGAATGCCGGACTCGACTTTTGCAGGATCGCCGCCTGCTTCATGGTCATACTGCTTCACATTGCATCAGCCGGGGCAATGCAACTGGATGACAACTGGATGTCCTCCAACATCTACAACTCCTTGGTCAGGTCTTGCGTCCCCCTGTTCCTGATGCTGTCTGGCGCCCTGCTGCTTGAGCGGACAGAGGGTGCAATCACGTTCTACCAGAAACGCTTTGTGCGCATACTGCCGCCGTTGCTCTTCTGGTCGGTGTTCTACGCGCTGTGGCGGACTACCCTGGGCACCGGGTACGGCAGCATGTGGCAAGCGGCAGTGGCCATGCTCCACGGCCCTGTCTACTACCACCTCTGGTACCTGTACGCGATCATCGGCATCTACCTGTTCATGCCATTCATGGCCAAGGTCTACCAACATTGCGGATTGCAGGAAAAGCGTGTGTTCCTGGGCCTGTGGCTGGTGATCAGTTGCCTGCTGCCCACCGCCGCACAGTACAGCCCGGCGCTGGCCAACATGGTGCATACCTATGAGCTGTTTTCGTTCATGGGGTATGCGGGCTACGCGTTTCTGGGGGCTTATGTGTTTGAACAGATTCGCCAGCACGGCCCTGGCAACAACTGGGTAAATCTTGGCGGGTTCGCCATCAGCGGCCTCCTGACCGCCGCCGCCACGCATGCCATGTCCATGCTGCAAGGGCAGCCCAGCCAGATTTTCTATTCCTACGTATCTCCGTTGGTGGTACTGGCCGCCATCTTTGCCTTTCGCCTGCTACTTGCGCTGGGTGGCCAACTGGTACAGCACAGCAAACTGCTGGCCGAGCTGTCAGGTTGCACGTTGGGGCTGTACTGCTTGCACGTGTTCATCATGAACCGGGCCAGCCTCCTTTATGGTCCACTGATCGAGGGGCATTCGCTGGCGTGGTTGATTCCGTTGCTGGCAGTGGCGGTGTTCGTGCTGACATGGGTACCGATCTACTTGCTCAGGCTGTTCAAGCCAGTGCGCGTCGTAATCTGACCGCGGCTGCCGAAGTGGGGTGCAAACCCTGTCGGCGGCCAATAAAAAAGGCCAGCACACAGGTGCTGGCCTTTCTGTGACACACAGGCTACTTACCCGCGAATCTCCGCCACCACCGCCGCCAGCGCCTGCGCCGGGTCTGCCGCCTGGCTGATCGGACGGCCGATCACCAGGTAATCCGAACCTGCATCCAGCGCCTGACGCGGGGTGAGGATACGGCGCTGGTCATCCTGCGCACTGCCCGCCGGGCGAATACCCGGGGTCACCAGTTGCAACGACGGGTGCGCAGCCTTCAACGCCGGGGCTTCCAGCGCCGAGCACACCAAACCGTCCATGCCAGCCTTCTGCGCCAATGCCGCCAGACGCAGCACCTGCTCTTGCGGGTCGATATCCAGGCCGATACCGGCCAGGTCTTCACGCTCCATGCTGGTCAGCACGGTCACGCCGATCAACAACGGCTGCGGGCCGCTACGCTTGGCCAGCTCTTCACGGCAGGCGGCCATCATGCGCAGGCCACCGGAGCAATGCACGTTCACCATCCACACACCCATCTCGGCGGCTGCCTTGACCGCCATGGCGGTGGTGTTGGGAATGTCGTGGAACTTGAGGTCCAGGAACACTTCGAAGCCTTTGTCGCACAGGGTTTCGACAATGCCCGAAGCGCTGCTGGTGAACAGCTCCTTGCCAACCTTCACCCGGCACAGCGCAGGGTCAAGCTGGTCAGCCAGCTTCAGGGCGGCCTCACGGGTAGGGAAATCCAGGGCGACGATCAGGGGCGTCTGGCAGGCGGACATGGGCAGGGTCTCTTGGCAAGTCGAAAACGGCGCGCATTGTAAACGAAGTGACGCAGGCTTTGGGGCCCACGGGTCACGGAATTGGCCCGACGGCGGCTGGCTCCTATAATTGAACCAATGGAACGGGCTACTGCTCAAATTTTGTACAAGCAATGCTCCCCCCGTTTAAGGAGAACGACAATGCCCTGGTATGCCTGGCTGATCCTCATCATAGCCCTCGGCTCCATCGTCGGTGGGCTGATGATGCTGCGCGACACGGCAAAAAAACTGCCCCTGACCGAAGAACAATTGCGCAAGGTGCATGAGCGCAATGCCGAAGCGGATGCGAAGGATGCGCAGGACCGGTAAAAGGTTAAAGCAACGGGTTAAAACCCAAGATGACGGGCAATTTTTTGACGCCCACAAAAGCAATGGATAAGCCATTGTTTTATTGAATTTTTATTACTAATGGCGTTGCCCCCCTCAACATATAAAGCCGCCCCCACATAAACCACCCATTCAACAATGAACGTGGTGACTGCAGGAGCGGCCTTGAGCCACGATGGGCTGCAAAGCAGCCGTTGCCGCGCTCCTTACTCCACCATCACCTTATCCCGGTTGCGCTCCAGCAACGCATTCCCGATCCCTTTTATCTCCAACAGCTCATCCACCGAAGCGAACGGCCCATTGGCCTCACGGTAGGCCACGATGGCCTCGGCCTTGGCCTTCCCGATGCCGTTCAGCTCCTTCTGCAAGGTCAGTGCATCAGCCTTGTTCAGGTCAAGCCGTGGCGCCTCCTGCGCCTGCATCTGGGCCACAACCGGCACCGGCTCGGGCACCGCCGTGGCACTGGCAGGTGCCGCGCTGAGGGAGAACGACAGGCTGGCGAACAGCGGCAGCAGCAGGTACGACAGAACGTTGTTACGCATGAGTGAACACTCCTTGGGTTGGTCATTTTCCAACAGCCGTTTTCCTTCGGCTGCGCAATCAACCCTAGCGGTTCTGCCATTTTGCAAACAGTCACTTGACCTGGTTAATCGTTACCGAATCAAACATTAAAAAAACCAACTTCGACCCCCCAAAAATGATGGCGTTCAGCCATGTTTCGAGTTAACTTCATGAAAAAAAAGCGATGGCAAATCGCCGCTAGGTAAATTCCCGTTTAACCTGGCTTTCATTCAGACCAAAAGCTGTTGTTTTTCCTACAAGCCTTGCCGGACAAGGCTCCCACCCGTTCGTCGCATACGATAGTTATATTGACTTCGTTGGCATGATGTCTGTATGGCATCAAACAATCGTTTTATCCGATATATATATCCAACATCGGATCCAATCCCTAGATATTTATGGGCAAATTCGCTCGATCAGGGGAAAAAAACGTGCCAGACGGGATGCCATATTGATGACAAAATGATAAATTCTCGGCCATAGGACAGCCGCTTCGCTTGAAGGATCCGAGCAATATGAAATTTTTTTCACCTCCCCCTCACTGGCCCTGCCCGATTTCGGTCGTGCTGCGCCAGCCAGGCCCCCCTCGGCCGACCTGAGCAACACCCAGATCCTCGCGTTTAGCAGTCGTTCCAACCGCCTTCACTCAATACACAGAAGACCGTCGCCGTGTCCCTCAAGACCCTCATCGTATTTGGCACCCGCCCAGAAGCCATCAAAATGGCACCACTGGCCCTCAACCTTGCCCAGGACGACCGTTTCGAGTCGCGCGTCTGCGTAACCGGCCAACATCGTCAGATGCTTGACCAGGTACTGGAGCTGTTCGAGATCACGCCCGACTACGACTTGAACATCATGAAGCCAGGCCAGGACCTGACCGACGTGACCACTGCCATCCTGCAGGGCCTGAAGCCTGTGCTGGCCGAGTTCAAGCCCGACGTGGTGCTGGTGCACGGCGACACCGCAACAACACTGGCCACCAGCCTGGCCGCCTACTACCAGCAGATTCCGATCGCCCATGTGGAAGCAGGCCTGCGCACCGGCAACCTGTACTCGCCATGGCCGGAAGAAGGCAACCGCCGCCTGACCGGCGCCCTGGCCGCCCTGCACTTCGCGCCAACCTCCACCTCGCAGGACAACCTGCTGCGTGAAGGCACTGACGCCGCGACCATCTACACCACCGGCAACACGGTGATCGACGCGCTGCTGGAAGTCGTCCGCAAGCTGGAAAGCCCGGCCCTGAAAAACCAGTTCGAAGCCCAGTTCAGCTTCCTGAACCCCGAACGCCGCATGGTGCTGGTCACTGGCCACCGCCGTGAAAACTTTGGTGGCGGCTTCGAGCGCATCTGCCAGGCGCTGGTACACACCGCGCGTCAATTCCCTGACGTGGATATCGTCTACCCGGTGCACCTCAACCCGAACGTGCGCGAACCGGTGAACCGCCTGCTGGCTGACGTCAACAACATCCACCTGATCGAACCGCTGGACTACCTGCCGTTCGTGTACCTGATGACCCGCTCGTACCTGATCCTCACCGACTCCGGCGGCATCCAGGAAGAAGCCCCTGCCCTGGGCAAGCCGGTACTGGTCATGCGTGACACCACCGAGCGCCCGGAAGCCGTGGCTGCCGGCACCGTCAAGCTGGTAGGCACCGACGTGGAATCGATTACCGAGAACCTGGCAAAACTGCTCACCGACGACGCGACCTACCGCGAGATGAGCTTTGCCCATAACCCTTACGGCGATGGAAAAGCGTGCACGCGAATCCTCGACGCACTTTCCGCATTCTCTAACTCCAAGGACGCAGCATGAGTTTCAACAAAATTTCCGTCGTAGGCCTGGGCTATATCGGCCTGCCAACCGCCGCCGTTTTCGCCGCCCGCAAGAAGCACGTGATCGGTATCGATGTGAACCAGCACGCGGTCGACACCATCAACCGTGGCGAGATCCACATCGTCGAGCCTGAGCTGGACATGGTGGTACACGCAGCGGTAACCGAAGGTTTCCTGCGCGCCTCCACCGTGCCAGAAGCTGCCGACGCCTTCCTGATCGCCGTGCCGACCCCGTTCATGGATGACCACCAGCCGGACCTGAGCTACATCGAGTCCGCCAGCAAGGCCATTGCGCCCGTGCTGAAAAAAGGCGACCTGGTCATCCTGGAGTCCACCTCCCCGGTCGGCGCCACCGAGCAGATGGCCTTCTGGCTGGCACAAGCCCGCCCGGACCTGAGCTTCCCACAAACCCACGGCGAAGACTCCGACATCCGCATTGCCCACTGCCCTGAGCGCGTACTGCCAGGCCACGTGCTGCGCGAACTGGTAGAAAACGACCGCATCATCGGCGGCATGACCAAGAAGTGCTCGGACGCAGCCGTACGCCTGTACCGCACCTTCGTTGAAGGCGAGTGCATCGTCACCAACGCCCGCACTGCCGAAATGTGCAAGCTGACCGAAAACAGCTTCCGTGACGTGAACATTGCCTTCGCCAACGAACTGTCGATCATCTGCGACAAGCTGGACATCGACGTGTGGGAGCTGATTCGCCTGGCCAACCACCACCCACGCGTCAACATTCTGCAGCCTGGCCCGGGTGTTGGCGGCCACTGCATCGCGGTAGACCCATGGTTCATCGTCAGCCAGACCCCAGAGCAGGCTCGCCTGATCCGCACCGCCCGTGTGGTCAACGACAGCAAACCTGAGTGGGTAATCGACAAGGTCAAGATGGCGCTGGCCAACTTCCTGATCAAAAACCCGGGCAAGTCGGCCCAGCAAGTGAAAATCGCCTGCTACGGCCTGGCCTTCAAGGCCGACATCGACGACCTGCGCGAAAGCCCTGCCCTGAGCATCGCCGAACGCCTGGGCAACGAGCTGGAAGCCACCCTGCAGCTGGTCGAGCCGAACATCGAAGCCCTGCCGCAGCGCCTGGCGCGCCACGAGCACGTCGATTTCGTCTATGCCCAAGACAGCGCAGATATTCACGTATTGCTGGTAAAGCACCGTGAATTCAAAGAAGCCTTCAACGTCCGAGACGCCGCATTCGTAATCGATGCTGCTGGCGTTACTCAAAACTGAACCCTTTGCTCTGATGGAACGTTTTGACCTCTCCCTCACGATTTACCGGTTCGCCCGGCGAGCCGTGGTGGCCGGTCAAAATGTTCATGCACCTGCGTTCACGCTCCGTGGCAGACCACATTCCCTAATCCGGAATGTTTCTGCCACTTTGAACAAGGTGTAACGATCATGAAAAAAATTGCCATGATCGTATGGAACGAGTTTCTCAATGATGCCCGCGTGCTCAAAGAGGCTCAGACCCTTCAAAACGCGGGTTACCAGGTTAGGGTGTTCGCCCTGCACAAGCCTGGTGTGACACAGCCAAGTGAAACCCTGTTAGACGGCATTCAAGTACTGCGTGTACGTCCTGACCTGTTCTCGCTTTGGCCGAAAAACAAGCTGGCCTCGCAAGATAAAAAAGCCAAGCCGCTAGCTCAAACTGAATCTCGCGTTTCTGCGCCAATGCTGATGCTTCGTGCCTGTGGCAGGGCTTGGGCGCATCTAAAGTTCTTCGCCTACGTAGTGAGCTATCGGCCAGACGCCGTTCATGCTCACGATGTGAATACACTGCCTACCGCTTGGCTAGCAGCCGTCACTAGCCGGGCTGCACTGGTTTACGACGCTCATGAAATAAGCACTAGCCGTGAAGGCTACAAAAACATACGGCGGATAGTCGGCTTTATCGAAAAGCATCTAATGCCTCGCGCTTCGGGTGTCATTACTACTACCGACGCTCGTTCAACATTTTTTGCCAGAGCGTATGGTGTCGTGCGACCTATGGTTCTCCAGAACCGACCACGCTACCTACCGAGTGCTCACACCAACCGAATTCGTAATGAATTGGCCTTGGATAAGCCATGGCCCATCGTCCTTTATCAAGGTGGCCTGCAACAGGGCCGTGGTTTGCAGAAGTTGGTACATGCTGCCACCCTGGTTCCTCATGCCTATTTCGTCTTCATAGGTGGCGGCCGCTTGACACAATCACTGATCAACCTAAGCCAGTCGCTGGGTGTGAGTGATCGCGTGCATTTTATTCCAACTGTCAGATTGGCTGAACTGCCTGAATACACAGCATCCGCAGACATTGGTGTTCAGCCTATCGAAAACACTTGCTTTAACCATTTCACCACAGACTCAAACAAGCTGTTTGAGTACTTGATAGCTGGCCTTCCAATTATCGCGACCAATCTGCCCGAGATCAGAAAGGTGGTTGATACATATAGCGTCGGCCTGCTTCTCAACGGAAAGGATACCCAAGCACTCGCAAGCGCAGTAAAACGCCTGATTGAAAACCCAGCCATGCGGAAAACCATGGCGGGCAACTCGGAACGTGCTGCACTGAAACTTAACTGGGAAGAACAGGAATATAAATTGGTTGAAATGTACAACCAGTTACTTGGCAAAAGTGTCGGGGTTCGCTCATGAGCCCTAGAATCCTAATTCTCAGTTTTTATTACACTCCCGACCTTTCTGCAGGGGCATTTCGTGCGGAAGCATTGGTAAAGTCGCTCCAACTCCAGCTGGGGGACAGTGCTGAGATCGACGTAATCACGACACGTCCGAACCGCTATCATAACTATGTGAAAGACGCGCCTCAATCTGAGCAAAACGGAACCATCAACATTCGAAGAGTTGATCTTCCTTGTCACAAGAGCGGAATCATAGACCAAACCCTTGCCTTTGTTGCCTATGCAAGGTCGG
Source organism: Pseudomonas sp. LLC-1 (assembly GCF_002992185.1). Taxonomy (NCBI): domain Bacteria; kingdom Pseudomonadati; phylum Pseudomonadota; class Gammaproteobacteria; order Pseudomonadales; family Pseudomonadaceae; genus Pseudomonas; species Pseudomonas sp. LLC-1. Next base: position 116,933 of record NZ_LUVY01000008.1, on the reverse strand, counting down.
TCTATGCCTCAGTTAAAGGGCAGCGTTACGACTTAGTTGTAGCTACTTCGTCCAGGCTGATGACTGCCTCTCTTGGAGCACTGGTAGCAAAACGAACCCGCGCCCGCTTGTACCTGGATATTCGTGATATTTTCGTTGATACCCTGCCGGAACTGTTCCCCTATAGACTTGGTAAATTTGCAGCCACTATTTTTTCTCCAATTGAGCGGTGGACCATACGTCAAGCAAGCCGTGTAAATCTTATATCGCCTGGATTTCTACCCTACTTCTCCAAGCGCTATCCTGATTTGGCATTCGCGCAGTACACGAATGGTGTCGATGAGCTCTTTTTGAGTATGAAACCGGCTCAATCTCGCCTTGCTGAGTCTGATGACAAAAAGCGATTACGTGTCGTTTATGCCGGCAACCTCGGCGTCGGACAAGGCTTGCACCTGATCATTCCAAAGCTCGCTAAACGCTTGGAACATAGAGTGGAGTTCCATCTGATCGGAGCAGGCGGGGCATCTGACCGCCTATTCCGCGAACTGCAACTGCACGGCGTATCCAACGTGCTAATTAACCCTCCCATGAAACGGGACAAGTTACTCAAAGCCTATGAAGCCGCCGATGTGTTGTTCCTTCATTTGAACGACTTAAAAGCATTCAGAAAGGTATTACCATCCAAGCTATTTGAATACGCCGCAACAGGAAAGCCAATCTGGGCTGGCCTTACAGGTTATGCCCAACGCTTCGCCAACCATCGGATAAACAACATAGCCATATTCTCACCAGGTGATATTGAGAGCGCTATCGAAGCACTGGAGCAGCTGGACCTCGAGCACGTATGCAGGCAGAGTTTTGTAGCTCAATACTCTAGAACCTTCATCAAACAGCAGATGGCACAGGACATTTTTGAAACCTTGCCAAAACGAAGCCCGCAGGGCTAACCGAAACTTTTCATTTGAATCACTCACCTTAATTAAAGCAAATATCATGGAAGAAAATACAGCAAAGCAAAAGCCAAAAAATTGCCAGTAAGAAACTGACAAATTTAACAGACAACACTAATTTACCACTATTATCAGCTTTGTAGTTTCACGGGGATGAGCACATGAAAAAATGGGGGCGTCGATGGTTGAAGAAAATGGCGCAAAGTTTAGGTATCTACGAGTCTTTGGTGAAAAACCAAAAGGTAGCTGTTCGCATTGGCATAGAGAAAGAAGAGCCTCTTCCGACTGTCGAAATCGTTGAAAGCAACCGAATCACTCTGACTGCCTCCCCACAGTGGAATAGCGCCGCTGTCAAACCAGGTGATACCGTTTCGGTTCGTGTCGCAGTAAAATACGAAACCACGGCTGACGTAAATCGAAAAGCGCTGCTTCTAGTTAAACTACTGGATCTTGATGGTGAAGAAATTGTAGAGATTGGGGGCAAGCTCGCGCGCTCCACAAAACTGAACTCGCATTATAAATATTTGCCCTGCACGCTTGGAAAAGTAGTTACGCTTTACGAGTTTAAAGTCCCTGACGGCGGTGTGAATCTCGAAATTGGTTTCTGCACGTTCAATGCAGGTGCTGATGACGCGATCCACATAGATCAAGTTGAGATCATTTCGCGAAAACTCAAAGAAGACTTGATCCAACTTATTCCACCTTCCGCCGACGTTCAAGCCATAAGCATCCTAGGCTGGCCGGAGTATCCTGAAAATGGAAAACCATATGTCATTGGTGTGATGGATGAGTTTACGACCGGTTGCTTCGAGCAGGAAGTAAATCTAATCCAACCACGCCCAGACAATTGGTATGCTTTGGCCGAGAAGTATAAACCTGCTGCCTTCTTTATCGAAAGTGCTTGGAAAGGTAACCAAGGTAGCTGGCAGTTCCGTGTAGCGGAGTACTCGAATAAGCCCGGACCAGAAATAGCACTGATGTCTCAATATGCGAGGGAACGTGGCATTCCCATGGTATTCTGGAACAAGGAAGATCCAGTTCATCATGACAAGTTTATGTGCAGCGCTAAACTAGCCGATCACATTTTCACTACAGACGCTAATACCCGGCCGTCATACCGCAAGAAAACGGGCAATTCCAATATTCATGCACTTCCCTTTGCTGCGCAACCGAAACTGCACAAACCCGCACCGCTGGAGGGGCGTATTCCACGCGCATGCTTCGCAGGTAGCTGGTATGGTAATAGGCATGCTAAGCGTGGTCGCGCCATGCGCTGGCTGCTTCAGGCCGGTAATAAACATGGCCTAGATATCTATGATCGTAACTATGGGACTGGACTGTTCTCATTTCCGGATGAATACCAGGCAGGTATCAAAGGCAGTCTTCCATATAAAGAGCTGTGCGCTGAGTACAGTAGATACCGGCTTTTCCTGAACGTAAACTCGGTCACGGACTCTCCTACCATGTTTTCTCGGAGGGTTTTCGAGTTGATGGCCTGCGGAACTCCAGTGGTAAGTACCTATGCCAAAGGTATTGAAGAGCTCTTTGAGTCCGATGCCGTCTGGATGGTTAGCAGCGAGCAAGAAGCAGAGGAAGCGATCCACACTCTGCTAACTGATGACAAGGAGTGGCGCCGCCGTAGCCTACTCGGAATTAGAGAGGTGTTCTCTAATCACACATATGCGCACCGAATCAATAGCGTTTTCACGAGCGTTGGTTTGCCCGCAGTCAGCGCGATCAACCCCAAAATTCTTCTTATCGCAAAAGCCTATGAAGAAATTGATGTACATAGCCTAATAAAGCTTTGCGATCAACAAATCTATCGTGACTTCTCCATTATAATTGAGTGCCACGGCAATACAGAGCTTTTAAGCCTGCCAAAACCAAATGGAGTTGAGCTAGTTCCTCCAGGATTTTTCTCCAGCCCAGCATTTGAAACACAGGCAAGCCAATTTGACTCCATCGGCTGGTTGAACCCGCTTGCTGGTTATGGTCGTTATTATCTACGCGATTTGGCAAATGCGATGAGCTATCAACCCGAAGCCAAAGGGTGGGCAAAATCGCTCGACCGAGATGCATTCGACTTCAATCAACAGGCTCAACTGGACGGGGCTCTCTGGAGTCCTGAGGAATTTGTAGCAAACTGGCGCTTTGCAGAAGCCAACATACTTATTTCTTCGCCAGAGCTTTACTGCGCCGATAGCAAAGAATTTTACAGAGCAATTAGCAACCAGAAGGTATCGGGTCTTTAATCATGACAACCACAAAAAACTTTCTGGTCTGCGCCGCGCCTGACCTAAATTTTATCGACGGGTCATCTATCTGGGCTCAAACGATAACCTTAGCATTGGCTAGCACACCATTTGCTAACGTGGACTTCATTGCCAAAAGCAAGCCGGAGCGTGACGAGCTTTTCCAGCCTTTAGTTGATTGTCCAAGCATTAATATCATAGATGGCACTCTGCCTGGTTACTGGAAAGGCTCGTCCAAACGACGCCTTGACTTTATACAAATGGTGGATCTAGCCGCCAGATTGAGTAGCACCAAGCAGTATGATGTCTGCCTAGTCCGCGGGCTGGATATCGCTACAAACTTACTTAAACACCCTAAGCTTTTCAGTAAGACTTGGATTTACTTAACAGATATCCCACAAAAAATCTCTGCCTATAGTACTGAGCAGCGTGAAGTCATGCGTAAAATAGCAGGACAATGCGCTAGAATTCTATGCCAAACCGAAGGTTTCGCGTTGTTGTGGAAGCAATTGGCACCAGAGCTCAATGATGCCAAAATTTCGATTTACACGCCGGTAATCAATGATTTTGACACGCCTTCCACTCCAATAGCAGAGCGTGATCAACGCGTCATCTACGCTGGGAAATTTAAATCTCAGTGGAAAACTCTAGAAATGGCTGAAAGCTGGCCAGCCGTCCTTCAAAAAGTTCCAGGCAGTAAGTTTATTGTCATCGGGGACAAAATCCATAACGATGCATCGATAAAAGATTATTCAAATAGAATGAAGTCGGCATTGGAAGCTACCCATGCGCTTTCATGGCTCGGTGCAAAAAGTAGAGAGGATGTTTTTGCGCAGTTAAAAACCGCGCGCGTCGGCCTTTCGTGGCGTGCGGAGAGCATGAACGACACTGTAGAATATTCAACTAAGATCCTAGAGTATGGCGCGGCTGGGTGTGCCGCCATTTTGAACCGGAACCCGTTACACGAGCAGCTGCTCGGGTCTGACTATCCTCTATTCGCCAACGATCAAGCAGAATTTGAGATTCAACTAGCATCGGCTTTGCAAGACAATGAAAAAACCCAGTTAGCCGCTGATAGACTTCAAGCTCTAGCAGCCAAGCATACTTTTTCCGCTAGAGTATCCATGATTAATGACTGGATCACCTCCGACTCAATGGCTGCTCAAGTTGTACTCTCGCCTGGTAAAAAGATCAAAATTCTCGTAGCGGGCCATGATTTAAAGTTCTTCACGCCATTACAAAAAAAACTAAGTGCGACTGGCAGTTTTGAGTTCATTATTGATCAATGGCGCGGCCATGACTCTCACGATGAAAGTGAAAGTCGCCAGCTAATGCAACAAGCAGACATCATTTTTTGCGAGTGGTGCTTAGGAAACGTTAAGTGGTTCTCAAAAAATAAGCTTCCTCATCAAAAACTGATAGCCCGCTTCCATGCCCAAGAGGCAAAGCTTACCTATTTAGCCGAGTCCAATTGGGATGCGATCGATAAAATTGCTTTCGTGAGCGAACATACCCGCCAAATTGCGCTAAAGGTTTTCAAAGGCTTCCCAGTTGAAAAGACGAGCATTGTCTACAATTTCTTAGATGATCAGAAATTTACAAGGAAGAAAAAGACAGGAGATGCTGGCTTCACGCTGGGGATGATCGGAGTAGCGCCAATGAGCAAACGGCTTGATAAAGCCATTGACTTACTTGAAGCACTACTGAAGCTAGATAAGCGCTACTGCCTTAGAATCAAAGGCAAACATCCTTTGGATTATGGCTGGTTGCTGAAACGCAAAGAAGAACGCGAATATTACAAGTCAATTTTTGAGCGTATCAACAAAAGCTCCGAACTAAGACACAAGGTCATTTTCGATCCGCCTGGGGATAACGTAAATGACTGGCTTACTATGGTTGGGTATATTCTGTCACCTTCTGATGCTGAGTCTTTCCATATGGCCATTGGTGAAGGCATGCTAACTGGATCAGTACCAGTGGTATGGAATTGGACAGGTGCTGATCAACTCTGGCCCTGTGAACATGTAGTCGAATCTATCGATCAAGCTGTACAGCTTGTAGTAAAATTTTCTAGTGGCGGCCAACCGGACATTAGTGTCCTGGGGAACTATTCAGCAGGGACGATCTCCAATCAGTGGCATGCTGAACTAGATAAATTGATGAGCAAATCTAATGTACACTGATCAACTCCACAAATTAAAACTCAACCTTCAAGATGAGGCTTTCATTTTTATTGACCGAAACTATGCTCGCGTCAACAAAAATGACTACAAGTCACTAAAATCTGCTGCGTTTGATCACATACTGGAGCTTCGCGGATTTGAAAATCAAAAAATAAACTTAGAAACTTTTGACTGGATTGAAACCGGCAAAGATCGGAGTTGGTGGTGGCAAATTCAGTCCCTTCCTTTTTTGACATGGTTTATCTCAAGTTGCGACCTTCAAACACCGGAAGAAAAAGTTGAGCTTTTCAAATTTTGTGTTAGCAGTGTAATTAACTGGCGGCGTTCTGCGGAACATAACCCGAATTCGCCACTGGCTTGGCATGATCATGCGACCGCTTTTCGAATTCGAAATATCGTCAACTGGTTGGTATTTTGCTGGAACTCTGGATTCGAATCGCTTATTGCAGAGAACAATAGTGAGCTCAACATAGTCCAAGCCATCGAGTCTCATCTTTCATGGTTAGCAGACGATGTGAATTATTCCACCCATACTAACCATGGATTTGATCAATCTCTAATTAGCTATACTATATCACTTTATTTTGGCAATAGATTTGAAGCTTATCGTCAGCAGAGCCTAGTTAGACTGACAGACGAACTTAGTATTGCCTTCACTGACCAAGGCGTGCACAAAGAAAATAGCCCTGGCTATCAGAAGTTTATGCTTGCCAGACTTAACGGTCTCATTAATCTTCGGGGCCTTGGTGATGAGGCCATTTCAGTTAAAGCTGCAGATTATGTAGATAAAGCAAACAAATTTCTTGCTGCCATCACACTGCCAAATGGAATTCTCCCTATCATCGGAGACACACGCTGGGACGATCAGAGTGAGCCTGAACCACTCAGAAGCGAAGTCATAATCCATGATTACTCCAAGTCTGGCTACCTAGTAGCCAAAGGCAAAGACCGGTCTGAAAAAGAATTTTGCTTAATCTTTAAATGTTGCCACGACTCCAACTATCACCGTCATGACGACGATCTTTCGATCGTGCTCTATTACAATGGCAGTATTATATTTGGAGACGGCGGCCTATATAACCACAATGAAAAGGACGCTAAGCGAATTTTCATTAGGTCCCCTCTTGCTCACTCCACGCCAACACTCCCACTTAAGGCTCAAAGAGACAAGAATAAACTCAATGCAATGCCTAGCCTATCGGTGGACGACCAAGGAGTTTTCCATGGTACAAGCTACATGTTCGGCATAAAAACTGAGAGATCTATTGATATTTCTAAAATTCTTGATGGCGTGATTACAATTTGTGACAAAACAGAAGCGAAGAGCCTGCTGACTAGTAACTTCATGATCACGGATAATGCAGAAATAGAAAGCAAGGAAAATATCTTTTCTCTTGATTTTGGCACATGTCAAGTCACCGTAAAAGCAATAAATAGCGATAGCAGCACCGGCGTGCATCGCGGCTGGGATGAGTCAGATGTAAATAAGTGCGCAATATACTCCAAATACCTTGGCAAAGCCGAAGATGCCTCTCGAATTTGGTTTGCTTCTGCGACGCAGAACGTACTCGAAGTATCATTCAAATAAGATAGCCACAAGAATGAACAGCCCTTCAAAAATTGGTATTTGCGACGTTCGCTTCTTCCCTGCCAAAGGCAGCAAAAAGGCGATTGTTTTTTTGCCTTCTGCAAACGATAAAGGCATTCATCCATATTTCCCAAGGCTTAGCTGGCATAATGAACTTTCTCAGCAGGTAAACGTACTGTACATCAACGACCCTTTCCAGCATTTGGATGGATATAAAACGCCAATGGGTAGTTGGTATGTATCGCCAATCGGTGAGTTTGTTCTTCCAGAGGTCTCTTCGTCAATTCAAAGTTTTTTGTTTGAAAACGGTATTGACGAAGTTATATATTACGGCTCCTCAATGGGCGGCTACGCCTCACTAATACTGGCTAGCTTACATCCTGACTCGCATGCAATTGCTGAGTGCCCTCAGCTTTTTATGCTCAAGCATCCAGGCAGTCGATATGTTTCTGAAAACATCCTGAGTAAAGATAGAGCCATCGACTCAATAGAGCCCTTGGCTTACTTAAAAAATTCAAATCATGCCTCGATCAATATCGTCTGCTCGCTGCATGATTATCACTACAAGACTCATGTTGTGCCTTTCGCGGACATTATCTCTTCATTAGACCACTCTATTGGAGAGATTGATTTTACGATTTATAGCAAGCCAAGCTATAAAACAGGACATGTCGCATTAAACAAAATCGACGCATTCTCAATCATTGCAAAAACAATGAAATTTTAAATCAACCATCAACCCTCACTTAATGCATATATCATGAAAAAAAATCTTATTTCTGCAGTACTCATCTCGGCAACGTTGGTAGGTTGCGGCGACTCTAAAGAGCAACCCTCTGCTTCGACCACTGCGGCTCCGGCCAGCTCGATTGTGTCTTCTTCCGACGGAAGCCACCAGCTCACATTGAAAGATGGGGCAAAAATCTCCGTCAATGGCAAGCTCGTACGAAACGTAACCTTCACTAACGAGTCCGGTACGTTCCAGCGCTATATCTTTGATGTAGACGAAAAAACAATGTCAATTGAAGGGACCCTCTTTGCGGATATGGCGAAGTCTGGTTACAATAGAGTAATCAAGACCGACTCTCCCGAGGTCTATGCTGTACATTACCAGAAGAAAGGATTCCCGAGCGTTGGTGCAACTTACACTAGCTTAGAAACTAAGCAGCCGGACGAAAACTCCAAAACTCGACTGATGCTGCTCTGGAAAATCTAACAAGGTTCTGAATGCTTGGAGTCGACGCTTGTTTGACTCCAGGCTTCAAACTTCTGAGGATTACTCACTCAATGCACCATCTTTACCACTCTATCAAATCAAGTATCTTTTGGCTGCTTTCTGTAGGTAAAAAGATCACTCGAACGGTACCGCTCTATACCGCCGCCGTAATATCCGCGACTTTGATATCTCAAACATCGCTCTTGATAGCGTACTTTCTTCCCTTGAAAGTCATCATCCTCATCAGCTCAAGCTCAATCCCTCAGTACTTCCCAGACTCCTGGATTGCTTTCGGCCATAAAAACCTAGTTATAGCACTTAGCATCGCAACAGTACTATTTTATTTCCTGCACATAATTTCAGAATCCATTATTTCTCACCAGTCGGAAAAGGGCGCCCAGCGCTTAATAACTAAAAGCCAAAAAATACTATTGTTCAGCAACCAAAACGATCTCGCTTTTCAGTGCTACCAGCGCTACTCTAAAGGCTTGGCAGCCCTTATATTTATACTTTCATCTATTGCTTTAATGGCATGGGTAGACCCATTACTTTTGTCGATTCTATCGGCCTTTACAGCTTTGACATTAGCAGCGATGCTATTTCACTATACCAAACCAAGTATAGCTGCAAGCCTTTCCAACTCTAAAATCACAAAACTTGGAAATTTTATTTCAGCATCAGGCTTCCTCATCACCTTCGCCTACATAGTAACAAGCTTCCTAGTTAATGGAGCTGTTAATGCATTAACAGCCGTCATATCTATACTAATAGTGAGACAATCTTTTCAGCGGATAGCAAGCCTTACTTTCGATCTATACTTTTTAAACACACACCGCCTACAAGTTAACGCCCTTTTTTTTCATGCCCACACGCTCATCAGTTTACCGAATTCTCAAAATCAAGGCTTCTGGAGTCTTTTGAATGAGTCAAATAGAAACAACTGGATTCAAGAGATTTTAGCTGAAGTCTTAGAGACCTCTATTACAATTAATTCATCTCGCTGGCATCAAACTGCTTACAGCGACGTTGCCGCCATTGAAGCAAGCATTGGTAAACCAGAGCATCCGCTTGACAAGCGATTTCTTCTAAAACTTTTCAATGTCAACCGCAATGATTTAGCGGTCCAAGAGGCCACTGTACTTGCAGAGTGCAAAAAGTTAAACCTTCCCGCTCTACCATTAATTGGCGCAAGCACAATCCAAGGCCTTCACTGCCACGTATTTGAATGGCATGACGAGCAAAAAGTTTCTTCCGCTGATGTCAAACCAAAAGTTCTTGAGGCATTTGGCAAACTGCTATGCATAGAACCTCCAACACAGTTATCCTCACGTTATGTACGATCTAGACCTTTGCTCTGGCAGCGTTTAGATCAGACATTCATCAGCCGCCTTAAAATTGCGGCAAGAGACGAATACGAAGCTGGCTTAATTCAAGACCTCCACGAGCAATACGATTTGATCCAGGCTTGTCTACAGCGTTTGCCGCTGCAACTTATTAACCCGGACATCACCGCGGAGAGCGTTTTAGTAAATGCTGACGGGAAACCAGTATTTAGCCAATGGGGTAGGTGGAGCCTAGATCCAATTGGCGCATCTTGGCCAATTAACCCGATAGAGCTCAAGCAAATATCAAGCGCTTTAGTCCATGCCCGTACAGTTCGAGCATCTCTTGAATTTATTCTTGACGCCGAGGTAATCCTTTCTGCGTTAATGTATGCTTTTGAAAAAGCATGTAATCGCCAGCAAACTGAAACAGCAATTGGCCTACTACCAAAAATTCTGAACTCTACGCAAGAGATTAAGATGCTAGCAAAATGGACAACTGAGGGCATTGTCAGTTAACTTTTAAAAAACTCGAGCTCGATGGCCTGGCTACGCTGATCGAGTTCGATATCAAGGTGGCAGTGTTCGCCCGGTGCTTTTCGTCATTCTGTAAGCGCTCCATGCAACCTATGCGATCCATGACCCCCACCTACCACAAAGTGGGGGTCACGGTTACTGTGGCATCTCCGGTGAGCAGTTCTCCTCGGCACCAAAGTTTGCGCGTGCGGCAGCCGCAGCCACTATAAAGCTCCTGACCGTTGACCTTCGTAGTCTCGACCAGGCTGTAGATCCGGGCACTGCGGTAGGCTCCTTGGGTGCGTCACTGAACAGCCATGCCTTGCGACCAATGACAAATGGCCTGATCAAGCGCTCGACGAGGTTGTTGTTGATCGGCAAAAACCGGCCTCGATGCTAATCATCAATCGGCCCCTGTTGTTGCCCAAGTATTGCACAGCCTTGCAGAGTACACTTTGCGGCGTCACTTGAGACTGTGTCTTCTCCAGTCAGCCTTCCAACGCTATTTCGGTGGCATAAAAAAGGCCGAGGAAATCCTTGCCTGAGTTGCCCGCGCAGCACCAGCATTAAGCAGTTAATTTTCAGTGGTAGTTCTGAGACAACACACCAATTTCAGCACTTTGCGGGGAACACAACAACAAAGGCAGATGGAGAGCGTTCAAATAATGATATTATAAAAACAGCCCTCCCTTAACTGACCGAACACGGCGCCGACAAAAAATCATAAGGGCGCAAGCTTAATAAAACCCACACTAAACAAACCAAACAGCCTAACTTTGCCTCGCAGCCTGGGAAGAAGAATATAAGCCTCCGCTTGCCCCCGAGAAAATTGCATTAATCTTGCGAGTAAAATAACTATCAACATATATGTAATAGTAATGCGAGACCAACAAAGTAACTGGAAGCACCAGAGCAATACTGACGCAGGCTGCCTGAAGACCCGAAAAGTACAAGAATACATAAGGCCCAACAATGGCCAAAACAATCGAATGAAGCAAATAAACCGAAAAGGAAACTTTCCCAAGCCACTCAAACACAGGTGCGCCTAGCGATCTCAAAATCACACTTGATAGAAGCGTACTGTAGAGAAGAATAATAGCTCCAACCTGCGGATATAAACGAGCCCAATTTGTAACATACCCAAACTCTGACTTCATTAAGGCTGCGAACTTCACCAAGCCTTCGTAAGATGAGCTCATAGGATAATAACCCATGAGATAAAGAGAAGTCGCAACCAAAATTACACTTGAAAGCACACCAAAACGACTTGCAAGCTGGTCTTGTTTGAGCGTTGCCAGCACCACACCGGCTACAAACAAGGACATACTGCTTATCTCTCGATCCTGACTATGCAGAGTGCACATAAATATGATTACGCAAACTGCTCTCAGTACATTGATGTTCCCACCGAACAAAGCGATCACTGAGAAAACCAGAAAAGATCCGTACAGCTCAATACTGATGGTCCACAAAACATAATTATAAGTTGTATTTCCATATACAATTGACCCAAAAAGCCCTTGCCCCAAGGCCTGCCAAAAATCAGGTACAGCCTTTGTATATATCAAGGAAAATGGATTAGACACACCAAACTCTTGCGCCTTATAAGCCCCCAACGCCATGGCAATGTAACCTAACATTACGGCAAAGAAGACTGGGACATTTAGCCTGAAATAGCGCTTCACGGCAGCAGTTCGAATTGCGTTCAAGTTTTCCTTACGCTTCAACAAACCGTAAGACAAAACAAAACCACTCAGTATGAAAAACAACCACACAGCTGAGCCGCCTCGGTAAATAAAAGTCAGAGGACTATTAAATATCATTGCTTCAAGAGCAGATGGGTCTGACGTATATCGCGGTCCGGAGTGCACATAAGGCACAAACCACAGCAAACAATGTGACAAGACAACAACAATCGCCGCCAGGCCGCGCATACCGTCTAAATATGTGATCTTTCCTGTGTTTTCCATCTATCCCTTCCCCTCGATGTCGGCGCGAATGATACCGGGGGATACGCGAGCCGTCATTACCTGAGCTCGGCAATTCAGCTAATTTTCTCTTCAATCCAATGATTCGATTGCTGAATTTCTCGATCCGATGGCCTATTAGGCCAAACTTATCGATATGGGCATCGCTCTGCAAGGAGGTAGTCCCGATTTTGCCAGGTGGTGCTAGAAGGTGATCCTGCGTGAAGAATTTTCTGCTAATCCTGCAGAATTTCGGCTAAAAACCGGACAAATAGAAATCCGTAATAGCTATGGAACTCTGTCGAGGAAGCCCTCATAGCCACCACACAAAGTCGTCTTACGCCACAATGATACCAAGCCAGCCCCACCACAAGCTTATTAAGCCAGAAGCGGGGCTTAAATCACTCAATAAACCCTATCCCCCACCAACCGCTTCAAATACTGCCCATACCCATTCTTGGCCAACGGCTCAGCCAGCTTCAACAGCTGCTCCGCCCTAATCCACCCCTGCCTGTACGCCACCTCTTCCGGGCAAGCCACCTTCAGCCCCTGCCGCCGCTCAATCGTGGCGATGTACCCGCTAGCCTCCAGCAACGAGTCGTGCGTCCCGGTATCCAGCCAGGCATACCCGCGCCCCATGATCTCCACCGACAGCCGGTTCTGCTCCAGGTACACCCGGTTCAGATCGGTAATCTCCAGTTCACCCCGCGCAGACGGCTTGATGCCTTTGGCAATCTCGACCACGTCCTTGTCGTAGAAATACAACCCGGTCACGGCATAGCTGGACTTCGGCTTGGCGGGCTTTTCTTCCAGGCTGATCGCCTTGCCCTTTTCATCGAACTCAACCACGCCATAACGCTCGGGGTCATGCACATGGTAGGCAAATACGCTGGCGCCTTCGTCGCGGCCCATTGCATTGCGCAGCAACTGCTGGAAGTCGTGGCCGTAGTAGATGTTGTCGCCCAGCACCAGCGCCGACAGGTCGTTGCCGATGAACTCTTCACCAATCAGGAAGGCTTGTGCCAAACCGTCTGGCGAGGCCTGCACGGCGTAAGTGATGTTAATGCCCCACTGATGGCCGTCGCCCAGCAGTTGCTCGAAGCGGGGGGTGTCTTGCGGGGTGGAGATGATCAGGATGTCCTGGATGCCCGCCAGCATCAATGTGGTCAGCGGGTAGTAGATCATCGGTTTGTCGTACACCGGCAACAGCTGCTTGGAAATTGCCAGGGTCGCTGGGTGCAGGCGGGTACCCGACCCGCCCGCCAGAATGATGCCTTTACGCTTCATAGTGGTCATTTCTCGTGAATTTCCTTGAGCATGCGGGCCACTCCCTGGCGCCAGTCTGGCAGAGTCAGGGCAAAAGCCTTCTGCAGTTTGTTGGTATCGAGACGCGAGTTAGCCGGTCGCTTGGCCGGGGTCGGATAGGCATCCGTGGTCAACGGGTTGACCTGTTCGGCGTGGGCTTTCAGTGCCACGCCTTGGGCTGCTGACTGTTCCAGCACGTAGCGGGCGTAGCCGCACCAGGTGGTCTCGCCACCGGCCGCCAGGTGATACAGGCCAGCCAAAGCCGGATTGGCTCGGGTGGCGGTGATGGCGTGTGCGGTAATGTCGGCGATCAGTTCGGCGCCAGTCGGGGCGCCGAACTGATCGTCGATCACACCCAGGCTGTCGCGTTCGGCAGCCAGGCGTAGCATGGTCTTGGCAAAGTTGTTGCCGCGGGCGGCATACACCCAGCAGGTACGGAAGATCAGGTGCTGGCAGGCGGCAGCCTGGATGGCTTGCTCGCCCGCCAGCTTGCTTGCACCGTAGGTATTCAGCGGGCCGACAGTGTCGTCTTCGCGCCAGGCCTGGTCGCCCTGCCCCGGGAATACGTAGTCGGTGGAGTAATGCACCAGCAGTGCGCCGCAGTCGGCGGCAGCACGGGCGAGCACACCCACGGCCTCGGCGTTTACCTTGAAGGCTAGCTCGCGCTCGCTTTCGGCCTTGTCGACGGCGGTGTAGGCAGCGGCGTTAACGATTACATCGGGGGCATAGGCACGCACGGTTTCGGCCAGGCCTGGCAGGTTGGCCAGGTCGCCGCAGTGCGACTGGCTGCGGCTATTCAGCGCCAGCACCTGGCCCAGCGGGGCCAGGCTGCGTTGCAGCTCCCAACCTACCTGGCCGTCCTTGCCCAGTAGCAGAATTTTCATGCCGAGCGCCCTGCGTAGTTCTTTTCAACCCATTCGCGGTAGCTGCCAGACTGTACGTTCTGCACCCATTCCTGGTTGTCGAGGTACCAGGCAACGGTTTTGCGAATGCCGGTTTCGAAGGTTTCAGCGGGTTTCCAGCCCAGCTCGCGTTCCAGCTTGCGGGCGTCGATGGCATAGCGGCGGTCATGCCCGGGGCGGTCGGTCACGTAGGTGATCTGTTCGGCGTAAGGCTTGCCGTCGGCGCGCGGGCGCAGTTCGTCCAGCAAGGCGCACACGCGGTTGACGATTTCCAGGTTGGGCTTTTCGTTCCAGCCGCCCACGTTGTACACCTCACCGGTGGTGCCGGCTTCCAGCACACGCCGGATGGCGCTGCAGTGGTCCTTGACGTACAGCCAGTCGCGAATTTGCTGGCCGTCACCGTACACCGGCAGTGGCTTGCCGGCCAGGGCGTTGACGATCATCAGCGGGATGAGCTTTTCCGGGAAGTGATACGGGCCGTAGTTGTTCGAGCAGTTGGTGGTCAGCACCGGCAGGCCGTAGGTGTGGTGGTAGGAACGCACCAGGTGGTCACTGGCAGCTTTGCTGGCCGAGTACGGGCTGTTGGGCTGGTACTGGTGGGTTTCGGTGAAGGCCGGTTCGTCGGCAGCCAGCGAGCCGTACACCTCGTCGGTGGACACATGGAGGAAGCGGAACGCGTGGCGAGCCTGTTCGTCCAGGCCTCCCCAGTAAGCGCGCACGGCTTCCAGCAGGCGGAAGGTGCCGACGATGTTGGTTTCGATGAAGTCTTCGGGCCCATGGATCGAGCGGTCGACGTGGGACTCGGCGGCGAAGTTGACGATCGCGCGCGGCTGGTGCTCTTGCAGCAGGCGGGCTACCAGTTCGGAGTCGCCGATATCGCCATGCACGAAGATGTGGCGCTTGTCGCCCTGCAGGCTGCTCAGGGTTTGCAGGTTGCCTGCATAGGTGAGCTTGTCGAGGTTGACCACGGGCTCGTCGCTACCGGCCAGCCAGTCCAGCACGAAGTTCGCGCCGATGAAACCCGCACCACCTGTTACCAGAATAGTCATTGTTCAGTTCTTCCCAATTCCTGCTTTCAAACTTCACAGCGTTTGAAGTTCATGTGGGCGCTCCTGTGCCGGCAACGCCTGTTCTATTTGTCAGTACCGCGTTCAGGGCTCCAGCCGCCGGCGCTGGTACAGCCAGTCCACAATTTCCCCGCCGGGCACGTAGCCGCTCACGGTGTCGCGCAGCAACTGGCGCACGGTGGCAAAGTCATCCGTAGAGGTTGCGGCCCTCAGTGCATCCAGGCGTTGCTTCAGCACATCCCAGGGCAGGTAGTCTTCGTTGGCGCTCATGATCATGGGGTGGCGTGTGGCAATCACGTTGTCGCCAATCAACAATTCTTCGTACAGTTTTTCGCCTGGACGCAGGCCGGTAAAGTTGATGGCGATATCACCCAGCGGGTTTCGCTCGGAGCGGATGCTGAAGCCAGACAGGTGAATCATTTTTTCGGCCAGTTCCACAATTTTTACCGGCTCGCCCATGTCCAGCACGAACACGTCGCCACCCTGCCCCATGGAGCCGGCCTGGATCACCAACTGCGCGGCCTCGGGGATTGTCATGAAGTAGCGGGTGATTTTCGGGTGGGTCACGGTCAGTGGCCCACCGTTCTTGATCTGTTTGTGGAACAACGGAATGACCGAGCCCGACGAACCCAGCACATTGCCGAAGCGCACCATGGTGAAACGGGTTTTGTTCACCTGCGACACATTGCCGGTCTCGCCCATCAGCACCGGCGCCAGCTCGTTGCTGAGGGCCTGCAGCACCATTTCGGCCAGGCGCTTGGTGCTGCCCATGACGTTGGTGGGGCGCACGGCCTTGTCGGTGGAAATCAGCACGAAGTTGGACACGCCAGCCTGCAGCGCCGCCTGGGCGGTGTATAGCGTGCCGAATACGTTGTTCGACAGGCCCTCGGCAATGTTGTGCTCGACGATGGGCACGTGCTTGTAGGCGGCGGCGTGGTATACGGTATCGACCTGCCAGGCACGCATCACGTCCAGCATCTTGGCCTGGTCACGGACCGAGCCCAGTATCGGGATCAGATGCACGGCCAGGCCTTCGCGCAGGATACGTTGCTCCAGTTCGCCAGCAATGGTGTACAGGTTGAATTCACTGTGCTCGAACAGCAGCAGCGTACGCGGTGTTTGCCCCAGGATCTGGCGACACAGCTCGGAACCGATCGAGCCGCCAGCCCCCGTCACCATCACGGTCTGGTCGATGATGCAGTGCTGCAACAGGTCGCCTTGTGCCGGTACCGCGTCACGGCCCAGCAGGTCGGCGATGTCCACTTCCTGGATATCGTCCACCTTCACCCGGCCGCTGGCCAGGTCCATGAAGCCGGGCACACTGCGCACGTGCAGCGGGTAGCCTTCAAGCAGGTTGAGAATTTCGCGGCGGCGGCTGCGGCTGACCGAGGGCAGCGCCAGCAGGATTTCTTCGGCGCCGGTGTCATCGATCATGCGTTGCAGCTGTTCTGGCTGGTACACCTGCAGGCCGGCGATCACCCGGTCGGTGATGCTGGCATCGTCGTCGATGAACGCCACCGGACGCATGGCCTTGCCCATGCGCAGGGCCGCCACCAGCTGATTGCCGGCAGAGCCGGCGCCATAGACGGCAACCCGTGGCAGGCCGTCGTCGCGGTTGGCGAAAGGCACATGTTGCACGGCGGTGGCAAACCAGTCACCGAGGAAGTACTGGCGCATGGCCAGGCGCAGGCCGCCGACCATGATCAGGCTCAGCCACCAGTAGTTGAAGGTGATCGAGCGTGGCACCACGTTCTGGTGGTTGCTGGCCCAGTAAATGATGAAGCCCAGAATCAGCGCCGACAGGGTCACGGCCTTGATGATGGCGATCAGCGCATCATTGCCGAAATAGCGCATCACCGCCCGGTACAAGCCGAAGCGGATGAATAACGGGATGGAGATGATCGGCGCCGTGATGAACAGCCAGGTGTGGTCACGAACAGGATTGGCCAGGTCGTCGATACCCAGGCGCACGACAAACGCCAGCCACAGCGCGAACCAGACCAGAATCACATCAGTCGCTACCTGAATCAGCCGTTTGTGGCGCCGAGGTAGTCCAAGCAGTCTTGAGCGCAGCTTATCCATAGAACCTCTGAGGGCTTTCCAAAGTGACATGTCTACTGTCTTCGTCCTATCACTTTAGCTAGTGTTCGAGCTCACCGGCGCGCCAGCGCACGGCCAGATACGCCAATGGCAGGTAGGCGATGATAACGCCCCACACACCGTCCAGGCCCAGCAACAGCACACACAGGGCCACTGGCAGCAGCCAGAACAGGTTGAGCGCGGCCACCGCCAAGGTCACGGGCAGGTGCTTGCCAAAGTGACGAGAGGCAAACTGGTAGGCGTGGCTGCGGTGCGCTTCGTACACCTTGTCACCGCGCAGCAAGCGGCGGATCAGGGTAAAGGTGGCATCTACCACGAACACGCCCAGCAGAATCAGCCAGCACCAGAACAATTGCGGTGAGGCCCAGGCAGCCTGCAGCGACAAGCCCGCCAGCACGATGCCGAGGAAGCCGCTGCCGGCGTCGCCCATGAAGATCTTGGCTGGCGGGAAGTTCCAGAACAGAAAGCCCAGCGTCGCCGCCGCCAGCAGCAGTGGCAGCACCATCAACTGCGGCGCACCGGCCAAGGCCGATAGCAGCACCATGCCCAGGCAGGCGGTGACCGCTTCGATGCTGGCAATGCCATCGATGCCGTCCATGAAATTATAGAGATTGAGCATCCATACGGTGTAGAACGCCGCCAGAATGTAGCCGAACCACTGCAGGTCGAGGGTAAAGCCAAACACCTGCAGCGGCGCCAGACCACCCAGCCAGTACAGCATCCACACGGCTGCGGCGAAGTGCCCGAGCAGGCGCCAGCGAGCGGCAATGTGGCCGTGGTCGTCCATGAAACCGATGACCGCAATCAGCGCCCCCGCACCACCAATGGCCACCAGTGCCGCCAACGGCACGGCATCGGCCATGCCCAGCACCGGCAGGCTGGCCAGAAAGCTCAGCACAATGGCCACACCGCCACCCCGTGGGGTAGGCACAGTGTGAGAACTACGCGCATTGGGCACGTCGATGATCTGCTTGTTCAGTGCGTAACGCCGCAGCGCTGCGGTCAGAAGCAGAGATGCCCCTGCGACCAGGGGAATAAGCCACCATGCCATCATTTGTCTTGCTCTTTCAAAAAGTTGAGTGCCGTGGCCCGCAGTGCCTGGTCCACATCCAGCGGGGGCTGCCAGCCCAGCAGCGTACGGGCTTTGTCACTGTCTACCTGCAGCGACCCGCACAGCCGCTGAGCCAGGCCACCCTTGCCGGCTAGCGTTGCCGCCCCCTTCAACCAGGCGGCGGGCACCGGCAGCAACCTGGCGGGTTTGCCCAGTGCCTTGCCCAACCGTTGCAGCAACTCAGTGGTGGACAGGTCGTGGCCGTCGCTGGCCAGGAAGGTCTGGTTGGCGGCCGCCGGGTGGTCGATGCAGGTCACCAGCAGGTCCACCAGGTTGTCCAGCGCCACCAGGCTACGCTTGTTGTGTATGGCGCCGAACGGCAGCGGCACACCTTTGCTCAGCCAGTTCATCATGCTGCGGAAGTTGGCTTTCACACCTGGGCCGTATACCAGCACCGGGCGCACGATCACCACTTCCAGGCCGGTTTGGGCCGCCAGTTGGCGCAGACCGTCTTCGGCTTCACGTTTGGAAATGCCGTAGGGGTCCGATGGCGCTGGGGTTTCGTCAGCGGTGAAGGGCTGGCGGCCGTCTGTGGTTTCGCCATTCACCTTCACCGAGCTGACAAAAATGAAGCGCCGAACACCGGCCTGGGCCGCAGCACGGGCCAGGCTAAGGGTGCCCTCCACGTTTACCCGCCGGAACTCGGCCAGGGGGTCGGCGGCGGTTTCGTGCATGACATGCACGCGGGAGGCCAGGTGGATCACGGTATCCACCTGCTCGAAGTGCCCGGATGCCGCGTCCACCGCCGTCAGTTCGCTAAACGACCGGTAGTCGACACCTGCCAGCTGCTGGGCGGGCAATCGCCGCACCAGCGCGCGCGGTGCCCAGCGCGCACCTTCAGCGAGCCGCTGCAGCAACACCTTGCCAACAAAACCGCTACCGCCGGTGGTCAGGACGCCTGGGCGCTGGGCGTTGTCTTGCCCGGCCATCAAGCTCTCCCCACGTGGCCCAGCAGGCGGGTGAACACGCTGCGGTACTGGTCTGCCACCACCGACCAGCGGTAACGGCGGTTGGCAATTTCATGCAGGCGCGCCGACAGTTGCGCCCGCGCGGGCTCATCACCCAGCAGTGCCTGCACGTGCTTGCGTAGCGAGGCGCTGTCGGCAAAGTACAACGCCTGGTCCTCGGTGGTGGCGCGGTTGAACGACACGTCGAAAGCCACCACCGGCAGGCCCAGCCACATGGCTTCGACCAGCGACGGGTTGGTGCCGCCAGCGCTGTGGCCATGCAGGTACACCGTGGCATTGCTGCGCAGCGGGCTTAACTGCTCCACATCGTAGATCGGGTCCAGCAGGTGAATGTTGCTCACCCCCTCATATTGCTTGCGCAGTTGTACGCCGTACTCGCTGTGGTTCCAGTTGCCGATGATCGCCAACGGCATGCCAGACCCGGCAAAGGCCTCGAGAATGACGTGGATGTTGTTCTCCGGTTCGATACGACACACCGTGAAAGCGTATGGTGCCCCCAGGAACGGGTACGCCTGGCGCGCTTGCCCGGTTGGCTCACCCGCACGGGCCTGATCACCACCATAGGCAATCAGTTCGCTGGGCTTGTTGTATTCGGCGGTCACGTACTCCTGCAGCACCTTGTTGTCGGTGATGACCGCATGGGCAAAGCGCACGGCCACGGCTTCAGAGAGCTTCAGGAACCAGCGAGCGAAGTTGGACCATTTGGCGCGTTTCCACTCATAGCCGTCGATGTTCACCACGATCGGCTTACGCGTCAGCAGGCGCATGAATGGCAAGGCGATACAGCCGGAAACACCCAGGATCAGCATCAGATCGTGCTTGCGGTAGGCGTGCAGCATGCTCAGCACGTCGTACGGAATGCTTTGCACGCCATTGGCCTTGAGGTTCAGGTAAACCAGGCGGGCACGCTCGAAAAACTGCGGGCGCTCGGGGTAATGCGGTGCGCTGCAATAGACGGTGAGCTCGCAGTCACCTGGCAGGTTGCGCACCAATTGTTCGGTCAACGTTTCCCAACCACCGTATTGGGCGGGCAAACCTACCGTACCAATTACTGCAATCTTATAGGTCATCAAACACCATCACGATATTTTTCTGGAAGTTGGCGGTGGAAAACTCACTCGCTTTCATGCGTGCGCGCTCGGACAATGCCTGGCACAGCTGTGGGTCCTGCGACAAGTGCGCAACCGTACGCACCAGTTGTTGATGGTTTTTCGAGTCGATCTGATAGCCCTCTACCCCATCACTGACCAGCTCCACCGGGCCGCCTACCGGGGGCACGATAGTCGGGATGCCAAAAGCCATCGCCTCAAGTATGGTCAGGCCGAAGGTTTCTACCCACCCGTCGACATGGGACAGGTTCAGCACCAGGCTCGCCTCACGGTAAAACTTCGCCACGTCGGCACTGGCGGGGCTGAGCGTGAGATTTTTCGGCAACGCCTTGCTGGCGAAATAGACGTCCACTTCCTCCGGGCTGGCATTGAGTACCAGCGTGAACGTCAGTGCCGGGTCCGCAGCCAATGCCGTGGCCAGCGCAACGAACTCGTCCACCCCCTTGTAGCCCTTCAGTGACGCCAGCATCAGTACATTGAAACGGCCACCATGCAGGTGCTGGTATGGCGTGGCCATCGCCTGCTGCTGAAACGCCTCGGCAAGGCCGTTGTACACAGTCACCCCCGGCACCCCGGCTACACCTTCCTGTACCTGCAAGTACTTCGACACATAGACCACCTTGCTGGCACAGCCTGCGATCACCCGGCGCAAAAACGCCTTGAGCACCGCAGGCCGTATGGAGGTTTCATGCACGTGGTAAACCACCTTGGCACCACGCAGGCGGGCAGCGAGGGCAGCGCCAAACGGCAGCATGGTATTGACCAGCACAACCTGCCCCGGCCGCACTTTGTGTAGCAGGCTGAAGAACAGCGCCACTTGCGAACACGCGTAGGCCAGCAGGGTCAACCAGCGGTTGTCGAAGCGTTTGTAGGCGAACTTGCAGGTGCGCACCTGCAGTTCGTCGAGCACACCGTGGCCGCTGCTGCCCACATGCAGGGTGCAGTCAGCACCGCTTTGCTGCAGCGCATTGATGGTCTGGTTCAGTACCCGGGGGCTACCGCTGTAGTCATTCAGCAGATGGACAAAGTGCAACGTTTTCATGCCACCCCTTCTTCAGCGACGCGCGCCTTGATGAACTTGGCCGGCACACCACCGTAAATCGAGTTCTTGCGGTACACGCCCGCCGCTACCACCGCCCCTGCGGCGAACACGCAACCCTCCTCGATTACCGCGCCATCGAGCACGGTCACCTTGGCGCCGATCCAGCAGTTGCGGCCAACCTTGATGCCTTGGCGGGTTACGCCCTGCAGCCGAATGGGTTGCAGCGGGTCTTCGAAATTGTGGTTTTCCGAATGGAAGCTGACAAAGTTGCCGATGATGGTGTCGCTGCCAATCTCGATGCCACCGGCACAACCCAGGAAGCAACCGGCGCCCAGGCCGACGTTGTCACCTATCACCAGGCCCTTGCCGATGTTGGCCAGGCTGCCGGTGCATTCGATGATGATGTGCTTGTTCAACGACACGGCGGTGCCAAAGCGGATGCCGTCATTGGACAAGGCATCGACGAAGCAGCCCTGGTCGATCACCAGCCCCGGGCCATATTCGATCTTGCCCACTTCTTTCAGCGTCACCCCCGAGCCAATGAATGCCAGCCGCCGCCGGCGCAGGCGAATGACGCCGCGGCAGGCCATTATCAGCTTGGTCATGATCAGCCCCAGCAGATAGCCCGAAGAGATACGCCGGTCGATGACCATGGGGCGCTTCTTGATCAGCAACACCAGTTTTTCGAGCAAGGCATGCATCATTTCACGGCCCTCACCTGGGTAAACAAGGCTTTGACAAAGGCCGGGCTGCGGTAGGCCACGGCCTTGCGGATGGCGGCATAGACCAGGTACAGGTCAAGCAGGCCGCGCTGCAGCAGGCTGTGGGAATGGAAGCTGATACGCAGGCCGTGGATCATTTCCTCGAAGCGGAACAAGGCCCGCTCCGGGGTATCGGCACTGTGCTCGGACAGGTCGTGGGCTATTTCCACATCCAGCACGCAGGCTTTGGGGAAATACCCCTCGTAGCGAATGAAAAAGTCGGTATCGGTGGCATAGAAGCGCAGCCGCTCGTCATAGAACGGTTTCATGCGCTGAAAGCACTCGCGGGTGAAGATCAGCCCGCTGTTGATGCCCAGCAGGTTTTTCGACGCCACAAGGCCGGGGGCCACATCCGGCGTAAGGCGGCCCATGAACAACCAGCGCTGGCCGGGGCTGACCAATTGCCCATAGCTGACCAACCGGGGCATGAACACCCCCACCTGCTCGCCCTCCGCTGCGCTGCGCACCTGGCCAATCTGCGCCAGGCAACTGGACAGGCGTATGGTCGAGTAGTTGGTGTCGTCGTCCGAGATCATGAACAGCTCGACCCCGGAGGCGAATGCCTCCTTGGCCACCTGGTTGTAGATCACCGAAAGCCGTTGATTGTCCGCCTCGAACCAGCGTACGCCCGGGCACGGCTGCGCCACGCCGGGCGAGTTGTTCCAGACGTACAGTTGCAAGTCGATACCCTCATCATGCAGCAGTGCCTGTTGTGCGAGCAGCGACTGCAGGGCAATCGAGTCCTGGCTAGTTTTCCGATACAGAACGATCAGTACTGCCAAGCTCAACTTTTGTTCTTCTGTTTTCACCAATGATCACCATCACCACGATCGCGAAAATGTAAAGGACCACGCTGTTCGTATAGGACTGGAAAAAGAACGAGCTCAGGAAGAACGGGTAACTGGCAATCACGAAGTTGCCCAAACCGTTTTTCCACGCACTCGCATGTGGCCTGTCCCGGACGATGATCGCCACCAGCTTGTGATACCAAAGAATCAACCCGGCCATGATCAACGCCCCGACCCATCCGCAGGTGGCCAACAGGTTGAGCCAGAACGAATCGAACCAGTAAGGCTGGCCTGGGCCCACCGAGCCGAAGCCGTAACCCATGGGGTGCGCGTTCAGCACCTGGTACATGTGAAGCCACTGGCGTTCACGGTCCAACGCAGACAAATCCTGGGTGTAGCCCATCGACAGATAGGCGAAGATGGCAACAGTCAGGCCAACGAACTGCAGGTAGCCCAACAGCGAAATCAGCCAAGCCGTACGCAGCACACGGGCTACCACCAACATCGCGCAAATGCACACCAGGCCGATCATGGCCGTGCGTACCGAACCGATCACAATCAACCCGCACAGCAGCACAAACGCAGTGCCTAGCAACAGGCGCCGGGCAAGCGACCAGCTTCGCCCGCTGAGCAGCACGGCCAGCGTCATGGCGGCGGTGTTGAGAATGACTGCGGAAAACTCCAGGGTGCCGGTGAAAAAGCCGGAAACCCGCGGCAACCCATCACGCATCGAGTTGTAGGGCTGCAACTCGTAGCCTTTGGCGGAAAGCAGCGGCCAGTACCAGAACTGCTCGGCCGAAGAGATCGTCAGGTACTGGTACAACGCATACAGGCCGGTCAGTACGCTCATGGCCAGCACCGACCAGTACACATGGCGCAGCTTTTTCTCGGTCGACACCGCCTGCGCCCAGATGGCCACTGCCATACCGACGAACACTGGCACTGCCAATGCCCGGAACATGCGTACCGAACCTGCGCTCAAGTCGCCGAACAGCAGGTACAGGAAGGCGAAGAACAAGACGATCAGCAACGACCGCCCCACCTCGAGGTTGACCGTACCGCGCGCCGTAATGCTGGCCAAGGCACGCAGCAGCAGCCACATGATCATCAGCAGGCTGAGCATTTCGCGCCAACCGGCAAAGGCACTGCCCAGCCCCAGCGTCAGCACGGCAAAGTCGCTGAAGAACAACAGACAGAACAGCACGCCGATAAAGATCTTGATCACACTCACCCTCGCGCTCTGGCAAACCTGGCCAGCCGCAACAGCGTGACCTTGATCAGGATCTTGATGCGCGGCACCCAGGCGTAGGAAAGCAGCGCTCGCAACGCCAGGTTTGTGTCCGTACGGCACAGGGCGTCGAAGACATCCGCAGGGACCATGCTAGTGACCTTACCTGTCGGTTTCATGAAATCGAGGTTGCCCGACCACGGCAGCATGGCCGCCAGCTGGTTTTCGCTGTATTCACCCCGTTCGATGCAAGCCAGGTACCGCGCTTTCACCGCTTCTACCGAGTTCACCTGCTGCACGGCCTCGACCACCGATGCACTGGGCTGCGGCTGCTCGATGCTGGCCAGCAACTGATCGACGCTGGCCACCTTCAGGCTGTCGGCGGGGGAATAGCCCTGGATCGGCGCAACCAGCCCAACACAACGCCGGCCCTTGAGCAATTGCTCGGCGAACGCCGTGCCGCCGGGTATAGGGTAGCTGTCCAGGTAGAAGTCAGCTTTTTCGGCGAAAGCCAGGTAGTCCTTGTATGGCAGATGCCGGCGGATGAAAAAGCGCGTGGGGTAACGCAGTTTCACTGTCCACCACCAGGTGTTGGTCAGTGGGTTGGCACCAATGATCCAGCATTCGGCGTTCGGAAACCTGTCAAGAATAGCCGTGATCGACGGGCGCATGTCCAGGCCACCATGGGGCTTGTACTTGGCAGCAGAGGCTGCGCTGAACACCTTGATCCGCTCATGCGTGGGCACAGCATCCGGTACTTTTGCACCGCTGGTCTCGATCGGGATCGCCAGGAAGCTCTTCTGGCAGGTGAGGTGCTTTTTCTTGTCCAGATGGTGCCCGTAGGCGCTGATCTCGAAATACACATCGGCCACCGAAGCACCGAAGCTGAAGACGTGGTCTGCGTGGTTGACGAAATACACCGTCACCGCAGCGCCACGCTGCAGTTTCAGCAGGCCACACGCCACAGTGGTGATGATGTCGTCCGGGTGGATGTGCAGCACCACCTTGTCGTATTGGGCCAAGGTGTCGACGATGGATTGCAGACGGGCACACGGGTCATCGCCACGCGCCTGTTCGATATGGGCAAAAAAACCGGCCAGCCGTTCGAGCACCTGGGGTTTGGCGCTGCGTGTAACCAACAGGTCCACGGGCCCCTCGTGCATGTGCGCCAGGCGCTCCATCAGCCGGGTGTGCCCGCCTTGCAGGTAGGGCTCGCTGACCACATGCAGGCAGCCCCGCGACAGGCCATTGCTGGCCGGCACCGTGACCAGGCTGGCGCACTGGGCGGTCAGGTGGCGCTCCAGTGACGCTGCCTCGTAGATGTTCAAGTCCACGGCCCAGAGCAGCGCACCATAAACTTGCGCCTGAGCCAATGCCGGCCCGGGTGCGGCGTTCAGTATGCGTGCCTGCAGCTGCTCCACCACTTGTTTCATTGCTCAGCTCCGTGCCGAATCAGCGACAATCGACGGCAACCGGCGAAAGACCGCGAAATACATGACGATCGCGTACAACAGGTAGTTGACGGCGTAGGCAAGTGTGACCTTGTCATAACCCCAGAGTTGCGTGAGGTACACCGTCAAGGCGTAAAGCGAGAGCGTGGCGAGGATTTCCGTCACCAGGTACAGCCGCGTCAATGCCTTGCCCAGCATCAGGTAGGCCATCAGCCAACTGGCAATCTTCAGGCTGTCGCCCACCATCTGCCAGGCGAACAGTTCGCGCATTGGCAGAAACGAATCGGAAAACAGCACCTGGATGATGAAGTCGCGCAGCAGGTAGATAACCAGCCCGGCCAGAATGGTCATGGGCAGGATCAGTTTGTAGCCCTGCAAAATCTCCTTGCGCAGCTCGCCGGCATCCTTGATTTCGGACAACCGTGGCAGGTAATAAACCGCCAGGGTGGTGGTAATCAGCATCAGGTATGCCGAGCTCAGTCGCCACATGGCTTCCCAATAGCCCGCTTGCGCCCAGCCGAAGGTGTTACCCAGGTAGTCGCGCAGGAACACATGGCACACCGGCAGGGAGCAGGCCGTGACCACGGCCATCAACGCAAACCTCGACAACCGCGCCAACGCCTGGCGATCCAGCCGTCCAAAGAAATCGGCAAGCTGGAACCAGGGCGTACGCATGCAGATCAGCAAGGTAGCCACGAAACTCAGCGACTGGTACACCGCCAAGGCCACCAGCGCACCGTACAACCCAAGCTGAATGGTCAGTACACAGGTGACTACCAGCGAAATCAGGCTACCGAAGATGTTGGCCAGCACATAACGCGGCACATCCTTCTTGCCGTTGAGCACGCCAAGCAACAACGAGTTGAAGGCAAAAAACACCAGCGTGGCGGCAAACCACAGCAGCACTGTCGCCAGCGATTCATCGTTGAAGAACCAACCGGCCAGGGGCTTGCGCAGCACGATGATCAGCACCGCGAGCAGCAGCGAGACCAGTACCGACAGTGTACCGGCTGTTCTCCAGACCTTGCGTTGCTCTTCGGGCTGTTCGGCAAACTCCGCCGTGTACTTGGTTACGCCAGTGCTGACGGCACCGCTGGCCAAAGTGGTGAACATGGTCACCGCATTCTGCAGTTGGCCAATGGCCGCATAACCGGCTGGCCCCACATACAGGGCCAGCACTTTGTTCAGGCCAAGCAGGGTGGCCATCTTCACCGCAACCGCTATGGCATTGAGCAGGCTAGTTCTGATCAGGGTCATACCTGGCACTCAAGGACGCGAAAAGCTGTTGCAAGCGTCAATGACATGCTGGATAGAGTCCACAGTCAGGGTCGGGTCCATCGGCAGGCTCAGTACCTGCTCATGCAAACGTTCGGTCAGCGGTAGCGAAAGGTCGGCCAACTGCGGGTAGGCCTGTTGCCGGTGCGGCGGGATCGGGTAATGCACCAGGGTTTGTACCCCCTGTTGTGCCAGATGCTGCTGCAACTGCTCACGGCACTCGCTGCGCACCACGAACAGGTGCCAGGCGTGCTGGCCGGCGACGCCCGGGTCAGGCAACTGGATGGCCGGGTTGTCGATGCCGGCCAGGTACTGCTGTGCAACCTGCTGGCGCAGGCGGGTCTCGCTGTCCAGGTACGCAAGCTTCACGCTCAACAGCGCAGCCTGTAGTTCGTCCAGACGGCTGTTCACGCCCTGGTAAATGTTCATGTATTTCACATGCGAACCGTAGTTGCGCAGCGACTTCAGGGTCTCTGCCAACGCA
The DNA here is from genome assembly GCF_002992185.1 of Pseudomonas sp. LLC-1. Taxonomy (NCBI): domain Bacteria; kingdom Pseudomonadati; phylum Pseudomonadota; class Gammaproteobacteria; order Pseudomonadales; family Pseudomonadaceae; genus Pseudomonas; species Pseudomonas sp. LLC-1. The sequence continues at coordinate 89,369 of NZ_LUVY01000008.1, read as the reverse complement.
TCGTCGTTGGTGGTGACTGCGCCGGCGTCCCCGAGTGCCCCGAGGTTCTTGCCCGGGTAGAAGCTGAAGCCCGAGGCATCCCCCCAGGCACCCGCCCGCCGCCCGTCCAGCTCGGCACCGTGCGATTGAGCAGAATCTTCCAGCACCAGCAGGCCATGTTGCTTCGCGAACGCGTTGATCGCCGGCATGTCGGCAAGCCGGCCATACAGATGCACCGGCATGATCACGCGGGTGCGTGGAGTCAGTGCTTGTGCAAGGTTGTGCGCCCCCAGGTTGAAGCTGCCTTCATCAGGCTCAACCAGCACGGGCACCAGCTTGTTCTCGGTGATAGCCAGAATGGTGGCAATGTAAGTATTGGCGGGTACCAGCACCTCGTCGCCTTCGGCGATACGCCCCAACTGCTTCCAGGCACGCAAGGTCAGAATCAGCGCGTCCAGGCCGTTGGCTACACCAATGCAGTGCTTTACCCCACAGTAGCTGGCGAACTGGGCTTCGAACTGCTTGAGTTTCTCACCCATGATGTACCAACCCGAGTCGATGACCTCGGTGCAGGCATCGATCAATGCCTGACGGTATTGTGCGTTCACACCTTGCAGATCGAGAAACTTAACCATTGCGGTCTATCACCCTGATAATTTTTGCTGGATTCCCTACGACAACGGCATAAGGCGGGACGTCTTTGGTCACCACTGCCCCTGCCCCCACCATGGCGTACTCGCCAACGACGATACCTGGCAACAACGTGGCATTGGCGCCAATACTGGCCCCACGCTCCAGGGTAATGCCATTGAATTGCTCCGGATAAACCTTGGAGCGCGGCATCGCGTCGTTGGTAAACGTGGCATTGGGGCCGATGAACACGTCATCGGCAATGCGGGTACCGTCCCACAGATAAACGCCGGACTTGACCGTCACGTTATCCCCAAGCACCACATCACCTTCAATCAGGGTATGGGCGCAGATGTTGCAATTACGCCCGATTTTCGCACCGTTCATGATCACCACGAATTGCCAGACCCGGGTGCCTTCGCCGATAGCATCGCTTTTCACATCGGCCAGTTGATGAATGCTAGGCATTGCGCTTCAGCTCCGTGAACGTGGTGTAGTCACGAATGTAGTCACCCTCGTCGTAATGTGCGTCGGCCAACACCAACAGCACGCAGTCGGGGCTGAAATCATGCATTTCGTGCCAGACCATGGGCGGAATCAAAATGCCCTTGTTGAAAGCGTCCAGCCAGTGATCTGTGCGGGTGGTACCGTCATCCATGAGCATCCGGCAACGCCCGGACACGCAGATGGCCAGCTGGTTGAGTGCCTTGTGCGCGTGGAAGCCACGGGAAACCCCTGGCAGCGTCTCGGTAAGGTAGTACACGCGCTGTATGGCGAATGGCACATTGTCCAGGGCTTGCAGGGCCACCAACTGGCCACGGTGATCACCCAGCACCTTGAACAGTTCGATCTGGGCCAGCGCCCCTTCTTCGGCGGAGTTCAGGTGGTGCCGGAACGACGGGGCCTGGTTGTCTTTTTCACTGACGATGAGGCCGTCGCGCATTGGCCAGTCAATGGCCAGGTCAGGGTCATCCCAGTGAATACTGCCTTCGGCGTCCTTGTTGTACACATCCGTGGTTTTGTACAGAAAGTGCGTTTCGTCCTCCAGAGCAATAAAACCGTGCGCGAAACCTTCGGGAATCCACAGCATACGGTTGTTGCGCTCGGTCAACTCGACCCCTACCCACTGCCCGAATGTTGCCGAGCCTGGGCGGATATCGACAGCGACGTCATAGGCCGCACCGCGCACAACCCTGACCAGCTTGCCCTGCGCATGCGGTGCGCGCTGAAAATGCAGCCCGCGCAACACGCCACGATGGGACATCGAGTGGTTGTCCTGGACGAACGCACGGGGCTTGCTCAAGCCAAGCTCCAGCAGAGCGCCATGAAAGCGGGTTTCATTGAAGGTTTCCGTGAACCACCCGCGATCATCCTCGTACACGGCGGGTTCCACTATGACAACATCAGGAATGTTCGTTTGAACAAGCTTCATCGGTAAACCTTTGGCATGATTTTTTTGTGAGGGCCCGTCGCGCCGCCCCCTTTATTCCTGCAGTTTCACCGTTTACACGGCAAAAGTCTCTCGCTAAATGCGACCTGCGCGTTGCTATTCATTTTTGGGTCAGGCCCGGCGCCTTTGCAAATTCTGCATGGCATATTTCAGGGTTGCAATCAGGCAACCGAGGGCCAACCCAACAATTACACCCAAGGCAATGATCAAGTTCCGCTTGGGTTTAATCGGTACATCAGGCTGCTCTATGGTGCCGTCAAGCTGATAAACACTGACATGGCGCTGCGCCCCTACCATCCCTTGATAAAACTGCTGTTTGGTTTGCACTTCCCTGAGCTCGGGAATGAACGCATCTTCACTTTTACGCTGCTGCAAACTGGCAATTTCGGCGGCCAGCGCCTTGCTACCGCGCATGTAAGTCAGCTCGCCGTCCATTTTGCCAGACAGCGCCTTGGAAACTTCACCACTTATCAGCGGCGGGTTTTGCAGGCCAATGGCCGTTGCAATCTGCAACGCCTCCTGTAAACGGGTGATCTTGTCCTCACGTTGCTGCTGGCCGCTTTCACGCAGGTTGTCGAGTTCCAGTTGCAGTGCATTGGCACGTACCTGAGCCTCCCTGGTGGCATCGTGCAGGACTTCGGCCTTGGCGGCGGCGCCGGCCTTCTCGACATAAGCGGTTGCCCACTGGGACGCCACGGCAGGGTCACGCCCACGGAAGGCGACATAGGCGCGCGGAGGCTCACCCGCCAGTTGCACGACATCAAAAGAGCCATTGAACGCAGCATACAATGCCCCTTGCGCCCCTTGCCCCGCCACTGCGGAGGGCATGTAAACTTCTTTGAAAAACTGACGTCGCAGTGTTTCACCGTTCAGATGTTCAACGAAGATGTCAAAAACCTTACGCGACGTGAATGGCTCCAACCCAGTCTGCTTGGTGCGGCCATAGTTGAGATCGGCTATATCACTTGTCGCCGGTGCCGCCAAAAATATTTTGGCCTCATAAACGGGCTTGGCCAACAGCGCATAAGCCAGTGCAACTGCCGTGACGACTACCGTGACCAGAAAGATGAGTAGCTTTTGCCGCCACACCCCTTCCAGAAACTCCAACAGGTCAACTTCTTCACTATTGCAACTGCGGCGCTCAAGGTCATTGCGCATTTCTTGTGTTTTTCCTTGGGTCTGACTGCGTACACGGTTTCTGGCATACCAAAACATCACGAGCGACTGCATCGAACTCGGCAAGGCGCACGCCCTCATGAGGGTAGCGGCATTATGCCAACATCTTACACATCCAGCGCCAGGGTTAGTCGCAGTAGATAAACGCTGCCGGGATTAGTTCCCACCTTGCGTCGGCCAGCTCACCGTTGTCAGACCAAGGGTTCAGGGGACGAAGACCTCCAGACTTTCACCCGCCCGCTCTGCATGCTGCATCAAGGCCTTGTGCAAAGCAGCCTTTGCGCCCCTCTCACCATGCACCAACAGCACCCTGCCAGGCTGCACCTGACCACCCAGCGCAAACTGCACCAAACCTGCCTGATCAGCATGTGCGGAATACCCCGATAGCGTCATGACTTTCGCCCGCACGTCGTACATTCTTCCGTCCAGATCAATCTGCACGAACCCTTCCGCCCCCTCGCTAGCCTGAATCACCGCCCCCGGTGTGCCCTTGGCCTGATAGCCCACAAACATCACCTCGTGCCGTGGGTCCCCCAGCATGGCCTTGAGATAATTGACGATGCGCCCACCCGAGCACATGCCATTGCCGGCGATCACGATCGCCGGGCGCCCGGTGCTCTTGAGGTAGTTGACCACCTGCTGGTGGCGCGCATGGGTGTCTACATTGATCAGCTGGCTGAACCCCAGCGGGTCGCGTCCCTCGGCCAGGCGCGCCCTGGCTTCGGCATTCCAGTAGTCGTGCAAGTTCCGATACACGCTGGTGATGCGCTGAGCCAAAGGCGAGTCGAGGATAATGGGCAGTTGCGACCAGTCAATCGGGTCGCCATCGGGGCCCGGGCCGGCGCTACCCAGCAATGCCTTGCGATGAAGTATGCCTTCCAGCTCGTACAGCAGCTCCTGGGTGCGACCCAGGCTGAACGCCGGAATGAGGAGGGTGCCCTTGTCAGCCAAGGCACGATCGATGGCCTCTTCCAGCCGCTGCCTGCGGTCGCCGACATGCGGATGCAAGCGGTCACCATAGGTACTTTCCAGCACCAGCACGTCGGCGCGCTCTGGCGGCTGTAGCGGGCGCAACAAGGGATTGCCACACGCCCCCAGGTCACCAGAAAACACATAGCGGCTACTGGATTGCCCATGCTGCATGTCGCACTCGACATACGCCGAGCCCAGCAGATGGCCCGCGCGCTGCAAGCGAATGCGACAGCCAAGGCCTGGGCGCTCGACCAGCGTGTGCCACTGCTCGAACGGCAGGGGCACGATAAGGTCGCAGACGAATTCGAGGTACCGCGCCACCTGGGCAGGGTCACTGCTGACGCTCAGCTTGTAGGCGTCTTCCAGCACCAGCGGTAGCAGCTGTGCGGAAGGCTCACTGCAGAGGATGGGGCCGCGGTAACCGGCGGCCAGCAGCGCAGGGATACGACCAACGTGATCCAGATGCACATGCGTGATAATCAGGGCCTCGATGCCCTGCACGTCAAAGCCGAGCGGCGCAGCGTCTGCGCCTTGCGCTGCCTCGGCGCCCTGCTCCAGGCCGCAGTCGACCAGCAAACTGGTGAATGGGGCAAGATGCAGTTGGTGACAAGACCCGGTAACGCTGCGGGTACCACCGTGATGGGAAAGGCTGGGATAGTCCATGCTGCGCACACTCACCTGGGCCGAAAATGAAGTGCGCTATTACTCCACGACGACCAGTGCATGCATAGGTGACGCTTTCCTAAGCGAGCGTAGGAAATTTCCCTAGTTACCGCTCAGTGCCGCCTGCCGGGCAGACGCCCTGATCTTGCGCTTGCTGCGCTGCACGCCGTAGGCACCCAGCAATGGCCCGACTGCCAGGCCAATCACCAGCGCGGCCAGCACCAGCACGGCAACCGGCATTGCCGGGGCAGCCCAGCCGAACAGGACCAGCGACACGGTTTGCTGGTTTTCCAGCACGAAGAACAGCACCACGGCCGCCAACAGCAGCACGAATACCGCCGCCAGGGCGCGCTTGAGGTTACGCATCAGATTGCTCCTTGAGGGATCAGGTATGAACCTCATCATGCTCGTCTTCATTGACCCGATCGCGCAACTCTTTGCCGGGCTTGAAGTGCGGCACGAACTTGCCTTCGAGGCTGACCGACTGGCCGGTCTTCGGGTTACGGCCCACGCGCGGGGCACGATAGTGCAGCGAGAAGCTGCCAAAACCGCGGATCTCGATGCGATCGCCGGTAGCAAGGCATTGTGACATCTGCTCAAGCATGGTCTTGATGGCCAGCTCCACGTCCTTGGACGAGAGCAGCCCTTGATGGGTGACAATACGTTCGATCAGCTCCGACTTCGTCATATTTTTCCCTTCGTTATCAAGCAGCTAGATCATTGCTTAACCAGTTTGTAGCACGCCGGGAAGGTTTTGAACAGGGCGGTTCTTGACTTAATAAAAAAATTCAAGATTGAAGTTTTACAAGAATGGTCTAGCCAAAGGGGCCAACCAACACCGCCCAGCCAGGAGCAAGCCCCTTCATGCCAACTGCTGTCGAGCGCCTGCAGGTGAAAAACGCTTTCGCATTGCGAGCGCAGGCTTCTCCACCAACACCCACGACGCATACCCGGCAACCCAGGAAACGGGTACGGCAGCCAGCATCAACCAATAAGGCCCAGCCCACGGCATCGCCCCCGCCAGAAGCTGCTGGATCGGAAATGCATACAGGTAGATACCGTAGGAATAGTCCTGCACGACCGAAGGCAGCCTCAATTGCGGGCAGTAGGCGAAATAAAACGTGGCGTAAATGGTCAGGAGTGCGAACGTGAATACCTCAAAACGCCCACCTCTGCTCAGCAAGAACAAAGCGACGCAGGCAAACAACAGCCAACCTGCATGCGGAACAACCGCTCGGAACGAATAAAAGACCGACCCTGCCAGGAAACACACCACCAGCTTGAACGGGTACTCCGCAAAAGCCGGGTGCAGCGTATGCAACCCCAGCGCAACCAGCAGTGCCGCAAGCGCCAGCCCGCCTATTGGCCACCGGCAAAGCCTGGCCACAAGCACTAACGCGCCCAGCACCAGGTACATGCGCATCTCGAGCGGGATGGTCCACAAACTGCCATTGACCGAAACCCCTTGGAAACGCGGAGTAAAGGTCACCCCGGGCAGCACGAACTGGGCATCCTTGAAAATCAGCAACGGGCTATAGAAGTATTTAAAGACCTGACCTTGCGAGAAATACTCCACAAGCGTCAGCGAGGTAACGATAGGCCCCAGCACGAACGCCATCAGAAACAGGCACACCAGCAGGCCAGGCACGATCCTGAGTGCACGTGCCAGGTAAAACTCCTTGGCACTATTTCTTTCACCACTGGCAGCGATCAAGAACCCGCTGACCATGAAAAACACTTCCACACCCAAGCTGTGAACGGGCACCGGCAATCCCAGCTGCATCCCCGGGTCAGCACAACTCAGGCACTCCAGATACGAGAGCGCGAAGGAGTGCCCAACCACCACCGCGGTTGCCGCCAGCAACCTGATGATCAGGAAATTATTGTCACGCCCGCGACCTTTTATTACGTCGCCAAACATCAACATACCCAACCCACCCTCGACCAACCCGTTTCAGACACAAAAAAAGGGCGACCCGAGGGTCGCCCTTTTTTACCGATCAAACAGAACTCAGTTCTGCTTGGCCATTGCTTCGCGCAGCAGCGCAGCCATGGTGGTGTCGGCAGCCGCTTCCGGAGCGTTTTTCAGGCTCTGGATGGCTTCGCGCTCTTCAGCGTCGTCTTTCGATTTGATCGACAGGCTGATAACGCGGGACTTGCGGTCAACGCTGATGATCTTGGCTTCGATCTCTTCGCCTTCCTTCAGAACGTTACGCGCGTCTTCAACGCGGTCACGGCTGATTTCGGAAGCTTTCAGAGTGGCTTCGATGTCGTCGGCCAGGGTGACGATGGCGCCTTTGGCGTCAACTTCTTTCACGATGCCCTTGACGATAGCGCCCTTGTCATTGACAGCAACGAAGTTGGAGAACGGATCGTCTTCCAGCTGCTTGATGCCCAGGGAGATGCGCTCGCGCTCTGGGTCGACCGACAGGATGACGGTTTCCAGCTCGTCGCCCTTCTTGAAACGACGTACGGCTTCTTCGCCGGTTTCGTTCCAGGAGATGTCGGACAGGTGAACCAGGCCGTCGATGCCGCCGTCCAGACCGATGAAGATACCGAAGTCGGTGATCGACTTGATGGTACCGGTGATCTTGTCACCCTTGTTGAACTGGCCGGAGAAGTCTTCCCATGGGTTGGACTTGCACTGCTTGATGCCCAGGGAGATACGACGACGCTCTTCGTCGATGTCCAGAACCATGACTTCCACTTCGTCGCCAACCTGAACGACTTTCGACGGGTGGATGTTCTTGTTGGTCCAGTCCATTTCGGAAACGTGTACCAGACCTTCAACGCCTTCTTCCAGCTCAGCGAAGCAGCCGTAGTCGGTCAGGTTGGTAACGCGAGCCTGTACGCGAGTACCTTCTGGGTAACGGGCAGTGATAGCTACCCACGGATCTTCGCCCATTTGCTTCAGACCCAGCGAAACGCGGTTGCGCTCGCGGTCGAACTTCAGAACGCGTACGTCGACTTCGTCGCCAACGTTAACGATTTCCGATGGGTGCTTGATGCGCTTCCAGGCCATGTCGGTGATGTGCAGCAGGCCGTCGATACCGCCCAGGTCCACGAATGCGCCGTAGTCGGTGAGGTTCTTGACGATACCTTTGACTTGCTGGCCTTCCTGCAGGGTTTCCAGCAGGGCTTCGCGCTCGGCGGAGTTCTCGGCTTCCAGCACGCTGCGACGGGAAACGACAACGTTGTTGCGCTTCTGGTCCAGCTTGATGACCTTGAATTCCAGCTCTTTGCCTTCCAGGTGGGTGGTGTCGCGCACTGGGCGGACATCAACCAGGGAGCCCGGCAGGAACGCACGGATGCCGTTAACGTCGACAGTGAAGCCGCCCTTAACCTTACCGTTGATAACGCCCTTGACCACTTCTTCGGCGGCGAAAGCTGCTTCCAGAACAATCCAGCACTCGGCGCGCTTGGCTTTTTCACGGGACAGTTTGGTTTCGCCAAAGCCGTCTTCGACCGCGTCCAGCGCAACGTGCACTTCGTCACCGACCTTGATGGTCAGCTCGCCAGCTTCGTTGTAGAACTGCTCGAGCGGGATGACGCCCTCGGACTTCAGGCCAGCGTGTACGGTAACCCAGTCGCCGTCGATGTCGACAACGATACCGGTGATGATCGCACCCGGCTGAAGATTGAGGGTTTTCAGGCTTTCTTCAAAGAGTTCTGCAAAGCTTTCGCTCATTTTAATTCCTGTAAATTCGGGCGAAACAAACGCCCCTCGCCACATTCCAGACAATGTGGGTCTGTTTTAAGTAAAGGAAAGCCAGCAGGACGTTGACTGGTGCCCCTGCCTGCTCTCCTGGCTATCAGAGGAGGTCGCGCTGGGCGATCTCGCTCCTGATACGTTGCAACACCTGCTCGATGGACAACTCGGTAGAGTCCAACTGAATGGCATCGACCGCTGGTTTCAGCGGGGCCACTGCACGTTGGGTGTCGCGCTCATCACGCGCACGAATCTCATCCAGCAGACTCGACAGACTAACATCTTCACCCTTGCCCTTCAACTGCAGGTAGCGACGACGTGCACGCTCCTCCGCGCTGGCGGTAAGGAAGACCTTCAACGGCGCGTCGGGGAACACCACGGTGCCCATGTCGCGACCGTCGGCGATCAGGCCCGGCGCCTCGCGGAACTCACGCTGACGCACCAGCAGTGCATCACGCACCGCCGGCAGCGAAGCCACCATCGACGCACCCGCACCTACCGTTTCGGTACGGATGACGTTACTGACGTCTTCACCCTCAAGGATGATCTGTTGCAGCTTACCGGGCTCGGCGGCGATGAACTGCACATCCAGATGGGCGGCAAGCTTGGTCAGCAGCTCTTCGTTGGTGAGGTCGACGCCGTGATTACTGGCATTGAACGCCAGCAAGCGGTACAGCGCACCCGAATCCAGCAGCTTCCAGCCCAGCTCGCGAGCCAGCAGGCCGGCGACCGTGCCCTTGCCCGAGCCACTAGGCCCGTCGATGGTGATAACCGGTGCCAGCGAATTCACGACTTGCCCTCTTCCGCCACGCGGATACCCACTTCGGCACACAGCGCCAGGAAGTTGGGGAACGAGGTGGCGACGTTGGCGCAGTCATGGATGCGGATGGGCGCGCTGGCGCGCAGCGAGGCCACGCTGAAAGCCATGGCAATGCGGTGGTCACCGTGGCCATGCACTTCGCCACCGCCCAACTGGCCACCGTCGATGATGATGCCGTCCGGGGTCGGTTCACACTTGATGCCCAGGGTGATCAGGCCGTCAGCCATCACCTGGATACGGTCAGATTCCTTCACCCGCAGCTCTTCGGCGCCACGCAGCACGGTACGCCCTTCGGCGCAGGCGGCGGCCACGAACAGCACCGGGAACTCGTCGATGGCCAGCGGCACCAGTTCTTCCGGGATATCAATGCCCTTGAGTCTGGCGCCACGCACACGCAGATCAGCCACCGGCTCGCCGCCGACTTCACGCTGGTTTTCCAGGGTAATGTCGCCGCCCATCAGGCGCAGGATGTCGATCACGCCGGTACGGGTCGGGTTGATGCCTACGTGCTCCAGCACCAGCTCGGAGCCCTCAGCGATCGAAGCTGCCACCAGGAAGAACGCTGCCGAGGAAATGTCGGCCGGCACTTCGATGCGGGTAGCGGTGAGTTTGCCACCGGACTGCAGCGAGGCAACCGGGCCGTTCGACTCGACCGCATAGCCAAAGCCGCGCAGCATGCGCTCGGTGTGGTCACGGGTTGGCGCAGGTTCGGTGACGGTGGTCTTGCCTTCGGCGTACAGGCCGGCCAGCAACAGGCACGATTTGACCTGGGCGCTGGCCATCGGCAGCGTGTAGGTCAATGCCTTGAGCTTGCTGCCGCCGCGAATGGTCAGCGGTGGGCGGCCTTCCGGACCTGTCTCGACCACGGCGCCCATTTCGCGCAGCGGGTTGGCCACACGGTTCATCGGGCGCTTGGACAGCGAAGCATCGCCTGTCATGGTGACGTCGAACGGCTGGCCGGCCAGCAGGCCCGACAGCAGGCGCATCGAAGTGCCGGAGTTACCTACATACAGTGGCCCGGGTGGTGGCTTGAGGCCGTGCAGGCCAACGCCGTGAATGGTCACGCGACCGTGGTTGGGGCCCTCGATGACCACACCCATGTCACGGAATGCCTGCAGGGTCGCCAGCGCGTCTTCACCTTCGAGGAAGCCTTCGACTTCGGTGGTGCCTTCGGCCAGCGAGCCGAGCATGATCGAGCGATGGGAAATCGACTTGTCGCCCGGTACGCGAATACGCCCGTTCAGGCGGCCACCCGGTTGGGCCAGGAAAATCAGATCGTTGGCGTTCATAGCGTCCACATAGGCCCGGCGGGCCAGGATTTTACTGAAATGCTCGCGGGCAACCCGTGCGCGGGTGAATACACCCAGCAGCTGGTGCCCGTCCCCTTCAGCGATCGCGTCGCGCAAGGCGTCAAGATCGCTGCGATATGTATCTAGCGTGCGCAGGACAGCGTCGCGGTTGGCGAGGAAGATGTCGTGCCACATGGTCGGGTCGCTGCCAGCGATTCTTGTGAAATCGCGGAAACCTCCCGCAGCGTACCGGAAGATCTCGAGGTTTTCATTGCGTTTGGCCAACGAGTCGACCAGGCCAAAGGCCAGCAAGTGCGGCAAGTGACTGGTGGCTGCCAGCACTTCATCATGGCGCTCGACCGACATGTGCTCCACATCGGCATCCAGCGCACGCCACAGGCGATCCACCAGGGCCAACGCGGCCGGGTCGGTTTCGGCCAGCGGCGTGAGGATGACCTTGTGGCGGCGGAACAGGGCAGCGTTGGAGGCCTCTACCCCGCTCTGCTCGGAACCGGCGATGGGGTGGCCGGGGACGAAGCGCGGCAGACGCTCACCGAAGACGGCACGCGCTTCACGGACGACGTTGCCCTTGGCGCTACCGACGTCGGTGATGATCGCGTCACCCAGGTCGAGCTGGGCCAGGCGGGCCAGGACTTTTTCCATGGCCAGGATCGGTACGGCCAGCTGGATGACATCGGCCCCCACGCAGGCGGCAGCGAGGTCTTCTTCGCAGCGGTCGACCACGCCCAGGGCCACGGCCTGCTTGCGCGAGGGGGCGTCCAGGTCGACACCGACCACTTCGCGGCACAGGCCGCTTTCACGCAGGCCCTTGGCGAAAGAGCCGCCGATCAGGCCGAGACCGACCACGACCAGGCGGTTGATGATGGGTGCGGGTTTGGTTTTTGCTGCATTTACCACTGGTGCGAACCCTGTTCTGAAATCTGGACAGTCCGTGAGACCGCTGGGGCTGCTTTGCAGCCCATCGCAGGCAAGCCAGCTCCTACAGGGACCGCGCAAACCTGGAGACTTGCGCTGTACTTGTGGGAGCTGGCTTGCCGGCGATGGGCCGTGCAGCGGCCCCGGCAACCTTGAATCAAAGCACCGCCTTCGGATAAGAGCCCAGCACCTTCAGCGCCACAGCCTCCTGGCTGATCTGCTCCAGCACCGCCTTGATCAGCGGGTCGCGGTGGTGGCCAACGAAGTCGATGAAGAACACGTAGGTCCACTTGCCGCTGCGCGACGGGCGGGTCTCGATGCGGGTCAGGTCGATGCCGTTCTGGTGGAACGGCACCAGCAGCTCGTGCAAGGCACCGGGCTTGTTGCTCATCGAAACGATGATCGAAGTCTTGTCGTCGCCGGTCGGCGGCACTTCCTGGTTGCCGATCATCAGGAAGCGCGTGGAGTTGTCCGGGCGGTCTTCGATCTTCTCGGCCAGGCGAGTCAGACCATACAGGTTGGCCGCCATATCACCGGCGATCGCAGCCGAATTCCACTCACCCTTGACGCGCTTGGCGGCCTCGGCATTGCTCGATACAGCCACGCGCTCCACGTTCGGGTAGTGCGCGTCCAGCCACTTGCGGCACTGCGCCAGCGACTGAGCGTGGGAGTAGATACGGGTGATGCTGTCGGTCTTGGTATTTTCACCCACCAGCAGGTGGTGGTGAATACGCAGCTCGACTTCGCCGCAAATCACCATGTCGTGCTCAAGGAAGCTGTCCAGGGTATGGCTGACAGCGCCTTCGGTGGAGTTTTCCACCGGCACCACACCAAAGTTGACAGCACCGGCCGCCACTTCACGGAACACTTCGTCGATGGCCGCCATCGGGCGACTGATCACCGCGTGACCAAAGTGCTTCATGGCCGCCGCCTGGGTGAAAGTACCCTCAGGGCCGAGGTAAGCGATTTTCAGCGGCTCTTCCAGGGCCAGGCACGAGGACATGATTTCGCGGAACAGCCGCGCCATCTCTTCGTTGCCCAGCGGGCCTTTGTTGCGCTCCATCACGCGCTTGAGCACCGCCGCCTCACGCTCAGGGCGGTAGAACACCGGCTTCTCGCCTTCTTTCAGCGAGGCGGTCTTGACCCGGGCCACTTCTTCGGCGCAACGGGCGCGGTCGCTGATCAGCTCGAGGATTTTCTCGTCGAGGCTGTCGATGCGTACGCGCAGCGCTTTGAGCTCCTGTTCGGACATCAGCCGTGCTCCTTCTCGAATTCAGCCATGTAGCCCACCAGCGCTTCCACTGCTTCCAGGCCCAGGGCGTTGTAGATGGAAGCGCGCATGCCGCCCACCGAACGGTGGCCCTTGAGGTTGAGCAGGCCACGGGCATCGGCACCGGCGAGGAAGGCCTTGTCCAGGCGCTCGTCAGCCAGGCGGAACGGCACGTTCATCCACGAACGGGCGTTGTGGCTGATCGGGTTGGTGTAGAAGTCGCTGTTGTCGATGAAGCCGTACAGCCGCTCTTTCTTGGCGCGGTTGCGCTGTTCCATGGCGTCGACGCCACCCTGCTCTTTCAGCCACTCGAAGACCAGGCCCGAGAGGTACCAGGAGTAGGTGGCCGGGGTGTTGTACATCGAACCGTTGTCGGCCGAGACCTTGTAGTCGAGCATGGTCGGGCAGCTGCTGCGGGCGTGGCCCAGCAGGTCTTCGCGCACGATGACCACTACCAGGCCGCTTGGGCCGATGTTTTTCTGCGCACCGGCGTAGATCAGGCCGTACTGCGACACGTCGATGGGGCGCGAGAGGATGTCAGACGACATGTCGACCACCAGCGGGACGTCACCGGTTTCTGGCACCCAGTCAAACTGCAGGCCACCGATGGTCTCGTTGGATGCATAGTGCACGTAGGCGGCGTTTTTGGTCAGGTTCCACTCGTTCTGGCCCGGGATCGCCAGGTAGTCGTAAGGCTTGGCGCTGGCGGCGACGTTGACATTGCCAAAGCGGCGCGCTTCTTCGATGGCTTTTTTCGACCAGATGCCGGTTTCGATGTAGTCGGCAGTGCCGTTTTCCGGCAACAGATTCAGCGGGATTTCAGCGAACTGCTGGCTGGCACCGCCCTGCAGGAACAGCACCTTGTAGTTGGAGGGGACGGACAGCAGGTCACGCAGGTCCTGCTCGGCCTTTTCGGCGATGGCCACGTAGTCGTCGCTGCGATGGCTCATTTCCATCACCGACAAGCCCTTGCCGTTCCAGTCCAGCATTTCGGCCTGGGCGCGCTGCAGGACAGCGTCAGGAAGCGCGGCAGGGCCTGCGCAGAAGTTAAAGGCTCGTTTGCTCACATCCACTCTCGCTCTAATAGATCTAAACAGCTAGTTCTGCGGGAACCCTGTGGGAGCGGGCTTGCCCGCGAACACCGGCGAAGCCGGTGCCATACACCGCGGCGCCTCATTCGCGGGCAAGCCCGCTCCCACAGGGCCAGGCAATGCCCGGCCTATTCAGTCAAACGGGGCGACCTTGGTCGCCCCGCTCGGGTTTACGCTTGCTTACTCCTGCGGGGCCTCTTCGGCGCCAGCAGCTTCTTCGTTGTCTGGCGCCTCGGCCTCGACACCCTCTTCGTCCGTCTCGATCACATCGTCGAGGTCGTCCTCGGAAGGCTCCTGGATACGCTCCAGGCCCACCAGCGTCTCGTCGGTAGCCAGCTTGATCAAGGTCACGCCCTGGGTGTTACGGCCCAGGCTGGACACTTCACCCACCCGTGTACGCACCAGCGTACCCTGGTCGGAGATCAGCATGATCTCTTCGCCTTCCTGCACCTGGATGGCGCCGATCAGCAGACCGTTGCGCCCCTTGGTACCCATGGCGATCACACCTTGGCCACCGCGACCGCGACGCGGGAACTTGGACAGCGGGGTGCGTTTGCCGAAACCACGCTCGGACGCAGTCAGGATCTGCGCACCCGATTCCGGGATCAGCATGGAAATGATCTGCTGCCCCTTGCCCAGCTTCATGCCACGTACGCCACGGGCGTTACGGCCCATTTCGCGCACCACGCTTTCAGCGAAGCGGATCACCTTGCCGGCGTCGGAGAACATCATGACTTCCTTGGCGCCGTCAGTAATGGCGGCAGCGATCAGGGTGTCACCTTCTTTCAGCTTGAGGGCAATCAGGCCGTTGGAGCGCGGACGGGCGAACTGCACCAGCGGGGTCTTCTTCACGGTACCCGAAGCGGTGGCCATGAAGATGTAGGCGCCAGTCGGCTCGGCCACCCACTCAGGGGTATCGCCGTCTTCTTCGTCGACTTCCTCGGCCTCGACCACTTCGCCTTCGAGCACGGCGTCTTCCGCCTCGTCCAGCTCTTCTTCGGCGCCGGCGCTCTGCTGCAAGGCTTCGAGGTCGATCTGCAGCATGGCGGTGATGCGCTCACCCTCCTCCAGCGGCAGCAGGTTGACCAGCGGGCGACCACGGGCAGCGCGGGACGCTTCAGGGATGTCGTAGGTTTTCAGCCAGTACACCTTGCCCTTGCTGGAGAACAGCAACAAGGTAGCGTGGCTGTTGGCGACCAGCAGGTGCTCGATGTAGTCCTCGTCCTTCACCCCGGTGGCCGACTTGCCTTTGCCGCCACGGCGCTGGGCCTGGTAGGCGGACAGCGGCTGGGTCTTGGCGTAGCCGCCGTGGGAGATGGTGACCACACGCTCTTCTTCCGGGATCATGTCGCCGTAGTTGAGGTCGTGGCGCGCATCAAGAATTTCGGTACGTCGGGCATCGCCGTATTCGGCGCGGATGGCTTCCAGCTCTTCGCGGATCACTTCCATCAGGCGCTCGGCGCTGCTGAGGATGCGGATCAGCTCGCCGATCTGCTCGAGGATTTCCTGGTACTCGGCCAGCAGCTTCTCGTGCTCCAGGCCGGTCAGGCGGTGCAGGCGCAGGTCGAGAATGGCCTGGGCCTGCTCCGGCGACAGGAAGTACTTGCCGTCATGCAGGCCGTATTGCTCTGGCAGGTCTTCAGGGCGGCAGGAATCGGCGCCGGCGCGCTCGACCATGACCTGCACGGCACTGGATTCCCACGGCGTGGAAACCAGGGCTTCCTTGGCTTCGGACGGCGTCGGCGAGGCCTTGATCAGGGCGATGACCGGGTCGATGTTGGACAGCGCAACCGCCTGGCCTTCAAGGATGTGGCCACGTTCGCGGGCCTTGCGCAGCTCGAACACGGTGCGGCGGGTCACCACTTCACGGCGGTGACGGACGAACGCTTCGAGCAGGTCCTTGAGGTTGAGCAGGCGCGGACGGCCATCGACCAGGGCCACCACGTTGATACCGAACACACTCTGCAGCTGGGTTTGCTGATAGAGGTTGTTGAGCACCACCTCCGGCACCTCGCCGCGACGCAGCTCGATGACGATGCGCATGCCGTCCTTGTCGGACTCGTCGCGCAGCTCGGTGATGCCTTCGATCTTCTTCTCTTTTACCAGCTCGGCGATCTTTTCGATCAGGCGCGCCTTGTTCAGCTGGTACGGCAACTCGGTCACGACGATCTGCTGGCGGCCGCCGGCCTTGTCGATGTCTTCGATTTCGGAGCGGGCACGCATGTAGATGCGGCCACGGCCGGTACGATAGGCCTCGATGATGCCCTGGCGACCGTTGATGATGCCGGCAGTCGGGAAGTCCGGGCCCGGGATGTGCTGCATCAGCTCATCGATGGTGACTTCCGGGTTGTCGATCAGCGCCAGGCAGCCGTCGATGACTTCACCGAGGTTGTGCGGCGGGATGTTGGTCGCCATGCCCACGGCGATACCGCTGGAACCGTTGACCAGCAGGTTGGGAATACGGGTTGGCATGACCGCCGGGATCTGCTCGGTGCCGTCGTAGTTGGGCACCCAGTCGACGGTTTCCTTGTGCAGGTCGGCCAGCAGCTCGTGGGCCAGCTTGGTCATGCGCACTTCGGTGTATCGCATGGCTGCGGCGTTGTCGCCGTCCACCGAACCGAAGTTGCCCTGGCCGTCGACCAGCAGGTAGCGCAGCGAGAACGGCTGGGCCATACGCACGATGGTGTCGTAGACCGCAGTGTCGCCGTGCGGGTGGTACTTACCGATCACGTCACCGACCACACGGGCGGATTTCTTGTACGGCTTGTTCCAGTCGTTGCCCAGTTCGCTCATCGCATAGAGAACGCGACGATGCACGGGCTTCAAGCCGTCACGCGCATCGGGCAGCGCTCGCCCGACAATCACGCTCATCGCGTAGTCGAGGTAAGACTGTCTCAGTTCGTCTTCGATATTGACCGGGAGGATTTCTTTGGCCAGTTCGCCCATGAGAAGCCTGATTCCTTTTTCTGGTGAAACTTCGCAGCTCCATCAAGGGCCGAACGAAGCTCGCCGCCGCAGCGCATAAGGGTGCGACGACTTACGACAAATCAATGAGTTGTGCCATGGATCTGCGCAATGAAGGCCGCCGTGATGGGCGGTCTTGGAAACTGCCGGATGTTATCACAAAGGCGGGGGCGGTGGGGAGATCTGTACGGCGGTGCACGGTCATTGTGGGAGCGGCCTTGTGTCGCGAAAGGGCTGCGCAGCAGCCCCGGCAATTTTTGCGTCTTCGCCAAGATCCCGGGGCCGCTTTGCGGCCCAATCGCGACACAAGGCCGCTCCCACAAGGTACGCGTTTTTCAGGCTATCAATGCAACCGCTTGCGGCACATCAACTGCGCCAGTTTGGCGGCATCCGGGCGTTCGACAATGCCTCGCTCGGTCACGATCACGTCGATCAGGTCGGCCGGAGTCACGTCGAACACCGGGTTGAACACCTCGACATCCGGCGCCACCCGGGTACCCGCTATGTCCAGCAATTCGTCGGCGTCGCGCTCTTCCAGCGGAATATCCTCGCCAGTGGCCAGGTTCAGGTCGATGCTGGTGCTCGGCGCCACCACCATGAAGCGCACACCGTGGTGCATGGCGCTGACCGCCATCTGGTAGGTGCCGATCTTGCTGGCCACGTCGCCATTGGCAGCGATGCAGTCCGCGCCCACCACCACCCAGGTGATGCCTTTGGTCTTCATCAGGTGGGCGAGCGCCGAGTCGGCGCACAGGGTGACCGGGATGCCCTCGTTGGCCAGTTCCCAGGCGGTCAGGCGCGAGCCTTGCAGCCAGGGGCGGGTTTCGCCGGCATACACCCGCTCGACCATGCCTTCGAGGTAGCCGGCGCGGATCACCCCCAACGCGGTACCAAAGCCGCCGCTGGCCAGCGCACCGGCATTGCCGTAGGTGAGCAGGGTCTGGGCATTGCCCTGGTGACGACGAATCAGTTCGATGCCTTGCTGAGCCATGGTCAGGTTGGCTTCACGGTCGCTTTCATGGATGGCCACGGCTTCGGCCTCCAGCGCTGCCAGCACGTCTTCATCCGGGCGCAGGCGCTGCAGGCGCTCGCGCATGCGGTTCAGCGCCCAGAACAGGTTGGCTGCGGTGGGACGCGCCTCGGCGAGGCAGAGGAAGTCCTCTTCAAGGTCCATTTCCCAATCGCCACCTTCGGCCAGCCGCTCCTCAAGGGCCAGCACCAGGCCGTAAGCGGCGGCAATACCAATGGCCGAGGCGCCGCGCACCGCCATGTCACGGATCGCCGCCGCCACCTGCGCGACATTGTCGCAGGCCAGCCAGCGTTCATCCGAGGGCAGCAGGCGCTGGTCGAGCAGGTGCAGGACGCCGCCCTGCCAGCGGATCCCGGTCACCTGCTCCGCCGCCAAAAGTCGCTCGCGCATCGCCTCTCCCCGTCGTTCGGATATCAAAAGCCGGCGATTATAGCGACCCTCGGGGCCGAGCGCTCGGGTATACTCCGGCGCAATTTTGCGAAGTTTCAGAGGACTGTTCAATGAGCAACGTCGACCGCGCCGAAATCGCCAAGTTCGAAGCGCTGGCCCACCGCTGGTGGGACCGCGAAAGCGAGTTCAAGCCGCTGCACGAAATCAACCCGTTGCGCGTCAACTGGATCGACGAACGCGCCAGCCTGGCCGGCAAGAAGGTGCTGGACGTCGGCTGCGGCGGCGGTATCCTCAGCGAAGCCATGGCCCTGCGCGGCGCCACGGTGACCGGTATCGACATGGGCGAAGCCCCCTTGGCCGTGGCCCAACTGCACCAGCTGGAGTCCGGCGTGCAGGTGGAATACCGGCAGATCACCGCCGAAGCCCTGGCCGAAGAGATGCCTGAACAGTTCGACGTGGTCACCTGCCTGGAAATGCTCGAGCACGTGCCCGACCCGTCCTCGGTCATTCGTGCGTGCTACCGCATGGTCAAGCCCGGCGGCCAGGTGTTCTTCTCCACCATCAACCGCAACCCCAAGGCTTACCTGCTGGCCATCGTCGGCGCCGAGTACATCCTGAAGATGCTGCCGCGCGGCACCCATGACTTCAAGAAGTTCATCCGCCCATCCGAACTGGGCGCCTGGAGCCGCGCTGCCGGCCTTGAAGTCAAAGACATCATCGGCCTGACCTACAACCCGCTGACCAAGCACTACAAGCTCAACAGCGACGTCGACGTCAACTACATGATCCAGACCCTGCGCGAGGAATGAGCATGCGTTTGCGAGCAGTACTCTTCGACATGGACGGCACCTTGCTGGACACGGCGCCAGACTTCATCGCCATCTGCCAGGCCATGCTCGCCGAGCGCGGCCTGCCGGCCGTTGACGACAACCTGATCCGTGGCGTGATCTCGGGCGGTGCCCGCGCCATGGTAGCCGCCACGTTTGCCATGGACCCGGAAGCCGAAGGCTTCGAGGCCCTGCGCCTGGAGTTCCTGGAGCGCTACCAGCGCGACTGCGCGGTGCACAGCAAGCTGTTCGACGGCATGGCCGAGTTGCTGGCCGACATCGAGAAAGGCAACCTGGTGTGGGGCGTGGTCACCAACAAGCCGGTGCGTTTCGCCGAGCCGATCATGCAGCAGCTGGGCCTGGCCGAGCGTTCGGCATTGCTGATCTGCCCGGACCATGTGAAAAACAGCAAGCCCGACCCCGAGCCGCTGATCCTGGCCTGCAAAACCCTGGACCTGGACCCGGCCAGCGTGCTGTTCGTCGGCGACGACCTGCGCGACATCGAGTCTGGCCGCGATGCCGGCACCCGCACGGCGGCGGTGCGTTACGGCTATATTCATCCAGAGGACAACCCTAACAACTGGGGTGCCGACGTGGTGGTGGACCACCCGCTGGAACTGCGCAAAGTGATCGACAGCGCGCTGTGCGGCTGCTGAACCCCGCCAACGAACACGAAGGACCTACCATGTTCGACTACACCGCCCGCCCCGACCTGCTGCAAGGCCGGGTCATCCTGGTTACCGGTGCCGGCCGCGGCATCGGTGCCGCTGCCGCCAAGGCCTACGCCGCGCTGGGCGCCACCGTGCTGCTGCTGGGCAAGACCGAGGCCAACCTGAACGAGGTCTACGACCAGATCGAAGCCGCCGGGCATCCGCAACCGGTGGTCATCCCGTTCAACCTGGAAACCGCCCTGCCCCACCAGTACGACGAACTGGCGGTGATGATCGAGGATCAGTTCGGCCGCCTGGACGGCCTGCTGAACAATGCCTCGATCATTGGCCCGCGCACGCCGCTGGAGCAGTTGTCGGGCGACAACTTCATGCGCGTGATGCACATCAACGTCGATGCCACCTTCATGCTCACCAGCACCCTGCTGCCGCTATTGAAACTGTCGCAAGACGCCTCGGTGGTGTTCACCAGCAGCAGCGTCGGGCGTAAAGGCCGTGCCTACTGGGGCGCTTATGGCGTTTCGAAGTTTGCCACCGAGGGCCTGATGCAGACCCTGGCCGACGAGCTGGAAGGCGTGGCGCCGGTGCGCTCCAACAGCATCAACCCGGGCGCCACGCGCACGGCGATGCGCGCCCAGGCCTACCCCAGCGAGAACCCGCAGAACAACCCGCTGCCCGAAGAGATCATGCCGGTGTACCTGTACCTGATGGGGCCGGACAGCACCGGAGTAAATGGGCAGGCGTTCAACGCCCAGTAGGTTTTTAGCCTGACCCGGCCCTATCGCCGGCAAGCCAGCTTCCACAGGATTACCACAGGCTCAGGCACTGCGGGGTCTCTGTGGGAGCTGGCTTGCCGGCGATAGGGCCGGTACAGGAGAGCAGATCAGCCCGCTGCCAACGCCGGGCGCAGGCGGCCCTGCTGGCGCCCTTCCAGCTGCATGCACCGCTCCAAAAACAGGAACATGCAGTCGTAACTCTTGCAAATCGCCCTGCGCAGCTCGGTGCGCAGCCCCAGCGTCGGGTTCTCGCCCGCCAGCGTACAGATGATCTCCAGCGCCTCCCACGGGTGCGCGTCGTCATACTGGGCATGCATCTTCAGCCACTTCATCGCCCGCTTGCGCTGGTCCTCCGGGAAACCCAGTGCATAAGTGTCGGTCGAGCACACCACCGCCGACCACTCCCCGGTAGCCCCCTCGATGGCGTAGTTGGTCGCTGCCATGGAAATGGCCAGGTTCTCGGTAGCACACACACGCCAGCACCAGTCGTTCAAGCCGTTCAGCTCGGGCGGCACTTCCTGGGCCTGCAACTCATGCAGGTGTACGCCATGCGCCTGACACCAGTTCACCCAGTAGTCGGCGTGGTTCAGCTCAACCCGGATATTGCGCATCAACCAGCGCCGCGCCATGTCTTCGCCCTGGTGCCGCCCATAACGGGTCTTGGTCAGGTTGTGGGCCATGTACAGCGAAAACTGCTCCACCACCGGCCAGCCACCGATCAGGTACTGGCGAATGGTCGACTGCTTGAGCTGGCCATCGCGCAGGCGCGCATAGAACTCATGCTCGACCACCCGGCGCTTGCTTTCGCGACAGTCTTCAATCAGTTGCTGGGCCCACTGGGGGTAGCTGGCGGGGTCCATCAAAGGCCCGATACGAACGAATGCATCAATCACTTTCAGCTCCTTGATCCTTGTGATTTCTAGCTAGCGAAACGTGCCAGGTGCGCGCTGCAACAGAGGCCGGGCGGCGATCCGTTGGCGCTGCAGACTGTCACAGGTGAACACCTGCGGGCGTTCGATCAGGTAACCCTGGGCGTAATCCACGCCTATTTCCTGTAGGGCCTGCTCGATCAAGGGTGTTTCGACGAACTCGGCGATGGTGCGTTTCCCCATGACATGGCCGATATGGTTGATGACCTCGACCATGGCCCGGTTGACCGGGTCGTCGAGCATGTCCTTGACGAAACTGCCGTCAATTTTCAGGAAATCCACGGGCAAATGCTTGAGGTAGGCGAACGAAGACATGCCAGCGCAAAAATCATCGAGCGAGAAGCGGCAGCCCAGCCCCTTCAACTCGTTGATGAAGCGGATGGCGCTACCCAGGTTGGCAATGGCGCTGGTTTCGGTGATTTCGAAACAGATCATCCGCGGCGGGATGGCGTATTCGACAAACAGCCGCTGCAGGTACTCGAGAAACTTGTCATCGCCGATGCTCGACCCTGACAGGTTGATCGCGCAGATCGACAGCGGCCCTTCACGCCCTTCGTCCAGGCATTGGCGGATGACCTGGAACACATTGCGCACCACCCAGCGGTCCAGCGCGGTCATCAGGCCATAGCGCTCGGCTGCCGGAATGAAGCTGCTGGGCAGAATGGTACGGCCACTTTCGTCGTGCAGGCGCAGCAGGATTTCGATATGGCCCGGGCCTTCGAACGTTTTCAGCGGGGCAATTTCCTGGGCGTACAGGCAGAAGCGGTTTTCTTCCAGGGCCACATGCAAACGCTGGATCCAGGCCATTTCACCAAAGCGCATGGACAGCTCGCTGTCATCGGCGTGGTACACCTGCACGCGGTTGCGCCCCTTTTCCTTGGCCATGTAGCAGGCCATGTCGGCAGCGCGCAGCGAGGTTTCGAGGGTACCGGGGGCCTGGGCCATGTGCACCAGGCCAACACTGACCGTGGTGACGAACGGCCGCCCCTTCCACACGAAATGCAGGCTCTGCACCATCTGGCGTAACTGTTCGGCAATGCGCTCGGCCTGGTCGGGCGGGCAGTTTTCCAGCAGCACGCCAAATTCGTCACCCCCCAGCCGCGCCAGGGTATCGCCTTCACGCAGGCCGGATTGCAGCACGGCGCAGATGTGCCGCAGCAGCTCGTCACCGGCGGCGTGGCCGCAGGTGTCGTTCACCAGCTTGAACTGGTCGAGGTCAAGGAACATCAGCGAATGCCGCCCAGCCTGGCGCGCCAGGCCATTGAGCGCCTGCTCCAGGCGATACTCGAACTCGCGGCGGTTGGCCAGGCCGGTCAGGGCATCGTGAGTGGCCTGCCAGGACAGGTTGGCGATGTACTGGCGTTCCTGGGTCATGTCATGCAGTACCAGTACGATGCCGCTGACCTGGCCATCGCTGACGATGGGCGAACCTACCAGATTGATCGACACGGTACTGCCATCCAGGCGCTGAATCAGCCGGGCGTGCTCCGCGCCGCCTTTGAGGCTACCGCTAAGCACCTGCTCGACCAGGCTGCTGCCATCTTCTTCAGCCTGCTCATCCACCAGGCTGAACAGCGCTGACAACGGCAGGCCCTGGGCTTGACCAGACTGCCAGTGGGTCAGTTGCTCGGCGGCCGGGTTCATGTAGCCGATGCTGCCCTCCACATCGGTGGTGATCACCGCATCACCAATGGCCTGAAGGGTGATCTGTGCCCGCTCCTTTTCCTCCTGCAGCGCACTGGCGAAGGCTTGGCGCTGGGCCAGCAGCTTGCTGGAGCGGCGCCAGGCGATGGTAATCAGGAACATGGCCGTCAGCAGGTTGGTGATCAGCAACACCCGCAACAGCATCCGCGAGCCTTCACCCAGCGCATCACTGAACGCCTTGGCGGCGGGTGTGACACCCTCGTTGATGGTGACGATACGGGCTTTCCAGGCACTCACTGCCTGGGCGTCTACAGAGCCAGTGGCAAAGCTCTGGCGCATCTCGCCAGCCAGCACATCGAGCTTGGCCAGGTAATCGTCGCCGATGTCCCAGTAGTCGATGGCTGTCTGCATATAGCTGATGTTGCGGAAATTGCGGTAGAACCAGATGATCCGCTCGACATCGTCGGGGTGGTTGCCGCCCTGCAGCACCGCCCGGCGAGCGGCATCCAGATCAGGGTTGGGCTGGTCGAGCACCTCGCGCAACTGGTGGTCACCCTGCGGCACGGTAATGGCTTGGCGATAGCGCTGATAGGTGCTGTCGTCGCGGGTTTCGGCGTACAGGTTAAGGTAGTAGATGGCGTCTTTCTGCGCCTTGGACCACAGGCTTTCGCCCGCGACATAGGCGCGCACGGCCGACAGCGTATAAAGGCTGAGGCTGCCCAGCGCCACCTGGAAGACCACAACGGCGATGAAGGGCCAGGTGATGCCGAGCAACTTAGGCGCTTCTAGAGTGCGATGTCCCTTCATGGATTCCCTGTCACAGAGCAGATAAGGCGCAAATCAACCCAGACAAGCACAGCGTAGGCCATTTGCCATCGTTGTGGAGGGGATTTTTATGACAGGGAATCGGGGGATTTGTACAGTTTGAACGTCAGCTCTGCTGCAGGTGCCCATAAAGCTTGGCATACAACCCACCTTCGGCAATCAGCTGCTGGTGGTCGCCATCTTCGGCGACATGCCCACCATCGAATACCAGCACCCGGTCGGCCTGTTTCACCGCCGACAGGCGGTGGGCGATGATCAGCGTGGTACGGCCGCTGAGGAAGCGCGCCAATGCCTGATGCAGGTTGTACTCGGTGGCCGCATCCAGCGCCGAGGTGGCCTCGTCGAGAATCACCACCTTGGGCTCGGCCAACACCATGCGGGCGATGGCCAGGCGCTGACGCTGGCCGCCGGACAAGCGCACGCCAGAGCGCCCCACCACACTGTCCAGGCCCTGCGGCAAGGCCGCAATGGTGGCATCCAGCTGAGCGATACGCAGCGCTTGCCAGCAAGCGTCGTCGCTGCAGTCGCGGCCCATGGTCAGGTTGGCGCGCACGGTGTCGTTGAACAGTGACGGGTGCTGCAACACCACCGCCACGTTTTCACGCAGGGTTTCCAGGCCGATTTCCTGCAGGCTGGCACCGCCAAAGCGGATGGTACCGGCCTGGGCGCTATAAAGGCCCAGCAACAGCTGCACCAAGGTGCTTTTGCCGCCGCCACTGGCACCGACAATTGCCACCTTTTCACCCGGGGCGATGGACAGGTCCAGGTTATCCAGCACTGGCTCGTCGGCATAGGCAAAACGCAAGTCGCGCACCTCGATGCCCACCGTGTCGCGCCCGGCGAACGGGTCGCAGGCGGCCGGGTATTGCGGCTCGTCAGCACGCGCCAGCAGCTCGTTGAGGCGGCTCAGCGCACCGCCAGCGGCGTAGTAGGCGTATTGCAGGTTGAGCAGCTGTTCCACCGGGCCGATCATGAACCACAGGTAGCTGAACACCGCCAGCATCTGGCCGATCGACAGGTCGGAGAACAGCACGGTGAGCATGGCTGCTGCCCGGAAAATGTCGATGCCGAACTGGAACAGCAGGCCACTGGCACGGCCACTGGCATCGCTTTTCCACTGCGAATCCACGGCGTAGTCGCGCACTTCGCGGGCACGCAGGCCAAGGCGGCCCAGGAAGTAGCCCTGGCGGTTGCCGGCACGGATTTCCTGAATGGCATCGAGCGTTTCCGCCAGCGCCTGGGTAAAACGCGCGGTGCTGTCGTTTTCGAGCTTTTTCAGGTGTTTGACGCGCTTGCCCAGCTGCACGGTGAAGTAGATCACCAGCGGGTTGAACAGCAAGATCAGCAACGCCAGCTGCCAGTGCATCCAGATCAGGATCGCCGCCGTGCCGGTCAACGTCAACATGGCCACCAGGAAACGGCTGAGGGTTTCGCCCACGAACTTGTCGAGGGTGTCCAGGTCGGTGACCAGGTGAGTGGTTACCGTGCCGCTGCCCAGGCTTTCGTATTCCTTCAGCGAAATGCGCTTGAGCCGCTCTATAAGGCGAATTCGCAGGCGGTAGACGATGTCTTTCGCCAGGCCGGCAAACAGCTTGGCCTGGATCACGTTGAACGCCAGCGCCGCCAGGCGCAGGCACAGGGTGAGCACCAGCATCAGGCCGATGTAGCCGGCTGCCACCTGCCAGCTGGACGGCAGCAGGTGGTTCATCCACTTCAGCGCGGCATCGCCGTGGCCCAACAGCACTTCATCCACCAGCAACGGCAGCAGCAGCGGAATGGGCACGCTGCAACACGCCGCCAGCACAGCGATGAGGTTGGCGGACCAGAGGTTTTGCTTGTGGTGCAGGGCCAGGCGGCGGATTTCCGCCCAGCTCAGCCGATCGGCCGCAGTGTATGGCTTGCCCGGTACCGGGTCGGGTGACCCAGGCACATCAAGCACAGGCGGCCTGCTGCAGCCAACGGCCGAGCAAGGGTTGCAGGCGCTCCAGCGGCTGGTAGCCGTTGGTCAGCAGGGCCAGTTGGCCGTTGCGCTCGGCCAGCAAGGTCGGGAAACCGGCGATACCCAGGTCCTGGGCCCAGCTGAAGTCGGCCGCAGTGGCCGCACGGGTGTCGGCACGGGCGAAGGTTTCGGCGAACACGGCACGGTCGAAGCCTGCCTGTTCGGCCAGTTCGACCAACTGCGGCGCGGTGGTCACATCCACGCCCTGCTCGTAGAACGAACGCTGAATCAGCGCCAGCAGCGGCCAGACGCGCTCGGCGTCCAGCTCGCGGGCTGTGACCAGGGCACGGCAGGCCGGTTCGGTGTCGTAGACGAAGCCGTCGGGCATGGCCCCCTCGAAGCGGAACGGCTGGCCGGTGGCATCGGCCACCGCCTGCCAGTGTTCGAGGATGTACTTGCGGGTAGAGCTGTCCAACGCACTGCCACCGGTGCGCAGCCCGCCCACCACCAGACGGGTGGCGATACCGGCCTCACGCGCCTGGGCGATCAGGGCCGCCGCTACTGGCGCGAAACCCCAGCACCAGGAGCACATCGGGTCCATCACATAGATCAGGCGTGCAGACATGCATCAAGCCTCGGCTTTGTAGTTGTAACCGATCGGGTGCGGCAGGTTGCGGGCCTTGGCCAGCTCGATCTGCTTCTGCCGGTCGATGGCACTGCGCCGGGTCTTTTCGCTCAAGGTGTCCCAGCAATGCGGGCAGCTGACCCCTGGCGAATAGTGCTCGGACGCGCGTTCCTCTGCATTGATCGGGTGGCGGCAGGCGTGGCACTGGTCGTACTCGCCTTCGCTCAGGTCATGGCGCACCGTGACGCGGTTGTCGAAGACGAAGCAGTCGCCGTCCCACAGGCTTTCTTCCTGAGGCACTTCCTCGAAGTATTTCAGGATGCCGCCCTTAAGATGATAGACCGCCTCATAGCCTTCACCGAGCATGTAGCTGGAGGCTTTTTCGCAACGGATGCCGCCGGTGCAGAACATGGCGACCTTCTTGTGCTTGCTCGGGTCGAAGTTGGCCTTGATGTACTCCGGGAACTCGCGGAAGGTCTCGGTCTTGGGGTCGATGGCGCCTTTGAAGGTACCAATGGCCACTTCGTAGTCGTTGCGGGTGTCGATCAGCAGCACTTCCGGGTCGCTGATCAGGGCGTTCCAGTCCTTGGGCTCGACATAGGTGCCGACCGCCTGGTTGGGGTCTACGCCTGGCACGCCGAGGGTGACGATTTCTTTCTTGAGCTTGACCTTGGTGCGGTAGAACGGCTGTTCGTCGCAGTACGACTCTTTGTGGTCGACATCGACCAGACGCGGGTCGTTGCGCAGCCAGGCCAGCAGGCCATCGATGCCTTCGCGGGTGGCCGACACGGTGCCGTTGATGCCCTCGTGGGCCAGCAGCAGGGTGCCTTTGACGTTGTTGTCGAGCATGGCCTTGAGCAGCGGCTCACGCAGCTCGACGTAGTCTTCCAGGGTGACGAACTTGTACAGCGCCGCGACGACGATGGCTTGGGACATGAAGCAAGATCTCCAGGTGGTTGCCCTCGTAAGGGGCGGACCGGGTTACACAATAAACAAGGGGCCGCTGCGCGCCCCATCGCCGGCAAGCCAGCTCCCACAGGTACTGCACCGTTTTCAAGAAGGGTGCTCTACCTGTGGGAGCTGGCTTGCCGGCGATGGGCTGCACAGCAGCCCCCTTTGGGATGAAGCGGATTCTACCAGAACAACAGAAAGGTTTCAGTGCCCGCCGCCCGCACACACCGGCGAGGCCGGTGCAACGCCGACCTTGGCCCACTCTTCGGCGGTGTAGGTGTGGATGGCCAGGGCGTGAATTTCGCCCATCAGCTCACCCATGGTGGCGTATACCTTCTGGTGGCGCTTGACACTGTTCAACCCGGCAAACTGCTCGCTGACGATCACTGCCTTGTAGTGGGTCTCCTGACCACGACTGTGCATGTGGCTTTCGTTGAGCACTTGCAGGTGTTCCGGCACCAGGGCCGCCAGTTGCTGTTCAATGCGCTGCTGCATGGTCATTGCGGCGTACTCACTTCTTAGCCGGAGCGGCGGCCTTGCCAGCGTTCGGGTCCAGCTCTTTGGTCATGTCTTCCAGCAGCTTGTTTACCACCGGTACTGCGGGTTCCAGGCTCTGCTGGGTCAGCTGGGCCGACTGCTGGGTGACCTTGGGCATTTCACGCAGCACTTTCTTGCCCAGCGGCGATTCGTAGAACTTGACCAGGTCTTTCAGTTCCTGCTCGGTGAACGTCTGGGTGTACAGGTCGACCATCTTCGGCTTCAGCTTGTTCCAGCCGATGGCGTTGTCCAGTGCGGCGTTGGCCTTGGCCTGGTAGCTTTCCAGCACCGGCTGCTTGGCGGCCGGGGCCTTGGTCTGGGCGAAGCGCTGGGCGAACATCTGCTGCACTTGCATGTACACCGGGGTGCCCAGCTTGTCGGCGTTGGCCAGGGTCAGGAACTTCTCGGCAGCAGCGTTATGGCTGGCGGTGGCAGCGAGCACCTGGCCGCTGGCGCAAACCAGGGCAACGGCGGCACAAAGGACACGGAGACGGGTCATTGCATTTCCTTCAAAGAGAGGGAGGCGGGTACCTCAGAGTAGAGCATTCTGCGCCGTGGTGGCGATGTGCTCAAGTGGCACGACGAGCGACGGAACCGCTCTGTCGATTCAGGGCCTAAACTGCGAATTCGAACTACACAGGAGTGAGTACAGAATGAGCCGTATCGAGACAGACAGCCTGGGCCCGGTCGAAGTTCCGGAGGACGCCTACTGGGGTGCGCAAACCCAGCGTTCGCTGATCAACTTCGCCATTGGCAAGGAACGCATGCCCCTCGCGGTGCTGCACGCCCTGGCGCTGATCAAGAAGGCCGCTGCACGCGTCAACGACCGCAATGGCGACCTGCCGGCCGACATCGCCCGGCTGATCGAACAGGCCGCCGACGAGGTGCTGGACGGCCAGCATGACGATCAGTTTCCGTTGGTCGTCTGGCAGACCGGCAGCGGCACCCAGAGCAACATGAACGTCAACGAAGTGATTGCCGGGCGCGCCAACGAACTGGCCGGCAAGGGCCGTGGCGGCAAGGCGCCGGTGCACCCCAACGACCACGTCAACCGCTCGCAAAGCTCCAACGACTGCTTCCCCACCGCCATGCACATTGCTGCAGCCCAGGCAGTGCATGAAAAACTGCTGCCGGCCATCATCGAACTGTCGTCGGGCCTGGCCGAGTTGTCGGCGCGCCACCAAAAGCTGGTGAAGACCGGCCGTACGCACATGATGGACGCCACGCCGATCACCTTCGGCCAGGAGGTTTCCGCCTTCGTCGCCCAGCTCGATTACGCCCAGCGTGCCATCCGCGCCACCCTGCCAGCAGTCTGCGAGCTGGCCCAGGGCGGCACCGCCGTGGGTACCGGCCTTAACGCCCCGCATGGCTTTGCCGAGGCCATCGCTGCCGAGCTGGCGGCGGAATCCGGCCTGCCGTTCGTCACCGCGCCAAACAAGTTTGCCGCCCTCGCCGGCCACGAACCGCTGACCAGCCTGGCGGGCGCGTTGAAGACCCTGGCCGTGGCCCTGATGAAAATTGCCAACGACCTGCGCCTGCTCGGCTCCGGCCCGCGTGCCGGGCTGGCCGAAGTGCGCCTGCCAGCCAACGAACCCGGCAGCTCGATCATGCCGGGCAAGGTCAACCCTACCCAGTGCGAGGCGCTGTCGATGCTGGCCTGCCAGGTACTGGGCAACGACGCGGCCATCGGCTTTGCCGCCAGCCAGGGGCACTTGCAGTTGAACGTGTTCAAGCCGGTGATCATCCATAACCTGTTGCAGTCGATCGAGTTGCTGGCCGATGGCTGTCGCAACTTCCAGGAGCACTGCGTGGCGGGTATCGAGCCGGATGCCGGGCAGATGGCTACGCACCTGGAGCGCGGGTTGATGCTGGTGACGGCACTTAACCCGCATATTGGCTATGACAAGGCGGCGGAGATTGCCAAGAAGGCTTATAGCGAGGGCAAGACCTTGCGTGAGGCTGCATTGGAGTTGAAGTACCTGACCAATGAGCAGTTCGACCAATGGGTAAGGCCGGAGAACATGCTGGCACCGGGTGGCAAGGGCTAAGTTCTTTATTGCCTGTACTGGCCCTATCGCCGGCAAGCCAGCTCCCACAGGTACCCCACAATATTCAGGCCTGTGGTGATCCTGTGGGAGCTGGCTTGCCGGCGATAGGGCCAGTACAGACGATCAATGAGCCTGAGCCAACCGAGCCTTGCGGGCCCGCCACCCGGCCACCAGCGACGGCCCCAGCGCCACCAGCGCCGAGCCGAACACCACCGTCACCGCCCCCACATACCCCAGGGCATTGATGTCCTCAGCCTGCACATACTCAGGCCACACCAAGGCCGCCACAGCCACCGCAACAAAGGTCACCAGCGGCGTCAGCGCCAGCGTGGCACTTACCCGTGATGCCTCCCAATGCGCCAGCGCTTCGGCAAACGCGCCATAGGCCACCAGCGTGTTCAGGCAGCAGGCCAGCAGCAACCAACCCTGCACCGGGGTCAGTTGCAACGCCTCCAGCGGGTGCACCCAAGGCGTCAGCAGGGCGGCGCAACTGAGATAAATCACCATCATCACCTGCTGCGAATGCCACACGGTCAGCAACTGCTTCTGGCTCAGTGCGTAGAACACCCAGATGCTGGTGGCCAGCAAGATGGTCAGCACGCCGGTGGTGTAGGTGCCCAACGAAGTCAGAAGCTCTTCCAGGCGCTGGTTGAAGAACAACCCAAAACCCGCCAGCAGAATCAGCAAGCCCACGCCCTGCCCCAGGCTGAAGCGCTCGCGGAACACGAACACGCTGGCCACCAGCAACAACACAGGGCCGATCTGCACCACCAGCTGCGCAGTACCCGGGCTAAGCAGGTTGAGGCCGATCAGGTACAGCACGTAGTTGCCCATCAAGCCAAGTACGGCGACCACTACCAAGCCTTTGCCCTTGGGCGCCAGTTTGCTGAACGACGGCAAGCGCCGCTGAGCTGCCAGCCAGGCGAACAGCAAGCCACCGGAAACCAGCAGGCGGTACCAGGTGACGGTGACCGGGTCGACCACTTGCAGCACCTGCTTGAGCTTGATCGGCAAAATACCCCAGAGCAGCGCCGTCAGAAGTGCCAGGAACAGGCCATAGCCCCAGCGGCCGGAAGTGGTACGCATAAAGTCCTCGATCAAGCCCGTGGTGGGGGTGATTGAATTCTACGGGGTTGAAGGACTGAGGCGTGGGCGGATGCCGAGAAAATAATTCATCAGGTCATTCTTCCGGGGCATGGCTTGGCAGGTGAGGTGCCTGTACCGGCCTCTTCGCGGGCACGCCCGCTCCCACAGGGACTCCACAACATCCAGCTTTGTGGTAATCCTGTGGGAGCGGGCGAGCCCGCGAAGAGGCCAGTCCAGGCAGCTGAGAACTTCAGCTATTTCTTGTCCTTGGCAAACGCCGCCTCAAGCGCCTGGTTGATGGTGCGCAACACCTTCACCCGCGCCCAGCGCTTGTCGTTGGCCTCCACCAACGTCCACGGCGCGATCTCGCTGCTGGTGCGGTCGACCATGTCGCCTACGGCCTGGACGTAGTCGTCCCACTTGTCGCGGTTGCGCCAGTCGTCCTCGGTAATCTTGTAACGCTTGAACGGGATCTGCTCACGCTCTTCGAAGCGCTCCAGCTGGGTCTGCTGATCAATCGCCAGCCAGAATTTGACCACCACCACGCCGGCATTCACCAACTGCTCTTCAAAGTCGTTGATCTCGCTGTAGGCGCGCATCCAGTCGGCCGGGCTGCAGAAGCCCTCCACCCGCTCGACCAGCACCCGGCCATACCAGGACCGGTCGAAAATGGTGAACTTGCCGCGTGCCGGAATATGCCGCCAGAACCGCCACAGGTAAGGCTGCGCGCGTTCTTCTTCGGTGGGTGCGGCAATCGGCACGATACGGTACTGCCGTGGGTCCAGCGCCGCTGCCACTCGGCGGATGGCGCCGCCCTTGCCGGCGGCGTCGTTGCCTTCGAACACCGCCACCAACGCGTGCCTGCGCATGTGCTTGTCGCGCAGCAGGCCGGCCAGGCGGGCCTGTTCGGTGACCAGCTGTTCCTGGTAGTCGGATTTGTCCAGCCGCACGGTCATGTCCAGGGCACCGAGCAGGCTGCGCTGGTCGATGCTACGGCCCAGCGGGGCGACGTTGCCCTGGTGCTTGCCCTTGGGGTTGTTGGCCAGCGCGGCTTGCAGGCTTTCCAGCAGGATGCGCCCTACCGCCAGGCTACGGTAGTTCGGGTCGACGCCCTCGATGATATGCCACGGCGCGTAGTCGCGGCTGGTGCGGCGCAGCACGCGCTCGCCAAAGCGCACGAAACGGTCGTAGGTTTCGGACTGCTGCCAGTCCAGTGGGCTGATCTTCCAGCTGTGCAGCGGGTCGTCCTTGAGTGATTTCAGCCGCGCCTTCATCTGCTTCTTGGACAGGTGGAACCAGAACTTGATGATCAGCGCACCTTCATCGCACAGCATCTGCTCCAGGCGCTCGGCGCCCATGATGGCCTGGTCGAGCACGGCATCCTTGAATACCCCGTGCACCCGCCCCTGCAGCATCTGGCTGTACCAGTTGCCGAAGAACACGCCCATCCGCCCCTTGGGGGGCAAGGCCCGCCAATAGCGCCAGGCCGGCGGGCGAGCCAGCTCTTCGTCGGTCTGCTGGTCGAAGGTGAGCACATCGATCATGCGCGGGTCCATCCACTCGTTGAGCAGTTTTACCGTCTCACCCTTGCCGGCACCTTCGATGCCGTTGATCAGCACGATCACCGGGAAGCGCGCCTGCTGTTTGAGTTCGTACTGGGCTTCGAGCAGGGCCTCGCGTAAAGCGGGTACCTCGGCGTCGTAAGCCTCCTTGTCGATGCTGTGGCCGATTTCGGCGGATTCGAACATGCACTGGCTCCTTCAATGGATAAGCAAGACTAGCGGATTTGTGGGCCGCCTGTGCCTGCGCAAAATCATCAGATGGCATAAAATCCCGCCCATCTGCTGCAACCGAGCCAACCATGTCCACCCTCTTCCAGCACGCCCAGATCGACTGGGACGACCAGGGCCGCCCCCACTCGCGGCAATACGACGACGTTTATTTCGCGGTCAACGAAGGCATCGAAGAAACCAAGCATGTGTTCCTCGGCCAGACCCGCCTGGCCGAGCGTTTTGCCAGCCTGGCCCCGCACGCCTGCCTGGTGATCGGCGAAACCGGCTTTGGCACTGGCATGAACTTTTTCTGCGCCTGGCAGCTTTTTGAAGAGCATGCCCACAGCAACGCGCGCCTGCACTTCGTCAGCGTCGAAAAATACCCACTCAGCCTGGCTGACATGGCCCGCGCAGTACACCTGTGGCCTGAGCTTGCCGCCTACACCGAACCGCTACTGGAGCAGTACGTGGCGGTGCACCAGGGCTTCCAGCAATTCACCTTCGCCGAGGGCAGGGTCACCCTGACGCTGCTGGTCGGTGATGTACTGGAACAGCTGCCGCAGCTCGATGCGCAGATCGATGTGTGGTTCCTCGATGGTTTCGCCCCGGCGAAGAACCCCGACATGTGGACCCCGGAGCTGTTTGCGCAACTGGCGCGGCTGTCGCACGCCGGCACCGTGCTGGGCACCTTCACTACCACGGGTTGGGTGCGCCGCAGCCTGGTCGAAGCCGGCTTCGCCATGAAGAAGGTGCCGGGCATCGGCAAGAAGTGGGAAGTGATGAGCGGCGCTTACGTCGGCCCCCGGCCCGGCCCCAATGCGCCTTGGTATGCGCGCCCGCCCGCCATTCCAGGGCCACGTGAAGCGCTCGTGATCGGAGCCGGGCTCGCTGGCAGCACAACCGCGGCCAGCCTGGCCCGACGTGGCTGGCAGGTGACCGTGCTGGAACGCCACGATGCGCCGGCCCGGGAAGCCTCGGGCAACCCGCAGGGAGTGCTGTACCTCAAGCTGTCTGCGCATGGCACCGCGCTGTCGCAAATGATCCTGTCCGGCTTCGGCTACACCCGTCGCCAGCTCGAGCGCTTGCAGCGTGGCCGTGACTGGGATGCCTGCGGGGTGCTGCAACTGGCCTTCGACAGCAAAGAGGCCGAACGCCAGGGCAAGCTGGCTGCCGCTTTCGACCACGCCTTGCTGCACACACTGGCGCGCACCGAGGCCGAAGCCATTGCCGGTGTGGCCCTGCCGGCCGGCGGCCTGTTCTACCCCGAAGGCGGTTGGGTGCACCCGCCGGCCCTGTGCCAGCAGCAGTTGCAGCACCCGGGGATTCAACTGGTGACACACCAGGAAGTGCTTGAGCTGCGCAAGGTGGATGGCCAGTGGCAAGCCTGGGCGGGTGAGCGCCTGCTGGCCAGTGCGCCTGTGGTGATCCTGGCCGGTGCCGCCGACGTTCGGCGTTTCGAGCCTTGTGCACAATTGCCGCTCAAGCGCATTCGCGGGCAGATTACCCGGCTGCCGGCCACCGCCAGCAGCCGCATGCTCAGCACCGTGGTATGCGCAGAGGGCTATGTAGCGCCACCCCGCGAGGATGAGCATACCTTGGGCGCAAGCTTCAACTTCCACAGCGAAGATCTGGCGCCGACGGTTGCCGAACATCAGGGCAACCTGGCAATGCTGGACGAGATTTCCGTCGACCTGGCGCAGCGCTTGGGTGTGGCCGAGCTGGACACCGAGCAATTGCAGGGGCGTGCGGCGTTCCGCTGCACCAGCCCGGATTACCTGCCGATCGTGGGGCCGGTGGCTGATGCGCAAGGGTTTGCCGAGGCCTATGCGGTGCTGGCCCGCGATGCGCGGCAAGTGCCGGATGTGGCCTGCCCTTGGCTGAGCGGGTTGTACGTGAACAGCGGGCATGGCTCACGCGGGTTGATCACGGCGCCATTGAGTGGCGAGCTGGTGGCAGCCTGGATATGTGGCGAGCCATTACCGTTGCCTCGGGTTGTTGCAGAGGCTTGTCATCCGAACCGGTTTGCGCTGCGTAAGCTGATCCGCGGAAAGTGACCGGGTTACATATAACAGATTGTTCTAAAACTCTCACAAAGCACACAGGTCAGTTCCTGAAGGTGCCCTGATCCGGGGCACCCCCTCCCCAACGGAAAAACCGGTAAGGACCTATGTGCGGATTAGCAGGAGAGTTACGTTTCACCCCCCTCGACCAAGCCCCTCGCCCAGCCGACCTGGCTGCGGTAGAGCGCATTACCCATCACCTGGCCCCGCGTGGCCCGGATGCCTGGGGCTTCCATAGCCAGGGTCCGATCGCCCTGGGCCACCGGCGCCTGAAAATCATGGACTTGTCCGACGGCTCGGCGCAGCCGATGGTCGACAACACCTTGGGCCTGTCACTGGCCTTCAACGGTGCCATCTACAACTTCCCCGAACTGCGCCAGGAATTGCAGGACCTGGGTTATACCTTCTGGTCCGACGGCGATACCGAGGTGCTGCTGAAGGGTTACCACGCCTGGGGCGCGGCGTTGCTGCCCAAGCTTAACGGCATGTTCGCGCTGGCCATCTGGGAGCGCGACAACCAGCGCCTGTTCCTGGCCCGCGACCGCCTGGGCGTCAAACCGCTGTACCTGTCGCGCAACGGCGAACGCCTGCGCTTCGCCTCGACCCTTCCGGCCCTGCTCAAGGGTGGCGACATCGACCCGGTGCTCGACCCGGTGGCGCTCAACCATTACCTGAACTTCCACGCCGTGGTACCGGCACCGCGCACCTTGCTGGCCAATGTGCAGAAGCTGGAGCCCGGCACCTGGATGCGCATCGACCGCCATGGCGAAGTGGAACGCCAAACCTGGTGGCAGCTGAAATACGGCGCCAACCCGGACGAGCGCGAGCTGGACCTGGAAGGCTGGACCACCCGCGTGCTCGACGCCACACGCGACGCTGTGGCCATCCGCCAGCGTGCTGCGGTAGATGTAGGCGTGCTGCTGTCCGGCGGGGTCGACTCCAGCCTGCTGGTCGGCCTGCTGCGCGAAGTGGGCGTGGACGAGCTGTCGACGTTCTCCATCGGCTTTGAAGATGCGGGCGGCGAGCGTGGCGACGAGTTCCAGTATTCCGACCTGATCGCCAAACACTACAGCACACGCCACCACCAGCTGCGCATTGCCGAACACGAGATCATCGACCAGCTGCCGGCCGCGTTCCGCGCCATGAGCGAGCCGATGGTCAGCCACGACTGCATCGCCTTCTACCTGCTGTCACAGGAAGTGGCCAAGCATTGCAAGGGCGTGCAAAGCGGCCAGGGTGCGGACGAGCTGTTCGCCGGCTACCACTGGTACCCGCAGGTGGACGGCGCCGACGACGCCTATGCCGCCTACCGCGACGCGTTCTTCGACCGCAGCCACGCCGAGTACCGTGACACCATGCAGGCGCCCTGGCTGCTGGAAACCGACGCTGCCGGCGACTTCGTACGCGAACACTTCGCCCGCCCCGGTGCCCGGGATGCAGTGGACAAGGCCTTGCGCCTGGACAGCACCGTGATGCTGGTGGACGACCCGGTCAAGCGCGTGGACAACATGACCATGGCCTGGGGCCTGGAGGCACGCACACCGTTCCTCGACTACCGCCTGGTGGAATTGTCGGCGCGCATTCCGGCGCGCTTCAAATTGCCCGATGGCGGCAAGCAGGTGCTCAAGCAGGCAGCGCGACGGGTGATCCCGCATGAGGTGATCGACCGCAAGAAGGGCTACTTCCCGGTACCGGGCCTCAAGCACCTGGAAGGCGCCACCCTGGGTTGGGTGCGCGAGCTGCTGACCGACCCCAGCCAGGACCGTGGGCTGTTCAACCCGGCCATGCTCGACCGCCTGCTCAGCAACCCGCATGGCCAGCTGACACCACTGCGCGGCTCCAAGCTGTGGCAACTGGCGGCGCTTAACCTGTGGCTGAGCGAACAAGGAATCTGACCGATGAAAGCCCATGAAATCGCTTACGGTCAGCGCCTGTTGCGCGGCCAGGCGCCGTCCTACGAGCGCCTGCAGGCGCGCCTGGCCGGCGACGGCAGCCAGCCCCACGACCAGCCGCGTGCCGTGCATTGTGGCTGGGGCCGGCTGCTGATCGGCCACACCTACCCCAACCCGGTCAGCCTGGCGAACGACCTGCTGGACGAACGCCCCGGCGAACGCGATATCGCCCTGTACGTGGCCGCGCCACAGCAGTTGCTGGCCCAGGCGCCGCAGCAGCTGTTTCTCGACCCGTCCGACACCCTGCGCCTGTGGTTCACCGACTACCGCCCGGCGCAGCGGGTGTTCCGCGGTTTCCGCGTGCGCCGGGCGCAAAACCCCGCCGACTGGCAGGCCATCAACACCCTTTACCAGGCGCGCGGCATGTTGCCGGTCGACGCCGAACTGCTCACCCCCCGTCACCTGGGCGGCCCGGTTTACTGGCTGGCAGAAGACGAAGACAGCGGCGCGGTGATCGGCAGCGTCATGGGCCTGAACCACGCCAAGGCCTTCGACGACCCGGAGCACGGCAGCAGCCTGTGGTGCCTGGCAGTG
This sequence comes from Pseudomonas sp. LLC-1, assembly GCF_002992185.1. Lineage (NCBI taxonomy): Bacteria > Pseudomonadati > Pseudomonadota > Gammaproteobacteria > Pseudomonadales > Pseudomonadaceae > Pseudomonas > Pseudomonas sp. LLC-1. The sequence goes on along the minus strand of NZ_LUVY01000008.1, from coordinate 51,827 downwards.
GACCCACAGTGCACCCGCCCCGGCGTGGGTGAAGTGCTGGTGCGCCACCTGATCGAGCACTTCATGAGCCGGGGCCTGGCCTACCTCGACCTGTCGGTGCTGCACGACAACCGCCAGGCCAAACGCCTGTACCAGAAACTGGGCTTTCGCAACCTGCCCACCTTCGCGGTCAAGCGCAAGAACGGCATCAATCAGCAGCTGTTTTTGGGCCCGGGCCCTGAAGCCGAGCTGAACCCCTACGCCCGCATCATCGTTGACGAAGCCCTGCGCCGGGGCATCGACGTGCAGGTAGACGACGCCGCTGGCGGCCTGTTCACCCTGAGCCTGGGCGGGCGGCGCATTCGCTGCCGCGAATCGCTCAGTGACCTGACCAGCGCCGTGACCATGACCCTGTGCCAGGACAAACGCCTGACCCGGCACGCGCTGCACAACGCCGGGCTGCAGGTGCCGGCGCAGCAGCTGGCGGGCAATGCTGACGACAACCTGGCGTTTCTCGACGAGCATGGCGCAGTGGTGGTCAAGCCGGTGGATGGCGAGCAAGGCCAGGGCGTGGCGGTAAACCTGACCTGCATCGACGACATCACCCGCGCCGTGGCACACGCCCGCCAGTTCGACAGCCGCGTGCTGCTGGAGAGCTTTCATGCCGGGCTCGACCTGCGCATCGTGGTGATCGGCTACGAAGTGGTGGCCGCTGCCATCCGCCACCCGGCCCAGGTACTGGGCGACGGCAGGCATAGCATCCGCCAGTTGATCGATGCCCAGAGCCGCCGTCGCCAGGCGGCGACCGGTGGTGAAAGCCGCATTCCGCTGGACGATGAAACCGAGCGCACGTTACGGGCGGCAGGCTTTGGCTATGACGACGTATTACCTACCGACCAGCGCCTGGCCGTGCGGCGCACCGCCAACCTGCACACCGGTGGCACCCTGGAAGATGTGACCGAACGCCTGCACCCGATATTGGCCGACGCTGCCGTGCGCGCTGCGCGGGCACTGGAGATACCGGTGGTGGGGCTGGACTTCATGGTGCGCGATGCCGGGCAACCGGAGTACGTGATCATCGAGGCCAACGAGCGTGCCGGGCTGGCCAACCATGAACCGCAGCCTACGGCCGAGCGCTTTATCGACTTGCTGTTCCCGCATAGCCGGCCTTTGGCGTAACTGCTAATGGCCTCTTCGCGGGCAAGCCCGCTCCCACAGGTAAAGCGCTGCCCTCAGGGATTGTGAGGTCCCTGTGGGAGCGGGCTTGCCCGCGAAGAGGCCAGCACAGGAGTAAAGGAGTCCCAAACATGTCCAATCAGTATCCCGAACCCGATCTCGACTACCTCAAACGCGTGCTGCTGGAGATGCTCGCCATCCCCAGCCCCACCGGTTTCACCGACACCATCGTGCGCTACGTGGCCGAACGCCTGGACGAGCTGGGCATCCCCTTCGAGCTGACCCGGCGCGGCACCATCCGCGCCACGCTCAAAGGCCGGCAAACCTCCCCCGACCGCGCCGTATCCGCCCACCTGGACACCATCGGTGCCAGCGTGCGCCAGTTGCAGGACAACGGCCGTCTGGCCCTGGCACCAGTGGGCTGCTGGTCCAGCCGCTTCGCCGAAGGCAGCCGGGTCAGCGTATTCACCGATACTGGCGTATACCGTGGCAGCGTGCTGCCGCTGATGGCCAGCGGGCATGCCTTCAACACCGCCATCGACCAGATGCCGGTGAGCTGGGACCATGTGGAAGTGCGCCTGGATGCCTATTGCGCCACCCGTGCCGATTGCGAGGCGCTGGGCGTGAGCATTGGTGACTTCGTGGCCTTCGACCCCTTGCCCGAGTTCACTGAAAGCGGTCACATCAGCGCCCGCCACCTGGACGACAAGGCCGGGGTAGCTGCGCTGCTGGCGGCACTGAAGGCCGTGGTTGAAAGCGGTCAGCAACCACTGATCGACTGCCACCCACTGTTCACCATCACCGAAGAAACCGGCTCGGGCGCTGCCGGCGCCCTGCCCTGGGATGTCAGCGAATTTGTCGGCATCGACATTGCCCCGGTAGCGCCCGGCCAGGCCTCCAGCGAGCATGCAGTGAGCGTGGCCATGCAGGATTCGTCGGGGCCTTACGACTACCACCTTTCCCGGCACCTGCTGAAACTGGCCGGCGACCACGACCTGCCGGTGCGGCGCGACCTGTTCCGCTATTACTTCAGCGACGCCCATTCGGCGGTGACTGCGGGGCACGATATTCGTACGGCACTGGTGGCGTTCGGTTGCGATGCCACCCATGGGTATGAGCGCACGCATATCGACAGCCTGGCGGCACTCAGCCGCTTGTTGTCGGCTTACCTGCTGAGCCCACCGGTGTTCGCCAGCGATTCGCAGCCGGCCAATGCTTCGCTTGAAAGGTTCAGCCACCAGCTGGAGCATGATGCGCAAATGGAGAGCGACACACGGGTTCCGGCGGTGGACAGCCTGGTTGGCAATAAAAGCTGAGGACGTTTGGGGCTGCTGCGCAGCCCATCGCCGGCAAGCCAGCTCCCACACGGACTGCACAAAGGCCGGGCCTGTGGTGATCCTGTGGGAGCTGGCTTGCCGGCGATGGGCCGCAAAGCGGCCCCAAAATATCGAATGTTTCGCGTAGCATGCCTACACCTACTTCAGACAACGCCTACCATGCTGATCCCCTACGACCAACTGCAAGCCGAAACCCTGACCCGCCTGATCGAAGACTTCGTCACCCGCGACGGCACCGACAACGGCGACGATACCCCGCTGGAAACCCGTGTGCTGCGGGTACGCCAGGCATTGGCCAAGGGGCAGGCGTTCATCCTGTTCGACCCCGAAAGCCAGCAATGCCAGTTGCTGGCCAGGCATGATGTGCCCCGCGAACTGCTCGACTAGCAGGCCCGCGACGCGCCCCGGTACAGGCAACATCAGGCCTCGTTCTGCTTGGCTTCCTTGATGCGCTTGTACACCTCGGCCCGATGCACCGGCACCTCTCGCGGGGCCTCCACACCAAAGCGCACAATCCCTTCCCGGACATCCGCCACCATGATCCGGATGTCATCACCAATCACGATGATTTCGCCTACTTCGCGCCCTATTACCAGCATGTTCCGATCCTCCTGCCAACGGGAAAACCAGAGCCTGCCTCGTAGGCATTCGGCTACTCAATAGTTCCATCACTATTCAGAAGAGCCCTACATTGCCGGGTAACTTCTCCTACAGACCATTCATCGCGACTGGGCTTTTGCGCGCATTTTCACCGCCATTTCGGCCATCTCGTCATACAGCCGCTCAGGGGCCTGGCATTTCAGTTGCCAGGCTTGTCGACCTGCCTCGTGCGGCAGGATAAGGAACTCGCCAGCGGCGACCTGTTGATGGATGTAGTCGGCAATGTCCGCCGCGCTGATCGGCGAACCTTCCAGCAGCTTGCCAACCTGCGCTTTCATCGCCGGGTTCGGCCCACGGAACGAGTCCAGCAGGTTGGTCTGGAAGAACGATGGGCACACCACATGCACCGCCACCTCCAGCTGGCGCAGCTCCACCAGCAGGCTTTCCGACAGGGCCAACACACCGGCCTTGGCCACGTTGTAGTTGCTCATGCCCGGCCCCTGCATCAGCGCGGCCATGGAGGCGACGTTGATGATGCGGCCCTTGCTGCGCTCCAGCAGCGGCAAAAAGGCCTTGCAGCCCTTGACCACGCCCATCAGGTTGACCGCGATCTGCCAGTCCCAATCTTCCAGCGACAGTTCGGCGAAAAACCCGCCCGAGGCAACACCGGCATTGTTGACGATCACGTCGATGCCGCCGAACTGCTCGGTGCAGGCCTGGGCCAGGGCTGTCAGCTGGCTATAGTCACGCACGTCACAGCGCTGAACGAAACCATCGCCGCCCGCTTCGCGGACCAGCGCAAGTGTTTCGCGCAGGCCGGCCTCATTGACATCGGCCAGCGCCAGGCGCCAGCCCTCACACGCCCAGCGCAGGGCGATCTCGCGGCCGAGGCCGGACCCGGCGCCGGTGATCATGATGCGGTTTTGCATGGTGGCAGGCCTTGTTCCAAGTGGTTGTGCAGCGAGTCTAATCAAGACCAGGCGGACAGGCAGGGTTCATCAGGGTAGTGAATGGGTGGGCATGACTGCATGGTCAGTTCCGCCCGCCTGGCTGCACACAAATGGAATCTTTCCCGCGCGGCGCCGGTCCTTACTTACAAGAGGCCAGCAGTCAGAGGCCCTTGACCCTCAACCATGCAAGGATTCCGTCATGACCACGATTCTCATCATCATCCTGATCCTTCTGCTGATTGGTGGCTTACCGGTCTTCCCACACTCGCGCAGCTGGGGCTATGGCCCTTCGGGCATCGTGGGCGTGGTGCTGGTGATTCTGCTGGTGCTCCTGTTACTCGGCATGATTTGACCGCAGGGCGTGTGAGGCCAGTTGGCGATTGAGGTACAGCATCGCTTGGCGAAGTGCCTCCACGTCCCTTTTCAGGTTGACGGGTGCGAGCGTGTTGTCGGTACATCGGCGTTCCAGACGCTCGCACTGGTAAACCACCTCCCTGGCGCGGGCGATGCGCGCAGCCCCTTTGATGCGATGGGCGAGCACGCCCAAGGCTTCAACGTTCTCGTGTAACTTGCTCAGCTGCTGAAGGTCTTGAACGTTGCTGGTGCGCAACGCTTCCAGTAACGCGTGCAGTGCTGCCTTGTCGTAACCCACAAGGCGCTGCACATGTTCAATGTCGAGCACGGCAGGGCTGATCGGGGCCAACGTTTGCACCAGGCGCTTCAGGCTCAGCGGCTTCAACAGGCAGTCATCCATCCCGGCTGCCCGGCAACGCGCCCGAACCGCGGGCGTAAACGTAGCCGTCATGCCGATAACCCGGCACTGTGGCCGACCACTGCGCCGCTCGTGCTCCCGGATGGCGCGCGCCAGGGCATACCCGTCAAGCCGGGGCATGCTGCAGTCAGTGATCACCCCATCAAAATGACCACCAAGCCACAGGCGTAGCGCCTGCGCGCCGTCTTCGGCCAGTTGAACCTGATGCCCGAGGTGATCGAGCTGTTGTGACAGCAACAAGCGGTTGATCAACGCATCATCTACCACCAGTACACGCAACGACATGGATCAACGCCAACGACATGGCTTCAGGATCACGCAAAAGCACGTTCAGATCAGTTGATTACGGCGTGCGAAATCCGCCAGGTCAATGACCGAAGTGAGCCTGAGCTTTTCCAGCAGGCGGGTTTTGTAGGTGCTGATGGTCTTGTTGCTCAACAGCATCGCTTCACCGATAGCCTTGTTGCCATGACCACGGGCCAGGTACAGCAGCACCGTCAATTCACGGTCGGTGAGGCTGGCGATGCACTGGGCCTCGCTGGCGCGCAGGTCCTGCCTGCACACGGAGCTCATGGCCACTTCGGGGTAATAAGTGAAGCCCGACAGCACGGCAGCGACGGCCTTGCCCAGTTCGTCCAGGTCATCGGTCTTGGCCACATAACCTGCGGCACCGGCCTGCAGGCAACGCAGCGAATAAGCCTCGGCCAGTTGCGAGGTCAGCACCACGACCTTGCACGAAAGGCCGCAGGCCTTGATGCGGGCAATCACTTCCAGCCCGTCCAGGCCTGGCATCGCGATGTCGAGAATCACCAGGTCCGGCACCAGCTCGCGTACCAGGCGCACGGCGTCTATGCCGTTGTCTGCCTGGCCGACCACCTGCACACGCTGCTGGCGCAGCAGCATGCAGACGGTAGCGCGGATGAAGGGGTGGTCGTCGACCACCAGGGCTGTGTGCATGGGCGTCCTCGTCAAACGGTACGGCTAGGTCATAGTTCAGCATCGAAGACGACTGTGACCTGGCCCGTATAGGTGCTACCTGGGTGCGCCAGCATCAGCGGCACTTGGTCCTTGGGTACAACGAAATGCAACTGGCCTGGGCGGTTGAGGGTAGGCCCGGCCGACTCGAACGCTAGCGCCTGGGCCCGCCCGGTGGGCAGTGGCACCCGCTCCGCCGCCTGGCCTTGGTATTGAATACCGCCAGGCAGACTTAATGCGACCTGCACTGGCACCTCATCGCCATTGCCGTTCCTGATGCCACACCTGATATCAACCTCGTACTGGCATTTCTTGTAGGCTTTGAAAGGCCCGGTAGACCAGAGCCTGAACGGCATGTCTCGGTAGATGCGCTGAGGGGCACGACCACCGCCAAGCCATGCCAGCCACCCACCCGCTGGCTCCAGAACGGCACGGTCCGACCCAGGCGGGAAGCTGAACAGGAACAGGTGCTGGACATCGAGCACGAAGTCCAGGGTCAGGGTGCTCCCATTGAGTTGCGAGACATGATTGCCAAAATCGAAATCACCGCCAGGGCCTATGGTGTAGGTGACGCTACCCCGGTACATGCCTGGCGCCATCCGGTAGGGGGGCGGCATCGAGAGCCTGTAGACGATGCCCATCTCATCGGTATTTACCACCTGATGGTAGCTGGCGTCGCCGTCGTTGATGATGGAGTGACAAGGTGCTGGCGCAATAGGCGTATTGACGTTCCACAGATATCGTACAGTGCCAGAGCCTTGGGAATGCGCAGCCTCAATCGTACATCCCCCCCGCGGAGATGTATAAACAGGATTGAGTGAGGGTGCTGGTCCGCCCACTGCCTGGCTGACACCGCTGATCTCCAACTGGACGCGATGTGGCTCCCCCGTCTGCTCGTGGTAAATGTCCACTTCACGGCGAGAAGGCAGCTGTACGAAGTACTCGTCGCGCGTGTTCTGCGTACCACCGAATACCTCCTTGACGAACGTGATGGGTAAATCAACCACGCCAAACTCCGGGCATTGCTTTGGCCAGCGTTGGCAAAACAGCGCGGGAGGGGTGGTGTTCTCGAAGTGGCCCGAAGCCCCACCACGATATTGCGCCGAAATGGTGACTTGCAACGCCTGAGCCATGGGTAGCGCAAGCATCAGCGCAGCACCAAGAGCCAAGCGTTGCCAAGTGCCTGATATGCTCATCCTTCCGCCACCCATTGCTCACGCTGGTCACCCTGCAACATCTCGAACTGATGCACCTTGTCCTTCTGACCCTCGAACTGGCGACTACGCCCCGGTAGCAAGTGATGCTTGGTGGCCGGCTCGCACGCCTCCTGCGGCGCACGGCACTGACGGAAATGGTCAAGCACCACGGTGGCATTGCCCTCGTTGGCCACGGTCAACAACCCGCCCTCCCGCCTGACCGGCGTCTGGTAGTGCGCCTGCGCAGGCCTGACGAACAGCAGCGAACCAAAACCGGCCAGCAAGTTCACCCCCGCCCTGAGGCTGTCGCGGTACTGTTGCGCCTGCTGCTCATCCACGGCAAAGCCGTCACCCAGCTCCGGCAACACGGGCATGAAGCGCAGGCGGAAGTAGCGTTCCTCGGCCCGCGAGCCGCGATACAGCAGACGCACCGCCTGCATGCCCTTGGCCGGCACGATCAGCCGGGCGGGGCTGGCCACCAGGCCGCGTTGCTCCAGCGGCAGGCCTTCGGTGTCGATCTCCCGCGCTACACCGGCTTCGTCATACACCAGCTCGACGACGCTGACCTTGACGAACGCCGTGCTGTCGCCGCCATTGCGCACCTTCTTGAGCAAGGTACTTTTATTGCCATCAAGGTAGTCATACAAACCGCCGATATTGAGCTCGGGGGCGGCGGCGGCAGCCAGCGGCAGGGACAACAGTACGATGGCCAGTAACTGGGGCACTCTCATTGCAAAGCTCCCTGGGTCCATTGGGTTAGGGTATTGCTCAACGCAGCCAGAGGCCACGATAAAAGCAGTAGGAAATTTCTGAAAAATCGTGCGCAAACACACCTGCAAACGCTCACGGTGCTTGCTCCCCCGTCATGCCCACCGACGTCACATACTCGGGCAGGCAACGCTGATCGCCGGCCAGCAGCACGTCGCCCTCGCGAGGCAGTGCGGCCAGGTCCAGGCGCAGCAGGCACAACGACTGGCCACCCTGGCGTATGTCCAGGGTGGGCGTGCCGTGGCTCATTTCCACGGCGAAAAAGCCATCGGCCTCGCTGACACTGCGGCTGGCGTGGTTGACCACCTGGGCGCCGCGCAAAGGCTGGCCCTGGCCATCAAGCAAACGCCCCAGCACGGTCACCGTACGCAATACCCGCAACCGGCGGTATTCGATGCCCCCGCGGTTGAGGTGATAATCCATGCTCGACGGCTGGATCACCGCCGCCGTGGCGTCGCTACCGTCGAAATCGAACTGCACGTGCCCGGCCTTGTAAGGCGTTACCGGGATAATGTTGCGCCCTGGGTGCAAGTGGGCGCCCAGCGCATCGTCGGCACGCAACTTCAGGCCGTCGATGTCGCTGTCCACATCAACGATCAGTGCCGCCTGGTGAGGCAGGTACTGGCCACTGACGGCGGCTTTGCCGGCACCGATGGCGACCAGGCTCTCCAGGTTAAGGCCACCGCTGAATTCACCGTTGTACGAGGAACGCTGCACGTAGGCATCGCCATGCAGCACTTGGCTCTCGAACTGCGTATCGCCGCCCAGCCCGGCGCCATAGCGGTCGGCACTGAGGGTGGCGCCAATGCTGCGCAGAGGCCCAAGCTCGACGTCCTGCTGATAGCCAAGCGATGCATTGAGATCGCGGCCACCATCGCGTGAGGTGCGGCTGCCAACACTGGCCGAAACACGCCGCCCACTGCCACCCAGGCTCATGCTCAAGCTCAGGTTGACGCCACGGCTGCGTGCATCGCCGGTGGCGCTGTTGCCGGGACGATCGAACAGCGACAGGCGCCAGTTGGCGTCGGAGCCGAGCAGATGGCCAAAGTAGGACCAGCCCAGGTCGACACCGGTACCGGCGTCACCGCCACTGCTGTGGGACACACGCACACTGGCGGTGTTGCGTGGGTCCAGCCGGTGGTTAAGTGACAAGGACGATTGCGTCTGGCGCGTCTGAAACGGCTGCGTGGGCTGACCGTCGCGTCGGTCCCACTCGGGCCGGGCCAGCCAGCTGCGGCTGTGGCTGGCGACCAGCGAACCACTCGCATAGGCATGGATCAGTTGCAGGTCGTAGCCGTTGCCATGGCCTTGGGCCTGGAACAGGTTGCCATACACTTTGAAGCGGTCACGCACGTCCCAATCCAGCGACGTTCCGTACTGCATGGCATCGTCGATACGCTGGGCAGACAACCCAAGGACTGCGCGTGGGTGCAGCAGGTAGTTGGCCAACACACCGGCGGCCAGGGTGTCGTCTTTGTCATGCTGCCAGTTGCTGAACTGGCTGGTCTGCTGGCCGAGGTACAGGTTATAGCGCCAAGGGGCATCGGTGCTGCGCCAGTTGCCTGGCTTGTAGATGAATGCCTGGCTGCGCGAGCTTTCCTGACCATCTTCAACCAGGCGCACCTCGACTTCGTAAATGCCGCCCGGCAGCACCTTGGTATCGAGTGTCTGCAAACCGGGCTGCACGGGCTGGCTGTTGATCAGCACGCCGTTGCGATAAATTTCGGCGATTGCCGGGCGGTTGGGGGTGACATAGATCGGCGTGGCGCTGGGCGCGGCGCTGTCGATCAGCAAGCTGTCGCTGCTGCCGAACATCACCCCCACGGTAGTGTCGGGGCTGGCTCCCATCAGCCTGGGCTGACGGGTCAGCCCTTGGGCGCCCGGGGTGAAATACCCCAGGCGGTAAAAATGGTCCTCTACCAGGCGCTCACCATACAGCTGGTCGACCCGGTAGCGGGTTTCCTGGCGGTTGTCACTGCCACGGTCGAGTTGGCCTTCGGCCAAGGCGGTCCATTGCCCGACACTGCCCTGCCCTTGCAAGGCATAGCGGCCACTGGTTGCCTGGCCGTCATGCAGCAGGTTGAGCTGGTTGCGCAGCAGCAGGCCATGGCTGCCCTGTTCGGGCAGGCGGTGATAACGCTGCGCGGCGTCGGAAACTTCGGCCTGATCGGTCAGCAGGGAGAGTTGCGAGTTGACCAGGCTGTAATGCACTGCACGCAAGCCGTCGGGGCAGTCCGCCCGGCAATCGCCCAGGTCTCGGGGATTGTCCAGCCGCTCCCGCCAACGGCGGCGCAGGCTTTCGGGCTTTCGGCTTTCGAGGGTGTCGGTGAATTCAAGTAGCTGCACACGCTGATCGCGGTCGAGGACTACCATGGCGTCGCCCAAGTAGCGGCCATCCAAGTCAACCCGAACGGCCAATGGTACGTCGAAGAAGTGCGCCTCGAATTCCTTCGGCAATCCTTCGGCCGCACCCAAGGTAGCGCTCACTGCAGCGCCTGTTACGGACCATAGAGCAAGGATGGCCGCTAGCGTCAGCCGGTAGCGTGTGGCAGCGATGAAAGAGTGATCGGTCATGGGCATCGCTTGCAGGCAAGACCTGCCCGCCCCTCGCCAGAAGCGAAGGCCGGTGCAGGAAACATTGATGAACGCAGGGGAAGGAATCAGGGTGCAGTTTCGAAGATCATGCTCACCAAGCCCTGGTAGTTGCCTGGCTCATAACCGGTGGACGGTGCTGCCTGCGCCGCGATACTGAAACCGATGGTCGCGCCGGTAGCTGCTTGCGTAGCGCTGACAACTTCAGTTGGTGTTGTCTGCAGGACGGTGTCGCCCACCGTCACGTCCAGGCCGATGTTGTGGGTGCCGCTGGCAATCACTGCAGGCGATACCAGATAGGCACTGATCGGGCCGACGGTGCTTTTGACCTGCAGCTCCTTGCGGATCGGGTCGAGCTTTTGCTGATAGGAGTTCCAGGCCATTTCTTGCGGGTCGTTCATCCAGTTGCCGCCGACTGGCTCGACGAAGAAGGCATCGGTCGGCACCTGCGCGACGATCTGCACTTGCTTCTCGATAGGATCAACGGCAAAGGCGGCACCGGCAAACAGCAGGGTCAGGGGCAGGGCAAGCAGCGAACGTTTCACGGGGGACTATCTCCTTGACAAAGTAATGCCTACCGGACCTTTCCGGTGAGCAAGGAGATTGTTCAACTTTACAGCTCGCCGCTAACTAGGACCGTTCCGAACGGGCCTCGGAAATTTCCCAGCGGCTTGAATGACGATCAGCCAGAAACAACAACGCCCCGACTGGCGGGGCGTTGTGTATCAGCGTTCAAACGTTAGTGAGACACCGCCCCACTGGCGCCCAGGCCCGTTTGCGAACGCACGAACTGCGGGTAGAACAGCGCACGTTCGTCGTCAGCCGCCTTGGACTTGTCGGTGACCGAGAAGAACCAGATGCTGACGAAGGCAATGGCCATCGAGAACAGCGCCGGGTACTCGTACGGGTAAATCGGCTTCTCGTGGCCGAGGATCTGTACCCAGATGGTCGGGCCGAGGATCATCAGCGTCACCGCACTTACCAGCCCCAGCCAGCCGCCGATCATGGCGCCGCGGGTGGTCAGCTTTTTCCAGTACATCGAAAGCAGCAGTACCGGGAAGTTGCAGCTGGCAGCGATGGAGAACGCCAGGCCGACCATGAAGGCGATGTTCTGCTTCTCGAACAGGATACCCAGGCCGATCGCCAGCACACCCAGGGCGACGGTGGTGATCTTCGATACGCGGATCTCGTCCTTGTCGTTGGCCTTGCCCTTGCGCCATACGCTGGCGTACAGGTCGTGGGACACCGCCGAGGCACCGGCCAGGGTCAGGCCGGCAACCACCGCCAGAATGGTGGCGAAGGCGACCGCCGAGATGAAGCCCAGGAACACGCTGCCACCCACCGCATTGGCCAGGTGCACCGCTGCCATGTTGTTGCCCCCCAGCAAGGCGCCAGCGGCGTCCTTGAAGTCCGGGTTGGTGCTGACCAGCAGGATGGCGCCAAAGCCGATGATGAAGGTGAGGATGTAGAAGTAGCCGATGAAGCCGGTGGCGTACAGCACGCTCTTGCGCGCTTCCTTGGCGTCACTGACGGTGAAGAAGCGCATCAGGATGTGCGGCAGGCCTGCGGTACCGAACATCAGCGCCAGGCCCAGCGAGAACGCCGAGATCGGGTCTTTGACCAGGCCACCCGGGCTCATGATCGCTTCGCCCTTGGCGTGTACCTTGATGGCTTCGGAGAACAGGGTGTTGAAGTCGAAGCCCACGTGCTTCATCACCATCAGCGCCATGAAGCTGGCACCGGACAGCAGCAGCACGGCCTTGATGATCTGTACCCAGGTGGTGGCCAGCATGCCGCCGAACAGCACGTACAGGCACATCAGGATACCCACCAGGATCACCGCAACGTGGTAGTCCAGGCCGAACAGCAGCTCGATCAGCTTGCCGGCACCGACCATCTGGGCGATCAGGTAGAACGCCACCACCACCAGCGAACCGGACGCCGACAGGGTGCGGATTTCCTTCTGCCCGAGGCGGTACGAGGCCACGTCGGCGAAGGTGTATTTGCCCAGGTTGCGCAGGCGTTCGGCAATCAGGAAGAGGATGATCGGCCAGCCGACCAGGAAGCCGATGGAGTAGATCAGGCCATCGTAGCCAGAGGTGAACACCAGCGCGGAAATACCCAGGAACGAGGCGGCCGACATGTAGTCGCCGGCAATTGCCAGGCCGTTCTGGAAGCCGGTGATCTTGCCGCCGGCAGCGTAGTAGTCCGACGCCGACTTGTTGCGCTTGGAAGCCCAGTAGGTGATGCCGAGGGTGAAGGCGACGAAGGCCACGAACATGGCGATGGCCGAAACGTTCAGCGGTTGTTTCTGCACCTCGCCGGTCAGGGCATCGGCAGCCCACACGGCGGGTGCGAAGGCTCCGCAGGCCAGTACGGCCAGGGTTTTGGCGTGGCGAATCATTGTTGCGCCTCCTTCAGGATGGCCTTGTTCAGCTCATCGAATTCGCCGTTGGCGCGGCGCACGTAGATGGCGGTCAGGACAAATGCCGAAACGATCAGGCCGACGCCCAGGGGAATGCCCCAGGTAATCGACGACTCAGGGCTGAGCTTGGCGCCCAGTACTTGAGGACCGTAGGCGATCAGGAGGATGAAGGCGCAGTACAGGCCGAGCATGATCGCCGAGAGAATCCAGGCGAACCGTTCGCGTTTGGTGACCAGCTCCTTGAAACGGGGGCTGTTTTGTATCGAGAGGTAAATGCTGTCGTTCATTGTTTTTGTCCTAGCAGCACAGGTAGGGGATGAAACCCACGCCCTTACTTTATGCGGCTGTTGGACGGCAACCAGACGACCTTAGTCTTAGATGCAACGGTGTTTTACCGATTGCGTAACAAAGTGAAGACCCTTTCGCGGGCTCGCCCGCTCCCACAGGGACATCACTAGGCCTGAGGGCAGTGATATTCCTGTGGGAACGGGCAAGCCTGCGAAGAGCTAAAACTGGCCCTTGATAGTAATTACTTGCCAGTCCACTCCTTCACGCGATCAGGGTGCTTGGCCACCCAGTCCTTGGCCGCTGCTTCAGGCTTGGCGCCTTCCTGGATCGCCAGCATCACCTCGCCAATCTCGTCTTTGGACTGCCAGTTGAACTTCTTCAGGAACTCCGCCACTTCCGGCGCCTTGGTCGCCAGTTCCTTGCTGCCGATACTGTTCACGGTTTCCGCCGCGCCATATACGCCTTTCGGGTCTTCGAGGAACTTCAGCTTCCACTTGGCGAACATCCAGTGCGGTACCCAGCCAGTGACCGCAATCGACTGCTGCTTGGCATAGGCACGGCCCAGCTCCGCGGTCATGGCTGCACCGGAGCTTGCCTGCAGCTTGTAGCCTGTCAGGTCGTAGTCCTTGATGGCCTGGTCGGTCTTGAGCATTACGCCGGAGCCGGCGTCGATGCCGACAATCTTCTGCTTGAAGCTGCTGTCGGTCTTGAGGTCGGCAATGCTCACCGCCTTGACGTACTCGGGCACGATCAGGCCGATCTTGGCATCCTTGAAGTTGGGGCCGTAGTCGACCACGTTGTCCTTGTTCTTGGCCCAGTACTCGCCATGGGTGACGGGCAACCAGGCCGACAACATGGCATCGAGCTTGCCGGTTGCCACACCCTGCCACATGATGCCCGTGGCCACGGCCTGCAACTTGACGTCGTAGCCGAGCTTCTGCTTGATCACTTCTGCAGCCACGTTGGTGGTGGCCACACTGTCGGCCCAACCATCCACGTAACCGATGCTTACTTCTTTGGCCATTGCCTGTGCAGCGCTCATGGCCATTACCAGGGCGGTGCCCACACCCAGTAAACGCCGCATTCTTTTTATCGCAGCCATCAAAGCATCCCCTCGTCAGGTCTAGGAGATTCCATCATCTGCCTGCAACACCGGGCGACCTGATCCAGCTGCGACCTGTAGCCGCCCCATATGCGACAGCACTGTGCCATTAGCGCCATCGGCTTACACCGACCTGCGCGATCCTTGCATGCCAAAGCGTTGGCGCCGGGCTACTATCTACCCTTTTGCGCCTGACGATGGACCGCCCGATGCCCAGCTCTGCCCGCCTGCTGTTGCCGTTGTACCTGCTTGCCTGCCTGTTGGCCCTGCTCGGGCTTGCAGGGCTCTGGTACGGGCTTGGCAAGCCGGTGCACCTGCCGGATGCAGCCAGCCCGACGCACAAGTTGCAGTGCGCGTCCTACACGCCGTTCGACAAGGACCAGTCGCCCTACGACCAGCCGTTTCGCCTGCGCCCGGCACGCATGGACGCCGACCTTGCGTTGCTGGCTGAGCGATTCCAGTGCATCCGCACCTATTCCATGACCGGTCTTGAGGCAATCCCCGCGCTGGCGCGCAAGCATGGCCTGAAAGTGATGCTGGGTGCCTGGGTCAACGCCCACCCGGCCGATACCGACAGGGAAATCGACCTGCTGATTGCCGCCGCCAACGCCAACCCGGATGTGGTCAGCGCGGTGATCGTCGGCAACGAAACCTTGCTGCGCAAAGAGGTGACCGGCGCACACCTGGCCAAGCTGATCGCCCGTGTGAAAAGCCAGGTGAAGGTGCCGGTGACCTACGCGGATGTGTGGGAGTTCTGGCTGCAGCACCCGCAGGTAGCGCCGCAGGTGGACTTCTTGACTATCCACCTCTTGCCCTACTGGGAAGACGACCCACGCGGTATCGACGAAGCCTTGGCCCATGTGGCCGATGTGCGCAGGGTGTTCGGCACACGCTTCGCACCCAAAGACATCCTGATCGGCGAAACCGGCTGGCCCAGCGAAGGGCGCCAGCGGGAGACCGCAGTGCCCAGCCGGGTCAACGAGGCGCGTTTCATTCGCGGCTTTGTGGCCATGGCTGAGAGCAACGGCTGGCGCTACAACCTGATCGAAGCATTCGACCAACCCTGGAAACGCGCCAACGAGGGGGCCGTTGGCGGTTACTGGGGGCTTTACGATGCCGACCGGCAGGACAAGGGCGTGCTGGAGGGGCCGGTGAGCAACCTGCATTACTGGCCGCAGTGGTTGCTGGCCAGTGCATTGTTGATGCTGGCCATGCTGTTACTTGCCGGGCGCCCCGCAACGGTTCAGGCAGCCTTGCTGCTGCCATTGCTGGCGGCATTTGGCGCCGGATGCCTGGGGTTGTGGGGTGAGCTGATGCGCACCCATGCGCGTTTTGCCGGGGAGTGGATATGGGCGGTGGCGCTGGCCGGGTTGAACCTGCTGGTGCTGGCCCACGCGCTGCTGGCCCTGGCGCAGCGGGCCGGCTGGCGCGAGCGCTTGTTCGCCTGGCTACAGGCACGGGCAGGCTGGCTGTTGCTGGCGGCGGGCTTTGCTGCAGCGGTGAGCATGCTGGCGATGGTGTTCGACCCGCGCTACCGCAGCTTCCCCAGTGCGGCGCTGGCGTTGCCGGCGCTGGTCTATGTGCTGTGGCCGGTGCGGGCACGCCGGGCCGAGGTGGCGCTGCTGGCGTTCATTGTCGGGGCCGGCGTGGCGCCACAGTTGTTTGTGGAAGGATTGGAAAACCAACAGGCCTGGGCTTGGGCGGTGGTCAGTGTGCTGATGACGGCGGCTTTGTGGCGAAGCTTGAGGTTGCGCCCGGCTACCTGACCAGCCGCAACCCCGCCAGCACGAGCGCAAACACCGCAATGCTGGCGGTATACAGCACCAGCGCTGGTACCGCAAAGACCAGGGCCAGCACCGCCAGCCACCAGCCGGTGCGGCCGGTCACCACCTGCGCCAGTAACGCAAGGCCCAGCCCGGACCAGGCCATCACCTGATGGTGAATGCCCAACCCCAACAACGACCGCACCTCACACTGCCAGTACGCCGTCGGCACCGTGCACAGCCCAACCCACTGGCCATCCTCCATCAGCCCATAGCGCACGCCATAACTGGCCGCAAGCCACAGCCCCAGAAACAGCACAAGCAGCGCAGCCGGCAGCGTACGAGACATCCCGTTCTCCAATAGCGGTAATCGAAAGCATCCATGATCGCTTATGCCCCGATGTAAGGCAAAATCACAACCCTGCAGCTATGTTGCAGATAACCAGCACACCAAAGGCCACCGCGCCAGGCAACTTTGCCTGCGTTGATGTGGTCCTAGCCTGCACACCGCTCGACCTTGCGTTCTTTTGGGGGACTACATGCTTCGATCTTTGCGCCTCGCTGCCCTGCTCGGCAGCCTGCTCATGGCTGTGGCCGCTTCGGCGCGGGACATCGACGCCGCCAGCTACGGCTTCCCCTTGACCAACCCGTTCGAGGCCACCATCGCCACCACGCCGCCGGACCAGCGCCCGACCCTGCCCAGCGACGACGAAATCACCCAGTCCGACTACAGCCTCAACTTGCGCCCGGAGCGTGAGTTCACCCTGCCCGACAACTTCTGGGCAGTGAAAAAACTCAAGTACCGCCTGGCCCGCCAGGACCGCGAGGCGCCGCTGATCTTCATCATTGCGGGTACCGGCGCACCGTACACCAGCAGCATCAACGAATACCTGAAAAAGCTGTTCTACCAGGCCGGTTTCCACGTAGTGCAATTGTCGTCGCCCACCAGCTACGACTTCATGAGCGCCGCTTCGCGCTTTGCCACCCCCGGTGTCAGCAAGGATGACGCCGAAGACATGTACCGGGTGATGCAGGCCGTGCGCGCCCAGCACCCGCGCCTGCCAGTCAGTGACTTCTACCTCACCGGCTACAGCCTGGGTGCGCTGGATGCAGCCTTCGTCAGCCACCTGGACGAAACCCGCCGCAGCTTCAACTTCAAGCGCGTGCTGCTGCTGAACCCGCCGGTCAACCTGTACACCTCGATCAACAACCTGGACAAGCTGGTGCAAACCCAGGTCAAGGGCATCGACCGCAGCACCACCTTCTACGAGCTGATGTTGCAAAAGCTCACGCGCTACTTCCAGGACAAGGGCTACATCGACCTCAATGACGCCCTGCTGTACGACTTCCAGCAGTCGCGCCAGCACTTGTCCAACGAACAGATGGCCATGCTGATCGGCACCTCGTTCCGCTTCTCGGCGGCCGACATTGCCTTTACCTCCGACCTGATCAACCGCCGTGGCCTGATCATTCCGCCGAAGTTCCCGATCACCGAGGGCAGTAGCCTCACGCCGTTCTTCAAACGTGCCCTGCAGTGCGACTTCGACTGCTACATGACCGAGCAGGTGATCCCCATGTGGCGCGCCCGCACCGACGGCAACAGCATCCTGCAACTGGTCAATCAGGTGAGCCTGTATGCCCTGGAAGACTACCTGCGCAGCAGCGACAAGATTGCCGTGATGCACAACGCTGACGACGTCATCCTTGGCCCCGGCGACATCGGCTTCCTGCGCAAGGTGTTTGGTGACCGGCTGACCCTTTACCCCCATGGCGGCCATTGCGGCAACCTCAATTACCGCGTCAACAGTGACGCCATGCTGGAGTTCTTCCGTGGTTAACAAACTCCTCTTCGCCACTGCCCTGCTTGCCGCCGGCCACGCGCTGGCCGCCGAAACCGCCCCACGGGCCAGCGTGGTCGAAGCCGATCCTCCGGTGACTGCCGCACCGCTGGCGCCCGAAGCAGACGGCTTTCTCGACCCGCTGCGCGAGTTGAAATTCAACCCCGGGCTGGACCAGCGCGAGTTCGAGCGCTCTACCCTGGAGGCGCTGAACGTGTACGACCCGCTGGAGTCGATCAACCGGCGCATCTACCACTTCAACTACCGGCTGGACCAATGGGTGCTGCTGCCGCTGGTGAGTGGCTACCAGTACGTCACCCCGCGCTTCGTGCGTACCGGGGTGAGCAATTTCTTCAACAACATCGGCGATGTGCCGAACCTGTTCAACAGCGTGCTGCAGCTGAAAGCCAAGCGTTCGGCGGAGATCACGGCGCGGCTGATGTTCAACACCATCATTGGTGTGGGTGGGCTATGGGACCCGGCCACCAGCATGGGCCTGCCGCGTCAGAGCGAAGACTTTGGCCAGACCCTGGGCTTCTACGGCGTGCCGGACGGGCCTTACCTGATGCTGCCGGTGCTGGGGCCATCGAACCTGCGTGATACCACCGGGTTGGTGGTGGACTATGCGGGCGAGCAGGCCATCAATTACCTGAACGTGGCCGAAGCCAGCACCGACCACCCGGAAATCTTCGCCTTGCAGGTGGTGGACAAGCGCTATACCACCAAATTCCGCTATGGCCAGCTGAACTCGCCGTTCGAGTATGAAAAGGTGCGGTATGTGTATACCCAGGCGCGCAAGTTGCAGATAGCCGAGTAAACCTGCACTGGCCCTATCGCCGGCAAGCCAGCTCCCACAGGTTCACCACAGGCCCGGGTATTGGTGCGGACCTGTGGGAGCTGGCTTGCCGGCGATAGGGCCAGAACAGGCAACATCAAATCCCCAGGAACTGACACAACTCCCGCTTCTTCGCCAAGGCATCCCGCCGCCCAAGCTCGATCAGCTCACTGCAATAGCTCGCCTCGAACATCAAATAGCTCAACACCCCCGCCCCGCTGGTCCGCGTCGCCCCCGGCCCACGCAGGAACAAGCGCAACGCCGCCGGCAGCTCACGCCGGTGCCGCGCGGCAATCTCGTCCAGCGGCTGGCTGGGCGCCACCACCAGTACGTCGATCGGCGCCAGCCCCAGGCGACGGGCATCCAGGTGCGCCGGTAGCAACCGGCTCAAATGATTGAGCCGCTGCAGCAGTTCGATATCGTCTTCCAGGCTGTCAATGAACGTGCTGTTGAGCATGTGCCCGCCAATCTGTGCCAGGCTCGGCTGCTGCCCGCTGAACACCCGCTGGGTCGGCAACGGCGGCGCTGGCCGCTGCGGGTTGCCACTGACCCCGACCACCAGCACCCGGCTGGCGCCCAGGTGCAAGGCCGGGCTGATGGGCGCCGACTGGCGTACTGCACCGTCGCCGTAATACTCGTCGCCCAGTTGCACCGGGGCAAACAGCAGCGGAATGGCCGCACTGGCCAGCAGGTGGTCGATGGTCAGCGGCGTGGGTACGCCAATGCGGCGGTGACGCAGCCAGGCCTCGATGCTGCCACGGCCCTGGTAGAAGGTGACCGCCTGGCCAGACTCGTAGCCAAAGGCTGTGATTGCCACGGCGCGCAACTGCTCGGCGGCCAGGGAATGGCCGATGCCGTCCAGGTTCAGGTGTGCCTCCAGCAAGCCTCGCAATGGACTGCTGTCCAGCAGCGCCACGGGTGCCGGGCCACCAATGCCTAAAAGGTTGTGGCCAACGAAGCGACTGGCCTGGCGCACCACCCCGGGCCAGTCGCTGCGGATGACCAGGTGGCTGCGAAAGTTCTGCCAGAAGGTGGTAAGCCGTTGCACGGCGTCGTTGAAATGAGTGGCACCGCTGGCCAGGGTGACCGCGTTGATGGCCCCGGCAGACGTGCCGACAATGACCGGAAAGGGGTTGTGCGCACCGGCGGGCAGCAGCTCGGCGATGCCCGCCAGTACGCCGACCTGATAGGCAGCGCGGGCGCCACCGCCAGAAAGGATAAGACCGGTTACCGGGGGTGGGGCCATGGCATCCTTCCTGGTTCAGCTGCTTTCAGCGCTTTTTCTTGTCATAGAGCCGCGGCGCACCCTCAGGCCGCGACTTGAACCGGCGGTGCGCCCACAAGTATTGCTCAGGGCACTCGCGCACCACACTTTCAACCCACTGGTTGATGCGCAGGCAATCAGCCTCTTCACTCTCGCCAGGGAAGTCTTGCAGCGGCGGGTGGATCACCAGACGATAGCCGCTGCCATCCTCCAGGCGCTTCTGGGTGAACGGAATCACCTGCGCCTTGCCCAGCCGGGCAAACTTGGTAGTGGCGGTTACCGTCGCTGCCGGGATACCGAACAGCGGCACGAAAATGCTTTGCTTGGCGCCGTAGTCCTGGTCCGGTGCGTACCAGATCGCACGGCCCGAACGCAGCAGCTTGAGCATGCCGCGCACGTCCTCGCGCTCCACCGCCAGCGAGTCGAGGTTATGCCGCTCACGGCCACTGCGCTGGATGAAGTCGAACAACGCATTGCCATGCTCGCGGTACATACCGTCGATGGTGTGCTGCTGGCCCAGCAGCGCCGCGCCGATTTCCAGCGTCGTGAAGTGCACCGCCATCAGGATGGCGCCCTGCCCCGCCTGCTGGGCGGCCTGCAGATGCTCCAGCCCTTCGACATGGGCCAGGCGCGCCAGCCTGGCCTTGGGCCACCACCAGCTCATGGCCATTTCGAAGAAGGCGATACCGGTGGACGCAAAATTGGCCTTGAGCAAACGCTGCCGTTCGTCGACCGACAGCTCCGGGAAACACAGCTCCAGGTTGCGTGCGGCTATGCGCCGGCGCTCACCGGCAAAGTGATACATCACGGCACCCAACCCGGCACCGATTTTCAACAGCACCCGGTACGGCAACTGGACCACCAGCCACAGCAGGCCCAGGCCCAGCCACAGGCCCCAGAACTTGGGATGAAGGTAATAGGGACGAAAACGCGGGCGTTCCATTGAAGCATCCGGAAAGACAAAGGCCGCGCATTCTACAACGGATCAGTGCATGTTGCGGGCAACCGGTGTTCTCGTTATAAGTCAGGGCACTTTTTTCGCAACAAGCCGTCTATGCAGACCATGAGCCCAAACCACACACCCGACACCGCCTCCGTGTTCCAGCTCAAGGGCAGCATGCTCGCCATTACCGTACTGGAACTGGCGCGCAATGACCTTGAAGCCCTCGACCGCCAGCTGGCGGCCAAAGTCGCCCAGGCACCGAACTTCTTCAGCAACACGCCGCTGGTGCTGGCGCTGGACAAACTGCCAGCCGACGAAGGGGCAATCGACCTGCCCGGCTTGATGCGGATCTGCCGCCACCACGGCCTGCGTACCCTGGCCATCCGCGCCAACCGCATCGAGGACATCGCTGCCGCCATCGCCATCGACCTGCCGGTACTGCCGCCTTCCGGCGCCCGCGAGCGGCCACTGGAGCCCGAGCCCGAGGTGGTCAGAAAGCCCGAGCCGGCCCCGGCCCCGGCACCACCACCGGCACCCGAACCCGAAGTGCGCCCGACCCGCATCATTACCTCGCCGGTACGCGGCGGCCAGCAGATCTACGCCCAAGGTGGCGACCTGATCGTTACCGCTTCGGTCAGCCCGGGTGCGGAACTTCTGGCCGATGGCAACATCCATGTGTACGGCGCCATGCGCGGCCGCGCCCTGGCCGGCATCAAAGGTAACACCAAGGCGCGTATCTTCTGCCAGCAGATGACCGCCGAAATGGTCTCGATCGCCGGCCAGTACAAGGTCTGCGAAGACCTGCGCCGCGACCCGCTGTGGGGCACCGGCGTGCAAGTCAGCCTGTCTGGTGACGTGTTGAACATCACCCGTCTTTAACGGATACTTGCCAGCATTTTTAGAGCAACTTTTTTACCGTTGCCGTTATTTAAGCTATTTCAGTTATTTGCAGGGACCCGTGTCCCGACTATTTTAGGGGTGAAACACCTTGGCCAAGATTCTCGTGGTTACTTCCGGCAAGGGGGGTGTGGGCAAGACCACCACCAGCGCCGCCATTGGTACCGGCCTCGCACTGCGTGGCCACAAGACCGTCATCGTCGACTTCGACGTGGGCCTGCGTAACCTCGACCTGATCATGGGCTGCGAACGCCGCGTGGTGTACGACTTCGTCAACGTGGTCAACGGCGAAGCCAACCTGCAACAGGCCCTGATCAAGGACAAGCGCCTCGAGAACCTGTACGTGCTGGCCGCCAGCCAGACCCGTGACAAGGACGCGCTGACCCAGGAAGGCGTTGAAAAGGTGCTGATGGAGCTGAAGAAAGACTTCGACTTCGTCATCTGCGACTCGCCAGCCGGTATCGAGAAAGGCGCGCACCTGGCCATGTACTTCGCCGACGAAGCCATCGTGGTCACCAACCCGGAAGTGTCCTCGGTACGTGACTCCGACCGCATGCTGGGCATCCTGTCGAGCAAGTCGCGCCGCTCCGAAAACGGCGAAGAGCCGATCAAGGAACACCTGCTGATCACCCGCTACCACCCCGAGCGCGTGGAAAAGGGCGAAATGCTGAGCATCGCCGACGTCGAAGAAATCCTGGCGATCAAGCTCAAGGGCGTGATCCCCGAGTCCCAGGCCGTGCTGAAGGCTTCCAACCAGGGTATCCCGGTCATCCTCGATGACCAGAGCGATGCCGGCCAGGCCTACAGCGACACCGTCGACCGTCTGCTGGGCAAAGAGAAGCCCCTGCGGTTCATCGAAGTGCCGAAGCAAGGATTCTTCGCGCGCCTGTTTGGAGGCAAGTAAACCATGAACCTTTTTGACTTCTTTCGTGGCAGACAGAAACAGACCAGCGCGTCGGTAGCGAAAGAGCGTCTACAGATCATCGTGGCGCACGAGCGCGGCCAACGCAGCGAACCGGACTACCTGCCGGCGCTGCAGAAAGAACTGCTGGAAGTCATCCGCAAGTATGTGAACATCGGCAACGATGACGTGCATATCGAGCTGGAAAACCAGGGCAGCTGCTCGATTCTGGAGCTGAACATCACCCTGCCGGATCGCTGATTCAGCGACCTGGCCTGGATCATTGGGGCTGCTTTGCAGCCCATCGCCGGCAAGCCAGCTCCCACAGGGTCCGCGCTTTACCTGTGGGAGCTGGCTTGCCGGCGATGGGCCGCAACGCGGCCCCAATGGTTTTCCCCGATATCTCAGAGATACTGCAATGCCGCTGTCGAACATCCAGATCCTGCACGAAGACGCCGCCATCCTCGTGATCAACAAACCGACCCTGCTGCTGTCGGTGCCCGGCCGCGCCGAAGACAACAAGGACTGCCTGATCACCCGCCTGCAGGAAAACGGCTACCCCGATGCGCTCATCGTGCACCGCCTGGACTGGGAAACCTCCGGTATCATCCTGCTGGCCCGCGATGCCGACAGCCACCGCGAGCTGTCCCGCCAGTTTCACGACCGCGAAACCGAAAAGGCCTACACCGCGTTGTGCTGGGGCCAACCGGCGCTGGACAGCGGCAGCATCGACCTGCCGCTGCGCTACGACCCGCCAACCAAGCCACGGCATGTGGTGGACCACGAACAGGGCAAGCACGCACTGACCTTCTGGCGCATCGTCGAGCGCTGTGGCGATTACTGCCGGGTGGAACTGACGCCGATTACCGGGCGTTCTCACCAGTTGCGTGTGCACATGCTGTCGATCGGGCACCCGCTGCTGGGTGACCGGCTGTATGCCAACCCCGAGGCACTGGCGGCCCATGAGCGGCTGTGCCTGCATGCATCCATGCTGAGCTTTACCCACCCGGTGTCCGGGGAACGGTTGAAGTTCGAGTGCCCTGCACCTTTCTGATTTCTGCGTGGCTGCACCGGCCTCTTCGCGGGCTTGCCCGCTCCCACAGGAATACCACTGCATTCGGAACCTGTGCAGTCCCTGTGGGAGCGGGCGAGCCTGCGAAGAGGCAGACACAATTTGTCGACTTAATACGCTAAACTCGCGCCACTGCTGTCTGGAGTGAGCTATGCGCGACGTACTGAATTCTGGCCTTATCGACTTCCTCAAGGCCTCCCCCACGCCCTTCCACGCCACCGCCAGCCTGGCCCAGCGCCTGGAAGCGGCCGGCTACCAGCGCCTGGACGAGCGCGACAGCTGGGCCACCGTGCCTGGCGGCCGCTATTACGTCACCCGTAACGACTCCTCGATCATCGCCATCAAGCTGGGCAAGCAAGCCCCCCTGCTGAACGGCATCCGCATGGTCGGCGCCCACACCGACAGCCCGTGCCTGCGGGTGAAACCGCAGCCCGAGCTGCAGCGCCAGGGCTTCCTGCAACTGGGTGTCGAGGTGTATGGCGGTGCCCTGCTGGCGCCGTGGTTCGACCGCGACCTGTCGCTGGCCGGGCGCGTTACCTACCGCCGTGACGGCAAGGTTGAAAGCCAGCTGATCGACTTCAAGCTGCCGATCGCGATCATCCCCAACCTGGCCATTCACCTGAACCGCACCGCCAATGAAGGCTGGGCGATCAACCCGCAGAACGAGCTACCGCCCATCCTCGCCCAGGTGGCCGGAGACGAGCGCATCGACTTCCGCGCCCTGCTCACCGAGCAACTGGCCCGCGAGCACGAGCTGATCGCTGACGTGGTGCTGGATTACGAGCTGAGCTTCTACGACACCCAGGACGCCGCACTGGTCGGCCTGAACGGCGACTTCATCGCCGGCGCCCGCCTGGACAACCTGCTGTCGTGCTACGCCGGCCTGCAAGCCTTGCTGGCCGCCGACAGTGATGAAACCTGCGTGCTGGTGTGCAACGACCACGAAGAAGTCGGCAGCTGCTCGGCCTGCGGCGCCGATGGCCCGATGCTGGAGCAGACCCTGCAGCGCCTGCTGCCGGATGGCGACGCCTACGTGCGCACCATTCAGCGCTCGCTGATGGTGTCGGCAGACAACGCCCACGGCGTGCACCCCAACTACGCCGACAAGCACGACGGCAACCACGGGCCCAAGCTGAACGCCGGGCCGGTAATCAAGGTGAACAACAACCAGCGCTACGCCACCAACAGCGAAACCGCCGGGTTCTTCCGCCACCTGTGCATGGCTGAAGAAGTGCCGGTGCAGAGCTTTGTGGTGCGCAGCGACATGGGCTGTGGTTCGACCATCGGGCCGATTACCGCCAGCCACCTGGGTGTGCGCACGGTCGACATCGGGCTGCCGACCTTTGCCATGCATTCGATTCGTGAACTGTGCGGCAGCCATGACCTGGCGCACCTGGTGAAGGTGCTGACTGCCTTCTACCGTAGCCGCGAGTTGCCTTGATGTAGACAGGTCCGGCCCTATCGCGGTTTTATCCGCAAAGGGCCGGACCTGCTCAAGGTCAATCCCGCCTCGCTTGCCAAGCGCTATGCTTGATACATGGCCCCACTGCAAAAGGATTGCTGTCCATGTCCCCGTTTCTGTCCCTGTTCGTGCCGGTGTTCCTGTTCCTGATGCTGCTGACCATCGGCTTCAGCATGCGCGAACGCAATATCGGTGTACTGATGATGTGGATCGGCACCTTGGGTATCTTCGGCCTCACCTGCTGGAAGATCCTTGAGAAACTGCCGTCATAAACCTCTACACTCGGTCAATCGTTTGACCTGAGGTAGATTTGCCAGTGCCTGCCCTCCTGCGTTACCTGTTCCTGCTGCTGTTGCTGTTCATCACCCCGGTACAGGCGGCGGGCCTGCCTGGCCTGCTGGGTGGCAGTGCGCCTGCGCAACCGGAGGCCACCGAGCCGCTGGGCAAGTCGCTGGACGAGGTGATCAAGAACCTCGAAAACGACCAACAGCGGGCCAAGCTGCTGGCCGACCTGAAAAAGCTGCGCGACGCGACCAAGCAGTCGCAACCCAGCGTCGAACAGGGCGTGCTCGGGCTGATCGGCGGTGCCCTGCATGACTTCGAAAAACAGTTCAGCGGCGACGCCAGCCCGTTCCATCGCTGGGCGGCGGAAATCGAACAGGCCCAGGCGGAACTGACCGAACTGATGGTGCCGGTGCACCAGTGGCCAGCCATCCTGTTCGGCTTTGCCGCTGTCATTGCCGTGTGGAGTGTGCTGGCCTACGCCTTCAACTGGGTCGGGCACCGGATACGCCTGCGCTTTGGCCTGAGCGAAGAACTGCCGCAACACCCGCGCACCTGGGACCTGGTGCGCTTTGCCTTGCGCAAGCTCGGCCCATGGCTGGTGGCGCTGGTATTCACCGTTTACCTGAGCTTCGTGCTGCCGCCGTCGTTAGGCAAATCGCTGGCCATGGTGCTGGCCTACGCACTGGTCGTGGGCACTTGCTTCTCGGCCATCTGCGTCATCGCCTTCTCGCTGCTGGACGGCCCGCACCGCCACCGCGCCCTGCACATCCTGCGGCGCCAGGCATTCCGCCCGCTGTGGCTGATCGGCAGCTTCGCTGCGTTTGGCGAGGCCATGAGCGACCCGCGCATGCTGGTTGCACTGGGTACCCACCTGGCCCATGCCTTGGCCACCCTGGCCAACGTCATCGCCGCGCTGTGCACCGGGCTGTTCATCCTGCGCTTTCGTCGCCCCATCGCCCACCTGATCCGCAACCAGCCGCTGTCGCGGCGCCTGACCCGGCGCACCCTGAGCGACACCATCGAGATTCTCGGCAGCTTCTGGTTCATTCCGGCACTGATTCTGGTGGCCGTCTCGCTGTTCGCCACCTTCGTCTCGGCAGGCGACACCAGCACCGCCCTGCGCCAGTCACTGATGTGCACGGTGCTGGTGGTGGTGTGCATGGTGCTGAACGGCCTGGTACGCCGCCATGCGGCCAACCCCAAACGCGCCAACAAGCGCCAGGCCGTGTATGCCGAGCGCCTGCGCAACTTTGGCTACCTGCTGGTGCACCTGTTCATCTGGCTGGTATTCATCGAACTGGGCCTGCGCGTGTGGGGCCTGTCGATGATCAGCTTCGCAGAGGGCGACGGCCACGACATCAGCCTGCGCCTGCTGGGCCTTGCCGGCACACTGATCGTCGCCTGGCTGGTGTGGATCCTTGCCGACACCGCCGTGCACCATGCCCTGGTGCGCTCGCGTCGGGGCCTGGCCAACGCCCGTGCGCAAACCATGATGCCGTTGATCCGCAACGTGATGTTCGTGGTCATCTTCATCATCGCGGTGATCGTCGCCCTGGCCAACATGGGCATGAACGTCACCCCACTGCTGGCCGGTGCCGGTGTGATCGGCCTGGCCATCGGCTTTGGCGCGCAGTCGCTGGTGGCGGACCTGATCACCGGGCTGTTCATCATCATCGAGGACTCGCTGGCCATCGACGACTACGTCGACGTGGGCGGGCACCTGGGCACGGTGGAGGGGCTGACCATTCGTACCGTGCGCCTGCGGGACATTGACGGCATCGTGCATACCATCCCGTTCAGCGAGATCAAGAGCATCAAGAACTACTCGCGGGAGTTTGGCTATGCGATTTTCCGCGTGGCGATTCCGCACAGCATGAACATCGACCAGGCGATCACGCTGATTCGCGAAGTGGGGCAAAAGCTGCGCAATGACCCGCTGATGCGCCGCAACATCTGGTCGCCACTGGAACTACAAGGGGTGGAGAGTTTCGAGTCGGGGTCGGCGATTTTGCGGGCGCGGTTCAAGACGGCGCCGATCAAGCAGTGGGAAGTGTCGCGGGCCTTCAACCTGGCGCTGAAGCGGCAGCTGGATGAGGCAGGGCTGGATTTGGCGACACCACGGCTGTCGGTGCAGGTGGTGACTGCGGGTGGTGGTGGAACGGCGCAATCCGACGCCTCCAGCTAGGGCCTAACCCGCCACGGCACGAATGCGGATGGCATCATGCCGCCAATACTCCAGGTCACAGTCGATCAGGTGCCCATGCTGGTCGCTGTTGACCCGGGTGATGTGCAGCCCCGGGCTGCCCGCCGACACCTTCAACGCCCCCGCCGCCTCTACCGGCAACGCCGTCGGCAGGATCTCGAAACACACCTGCCCGTACCGGATGCCATACACCCGCCCATATATCTCGGTAAGCGACTGCGCCAGGTCCTGTTCGAGAATCCCCGGAAAGTACCGGGGGTTCAGGTAATGCTCGGCATACAGCACCGCCCGCCCATCAATCCGCCGTAACCGGCAGATACGCACCACACTGGACAAGGCCGGCAGCTGCAAGCGTGCGCAGATGGCAGCTGAGGCTGGCTGCAAGCGCGCCGACAGCAGCTCGGTACTGGCCACCCGCCCCTGGTCGCGCACCATGGCATGGAAGTGACTGCGCTCGATCAGGTCGTAGGTCAGCCGCTCGGGTGCAACGAACCAGCCGCGGCGTTCTTCACGGTAGATCAGGCCTTGGGCCTCCAGCTGCGCCAGCGCCTCACGCAGGGTGATGCGCGTCGTGTCGAACACCTCACTGAGTTTGCGCTCGGCCGGCAGCTTGCCCCCCGGGGCCAGCAGGCCGTGCTCGATCTGCTCCTGCAGGGCATGGCAGATGGCTGTTACCGCACGCGGTGGCATCGACTGCATCAAAGGTTACCTATCTGGACTAGTCCAGCCCCATAACAGGGCACCTGGAGAATAGTGCAAGCCTAGGCAGGGCTGATGAACATCCCGTGACAACGCTGCAACCGTGCCGTTGCCAGAATCGGGCCAGCCCAGCAAAACCGGGGGTTCACCATGGTCTACGCTGTAGAGCCAAGGGCCTTTGACACGCTGAGCGCGCCCTCCCCTACATCAAACTGTCACGCAAGCGGCCTACCTTGGCTCAAGGTTTGCTGACCTAGACCAAAGGTTCCAGGCAACGGCTTCACTCATAACAACGATCGTAAAAAGGCACCCACCCAAGGAGCTACGGATGAAAAAGTTGTTCATGGCGTCACTGCTCGGTTCGGCCATCGCGTTCTGCACCTCGGCCATGGCCGCGGACCTCAAGGCCCTGGAAGACGCCGCCCGCAAGGAAGGCACCGTCAACAGCGTGGGCATGCCCGATGCCTGGGCCAACTGGAAAGGCACCTGGGAAGACCTGGCCAGCAAGTACGGCCTCAAGCACAGTGACACCGACATGAGCTCGGCGCAGGAAATCGCCAAGTTCGAAGCCGAGAAGGACAATGCCAGCGCCGACATCGGCGACGTGGGTGCCGCCTTCGGCCCCATCGCCGTGACCAAGGGCGTCAGCCAGCCGTACAAGCCCAGCACCTGGGACCAGGTACCGGAATGGGCCAAGGACAAGGACGGCCACTGGGCGCTGGCCTATACCGGCACCATTGCGTTCATCATCAACAAGGACCTGGTGAAGGAAGGCGAACGCCCAACCTCCTGGCATGACCTGGAAAAAGGCAAGTACAAGGTCGCCATCGGTGACGTCGGCACCGCCGCACAGGCCGCCAACGGTGTACTGGCGGCGGCCATTGCCTACAAGGGCGACGAAACCAACGTGGCGCCGGGCCTGCAGCTGTTCACCAAGCTGGCCCAGCAGAAGCGCCTGTCGCTGGCCAACCCGACCATCCAGACCATCGAGAAAGGCGAGGTCGAGGTCGGCGTGGTGTGGGACTTCAACGGCCTGAGCTACCGCGAGCAGATCGACCCCAAGCGTTTCGAAGTGCTGATCCCGTCGGACGGTACGGTGATCTCCGGCTATACCACCATCATCAACAAATACGCCAAGCACCCCAATGCGGCCAAGCTGACGCGTGAATACATCTTCAGCGATGCCGGGCAGATCAACCTGGCCAAGGGACATGCCCGGCCGATCCGTGCCGAGCACCTGACGCTGCCGGCGGATGTGCAGGCCAAGTTGCTGCCGAACGAGCAGTACAAGGCCGCGCAGCCGATCAAGAATGCCGAAGCCTGGGAAGCCACCTCGAAGAAACTGCCGCAGATGTGGCAGGAGCAAGTGATCATCGAGATGGAGTAAGGGGCCGGCTTTTGTAGTGCCTGATCCGGCCCATTCGCGGGCACGCCCGCTCCCACAGGGACCGCGCCGCTCTCAAGGGTTGCGCTAAACCCTGTGGGAGCGGGCATGCCCGCGAAGAAGCCAACGCGGTTTACGACTGGAGCAATCATGCAACACAACGTCATCCTGGTCCTGCTCGACGGCCTCAACTACCAGGTCGCCCACCACGCCATGGGCCACCTGCACGCCTACGTCGAGGCCGACCGCGCCGCGCTGTACCGCGTGGAATGCGAACTGCCGTCGCTGTCGCGGCCGCTGTACGAGTGCATCCTCACCGGCGTGCCACCCATCGACAGCGGCATCGTGCACAACAACGTCAACCGCCTGTCCAACCAGCGCAGTGTGTTCCACTACGCCCGCGAGGCCAACCTGGGCACCGCAGCAGCGGCCTATCACTGGATGAGCGAGCTGTATAACCGCTCACCGTTCGACCCGCAGCGCGACCGCCACACCCACGCGCCGAAGCTGCCGATCCAGCATGGGTTGTTCTACTGGGACGACCGCTACCCCGATTCGCACCTGCTGGCCGACGGTGAGTACCTGCGCCGCCGCCACGCACCCAACTTCCTGTTGGTGCACCCGATGAGCATCGACGACGTCGGCCACCGCCACGGCCTGGACAGCAGCCAGTACCGCAACGCCGCACGCAGTGCCGACATCCTGCTGGCCGACTACCTGCCAGGCTGGCTGGAAGAGGGTTACCAGGTGCTGGTCACCGCCGACCATGGCATGAACAACGACCGCTCGCACAATGGGCTGCTGACCGAAGAGCGCGAAGTGCCGCTGTTCGTCTTCGGCGACGCCTTCAGCCTGGATCCGGCAGCCAAGCCGCTGCAGACCGAGCTGTGCGGGACCATCTGTGAACTGCTGGGTGCCGCGCACGACAAAACGGTGTGCCGGGAGTTGCTCAAGTGAACCGTGGCCGCTATCTGGCCCTGCTCTGCCTGCTGCCGTTCGCCGTGTTCTTCGTCATCTTCCAGGTCGCCCCGCTGGCCTGGGTGGCGATCAACAGCCTGCAATCGGAGGCGGGCTGGGGCGTGGACAACTTCAGCAAGGTATTCACCTCGAAGTTCTATTTGCAAGCGCTGCAACGCAGCCTGGAAATCAGCTTCTGGTCGAGCCTGTTCGGCATCGTCATCGCCACCCTCGGCGCCTACTCGCTGCGCCAGGTGGACTCGAAACTGCGCGATTTCGTCAGCGCCTTCGCCAACATGACCAGTAACTTTGCCGGGGTGCCGCTGGCGTTCGCCTTCATCATCCTGCTCGGTTTCAACGGCGCGCTGACCCTGCTGCTGAAGCAGATCGGCCTGCTGGAAGACTTCAGTATCTACTCCAAAAGCGGGCTGATCCTGGTGTACACCTACTTCCAGATCCCGCTGGGTGTGTTGCTGCTGTACCCCGCCTTCGACGCCCTGCGTGAAGACTGGCGCGAGTCGGCCGCGCTGCTGGGCGCCAGCCACTGGCAGTTCTGGCGGCACATTGGTCTACCAGTACTCACTCCGGCACTGCTGGGCACCTTCGTCATCCTGCTGGCCAACGCGCTCGGTGCCTATGCCACCGTGTACGCGCTGACCACCGGCAATTTCAACGTACTGCCGATCCGCATCGCCGGCCTGGTGGCTGGCGACATCAGCCTCGACCCGAACCTGGCCAGCGCCCTTGCGATGGTGCTGGTGGGGTTGATGACGCTGGTCACGGTGGTGCACCAATGGCTGTTGAAGAGGAGCTACCATGCGCGCTGACGCCCGTTCCGGCGGCTGGTACCACCGCGCCGTGGTCTACCTGCTGTTCCTGATCCTGCTGCTGCCACTGGCCGGCACCCTGCTCTACTCGCTGGCCACCAGCTGGTCGGCCAGCCTGCTGCCCAGCGGCCTGACCCTGAAATGGTATGCGGCGCTGTGGAGCGAGCCACGCTTCCTGGCCGCCTTCGGCCAGTCGTTGCTGGTGTGCGTGGGCGCACTGCTGCTGTCGGTGGTGCTGATTCTGCCGCTGCTGTTCGTGGTGCACTACCACTTCCCCAGGCTGGACGCGCTGATGAACATCCTCATCCTGCTGCCCTTCGCGGTGCCGCCGGTGGTGTCGTCGGTGGGGCTGTTGCAGCTGTACGGCAGCGGGCCGATGGCCATGGTCGGCACGCCGTGGATCCTGATCGGCGGCTACTTCACCATCGCCCTGCCGTTCATGTACCGGGCCATCACCAACAACCTGCAAGCCATCAACCTGCGCGACCTGATGGACGCTGCCCAACTGCTGGGCGCCAGCACCTGGCAGGCCGCGCTGCTGGTGGTGCTGCCGAACCTGCGCAAGGGCCTGATGGTGGCGTTGCTGCTGTCGTTTTCGTTCCTGTTTGGCGAGTTCGTGTTCGCCAACCTGCTGGTCGGCACCCGTTACGAGACCCTGCAGGTGTACCTGAACAACATGCGCAACAGCAGCGGCCATTTCAACAGCGCGCTGGTGATCTCCTACTTCGCCTTCGTGCTGGTACTGACCTGGGTCGCCAACCGCCTGAACAAGGACAAGACCTGACATGAGCTTCGTCAGCGTACAGAAACTGCAAAAGAGCTACGCCGGCAGCCCGGTGTTCGAGAACATCGACTGCCAAATCGAACGCGGCGAGTTCGTCACCCTGCTGGGCCCGTCCGGTTGCGGCAAGTCCACCTTGCTGCGCTGCATTGCCGGGCTGACCCCGGTGGACAGCGGGCAGATCCTGCTCGACGGCCACGACATCGTGCCCGTAAGCCCGCAAAAGCGTGGCATCGGCATGGTGTTCCAGAGCTACGCACTGTTCCCCAACATGACTGTGGAGCAGAACGTAGCCTTTGGCCTGCGCATGCAGAAGGTCAAGGCCGACGAAAGCCAGGTACGGGTGCGCGAGGCGCTGGACCTGGTGGAGCTGGGCAGCTTTGCCGGGCGTTACCCGCACCAGTTGTCTGGCGGCCAGTGCCAGCGCGTGGCCCTAGCCCGTTCGCTGGTCACTCGCCCTCGCCTGCTGCTGCTCGACGAGCCGCTGTCGGCACTGGATGCACGTATTCGCAAGCACCTGCGCGAGCAGATTCGGGCCATCCAGCGCGAGCTGGGGCTGACCACCATTTTCGTCACCCACGACCAGGAAGAAGCGCTGACGATGTCCGACCGCATATTCCTGATGAACCAGGGACGCATCGTCCAGAGCGGCGATGCCGAAACCCTCTATACCGCGCCGGTAGACCTGTTTGCCGCCGGCTTCATCGGCAACTACAACCTGCTCGACGCCGACAGCGCCAGCCGCCTGCTGCAACGCCCGGTGGTCAGCCGCCTGGCGATCCGCCCGGAGTCGATCACTCTGGGCATACACGGCGAACTGGACGCCCAGGTACGCAGCCACAGCTTGCTGGGCAACGTGATCCGCTACCGCGTGCAAGTGCGCGACGTGGAGCTGGTGGTCGACGTGCTCAACCGCTCGCCTGCCGACCTGCACGCGGATGGAAAACGGGTAAGCTTGTCGATCGACCCCACGGCGCTGCGGGAAGTGGCCTAAGGAGATTCAACACAATGGCACTGGCAATTTTCGATCTGGACGAAACCCTGATCCACGGCGACTGCGCGTCGCTGTGGAGCGAGCAGATGGCCCGGCTGGGCTGGGTCGACGGCAAGGACTTCCTGCGCCGCGATCGTGAACTGATGGAAGCCTATGGCAAGGGCCACCTGCAGATGGAGGACTACATGGCCTTCAGCCTGGAACCGATGGCCGGGCGTACCCTGGAAGAAGTCGAGCATCTGGTAGAACCGTGGGTTGAAGAGGTGATCGAGCCGATCATCTATGGCGACGCCTGCCGCTGCATTGCCGAACACCGCAAGCGCGGGGACCGCATCCTGATCATTTCCGCTTCGGGTACGCACCTGGTCGGGCCGATTGCGGCGCGCCTGGGGGTGGACGAGTACTTGGCGATCGAGCTGGAGGCGGTGAACGGGGTGTACACCGGCAAGACCCATGGGGTGCTGACGTATCGTGAAGGCAAGATCACCCGGTTGCTGGAGTGGCTGGATCAGGAGCAGGAGAACCTGGAGGGGGCGAGTTTCTATTCCGATTCGCGCAACGATCTGCCGCTATTGCTGAAGGTGGACCATCCGCATGTGGTGAACCCGGATGCGGTGTTGCGGGAGCATGCCCAGATCAATGGCTGGCCGATTTTGAGCTGGTCCTGAGATTTACAACGCCTGTTCCGGCCCTATCGCCGGCAAGCCAGCTCCCACAGGTACGTCACAGGCCTACAACTCTGTGGTGAACCTGTGGGAGCTGGCTTGCCGGCGATAGGGCCGGGCCTGCTTATGCCAGGCTCGGGTCTATGATCATCACCAGCTTGCCCGACACCTGGTTGCTTTCCAGCTCGGCATACGCCGCCTGGGCAAACTCGACCGGGTAGGTATCGACCAGTTGCGGCGACAAGCGCCCTTCGGCAAACAACGGCCACACCTGCTGTTGCAACTCACGCAGCAGCTCGGCCTTGAAGCCGTCATCGCGGTTGCGCAGCGTGGAGCCGGTAATCTCCAGGCGCTTGCCCAGCACCAGCGCCAGGTCCAGCTCGAACTTGCGCCCGCCCATCAGGCCGATGATCACCCAGCGCCCGTCGCGGGCCAGCAGCTTGAGGTTGAGTTCGCCGTAGCTGGCACCCACCGGGTCGAGAATCACGTCGAACGGGCCGAAACCTTCCAGCGCGTCCAGGTTCTCGTTACGTACCACGCCCCCTGTCGCGCCCAGCGCTTCGCAATAAGCCAGGCGGTCCTGCGAACCGACACTGACCCACACCGGGCTGCCAAACGCCTTGCACAGCTGGATGGCGGCCGAGCCAACGCCACTGGCGCCCGCATGCACCAGCACTTTCTCGCCAGCCTTCACAGCGCCGAGCTGGAAGATGTTCAACCAGGCGGTGGCATACACCTCTGGCAACGCTGCGGCTTCATGCAGGCTCAGGCCCTCGGGCACAGGCAGCACGTGACGCGCATCGACCACCACTTCCTCAGCCATGGCGCCGCTGGCCAACAGCGCGCACACACGGTCGCCCACGCGCCAGTCGGCACCGGCGCCCACTTCTTCAATCACCCCGGCACACTCCAGGCCCATGTACGGGCTGGCACCTGGCGGTGGCGGGTACAAACCTTTCATCTGCAGCAGATCGGCGCGGTTCAGGCCCGCAGCAGCCACGCGAATGCGCACTTGGCCCGCGTCACAGGCCGGGCGTTCGGCCTCGACCCACTCCACATGTCCGTCAACGCCTTGCAATGCCTTCACAGTGCCTCCATAGTTGAATCATGACTGGGCCTGGGGTTGCTTACCTCAGGCTTTTTGCAGTATTTGCCCGGCTCCATGGAACCGGCAACGGAAAAGACGGCCTACTATGCGTGATCAATTGCCTCCACGTCGAATCAGCATGAAGCATTTCCTACCAAGCACCGCCCTCGCCGTCATGATCGGCCTTGGCAGCCTCACGCTCGGCGGCAATGCGGCGGCCGCCAACAAATGGGACAGCCTGCAGCCGGACCGCGACGAGATCGTCGCCAGCCTCAACGTGGTGGAATTGCTCAAGCGCCACCACTACAGCAAGCCGCCGCTGGACGATGCCCGTTCGGTCATCATCTACGACAGCTACATCAAGCTGCTGGACCCGGCGCGCAGCTACTTCACCGCCGCCGACATTGCCGAGTTCGACAAGTGGAAAACGCAATTCGACGATTTCCTCAAGAGCGGTAACCTGGACCCGGGCTTCACCATCTACAAACGCTACCTCGACCGCGTCAAGCAACGCCTGGACTTCGCCCTGGCCGAGCTGAATAAAGGCGTGGACAAGATCGACTTCACCACCAAGGAAACCTTGCTGATCGACCGCAAGGACGCACCGTGGATGAAGGACCAGGCCGAGCTCGACGACCTGTGGCGCAAACGCGTCAAAGATGAGGTGCTGCGCCAGAAGATCGCCGGCAAGGAACCCAAGCAGATCCAGGAAACCCTGACCAAGCGCTACAAGAACCAGCTGGCGCGCCTGGACCAGACCCGTGCCGAGGATATCTTCCAGGCCTACATCAACACCTTCGCCCAGTCCTACGACCCGCACACCAACTACCTGTCGCCGGACAACGCCGAAAACTTCGACATCAACATGAGCCTGTCGCTCGAAGGCATCGGTGCGGTGCTGCAAAGCGACAACGACCAGGTCAAGATCGTGCGCCTGGTGCCGGCAGGCCCGGCAGCCAAGACCAAGCAGG
This sequence comes from Pseudomonas sp. LLC-1, assembly GCF_002992185.1. Lineage (NCBI taxonomy): Bacteria > Pseudomonadati > Pseudomonadota > Gammaproteobacteria > Pseudomonadales > Pseudomonadaceae > Pseudomonas > Pseudomonas sp. LLC-1. Next base: position 15,839 of record NZ_LUVY01000008.1, on the reverse strand, counting down.
TGGCCCCGGCCGACAAGATCATCGGCGTGGCCCAGGGCAACAAGGAAATGGTCGACGTGGTCGGCTGGCGCCTGGACGAAGTGGTCAAGCTGATCCGTGGCCCGAAAGGCTCGGTGGTGCGCCTGGAGATCATCCCCGCCAGCAATGCACCTAGCGACCAGACCAGCAAGATCGTGTCGATCACCCGTGAAGCGGTGAAGCTTGAAGAGCAGGCAGCCAAAAAGTCGGTGCTCAAGCTGAAGCAGGACGGGCGTGACTACAAGCTGGGCATCATCGAGATCCCGGCCTTCTACCTGGACTTCAAGGCCTACCGCGCCGGTGACCCTGAGTACAAGAGCACCACGCGTGACGTGAAGAAGCTGCTCACCGAACTGCAGAAAGAGAAAGTCGACGGCGTGGTCATCGACCTGCGCAACAACGGTGGCGGCTCGCTGCAGGAAGCCACCGAGCTGACCAGCCTGTTCATCGAAAAAGGCCCGACCGTGCTGGTGCGCAACAGCGACGGCCGCGTCGACGTGCTGGAAGACGAAAACCCGGGCGCCTTCTACAAAGGCCCGCTGGCGTTGCTGGTGAACCGTCTGTCTGCCTCGGCTTCGGAGATTTTCGCCGGTGCCATGCAGGACTACCACCGCGCGCTGATCATCGGCGGCCAGACCTTCGGCAAAGGCACCGTGCAGACCATCCAGCCGCTCAACCATGGCGAGCTGAAGCTGACCCTGGCCAAGTTCTACCGGGTTTCCGGGCAGAGCACCCAGCACCAGGGCGTGCTGCCGGACATCGACTACCCGTCGATCATCGACACCAAGGAAATCGGCGAGAGCGCCCTGCCCGAGGCCATGCCGTGGGACACCATCCGCCCGGTGGTCAAGCCTGCGGCCGACCCGTTCAAGCCGTTCCTGGCCCAGCTCAAGGCGCAGCATGAAGCGCGCAGCGACAAGGATGCCGAGTTCACCTACATCCGCGACCGCCTGGCCCTGACCCAGAAGCTGATGAACGAAAAAACCGTCAGCCTCAACGAGCAGGAGCGCCGTGCGCGCCACGATGACATCGAGGCCAAGCAGCTGGCACTGGAAAACATCCGCCGCAAGGCCAAGGGTGAAGAGCCGCTCAAAGAGCTGAAGAAAGAAGACGAGGACGCGCTGCCGACCGAGGATGAAAACACCAAGCCGGAAGACGACGCCTACCTGTCGGAAACCGGTCGCATCCTGATCGACTACCTCAGTGCCAGCACCAAGGTGGCCAAGAAGTAAGGCGTTGCAACGATGATGGCAGAATAATGTGACCTGTCATCAAACAGTCATCGCGCTGTCGTGAAATACGAGGGCCGGGCATGCAGATGCCCGGCCCTTTCATTTTCAGGAATACGTCATGACCGTTGCCGAACAGCTCAGTGCCTTGAGTGCCATCCTGGCTCAACGCAGTATTCACAGCCTGTTCCAGCCGATCATGTGCCTGAGCGAACAGCGGGTGTTCGGCCATGAAGCGCTGAGCCGCGGCCCGTCCAACAGCCCGCTGCACGCGCCGTTGAACCTATTTACCATCGCCCGCCAGGCTGGCCGCCTGACCGAACTGGAAGCCGTCTGCCGGGAAAGCGCCTGCCGGCGCTTCAGCGAGCAGCAATTGCAGGGCAAGCTGTTTCTCAACATCTCGCCAGAATCGCTGCTGGAGCCACACTACCCGTCCGGCCTGACCCTGAAACTGCTGGAGCAGGTCGGTCTGCCGCCCAGCCGGGTAGTGATCGAGCTGACCGAACACACCCCCACCGACGACTTCCAGCTCTTGTCCAATGCCCTGCACCATTACCGCGACATGGGCTTTTCGATTGCCATCGACGACCTGGGGGCGGGCTATTCCAGCCTGCGGCTGTGGTCGGAGCTGCGCCCTGAGTACGTGAAGATCGACCGGCACTTCATCGACGGTATCCACCGCGACCCGCTCAAGCGCGAGTTCGTTGGCTCGATCCTGCAGATTGCCCGGGCGTCGAAGGCGCAGGTGATTGCCGAAGGGATTGAGCTTGCGGAGGAACTGGCGGTGCTGAGGGAGATGGGCGTAGACCTTGTGCAGGGGTACCTGCTGGGGCGGCCGCAGGAGTTGGGGGTGCGCGAGCTACCGGTGCTGACGAGCATGCCGCAGGCCGAGCAACCGACAGTGCGGTTGAATGCCACCATCGGGCAGTTGCTGGAGCTGTTTGGGCGGCATCAGCATCTGGAGGCGTTGGAGGTGGTGGATGCAGATGGCAGGCCTTGTGGGTTGATCCACAGGCATTCTTTGCCTGTTCTGGCCCTATCGCCGGCAAGCCAGCTCCCACAGATTCACCACAGGCCTTGAGCCGGGTGCCGCACCTTGTGGGAGCTGGCTTGCCGGCGATAGGGCCCGAGCAGGCAACCAATCAGGCTGTTTCGGGGTAGCTGTACTCAAACACCCGAACCACTTCGGATGCATGCCAGGAAGCGGCCTCCATGCCATCGACCGGCCCGGCAAACCGCCCCAGCCGTTCGACACATTCAAAAAAGCCGGTACGCGGCAAGCGGCTGGCGCCTTGGCTGATCACCAGCGAGCTGCGCAGCGGCTGCTCGGCACGGGCATCCAGCACTGCCAGGTATTCCAGCGCGGCGGTCAGCGTCTGCATGGCCGGGCTGGGCAGTTGCAAGCGCTCGATCAGCGCTCGGTAGGTCAGCAAGTGACGTTGACGGCGGGCCAGGTCAAGCTCGCCCAGCAGGTTGTCCCAGTGCTGACGGCTGATCCTGACCTGGCTCATGATGGCTCGCTCCAGCCAGCCACCCCCAGGTGCCAGGCCAAGGCGCGGCGGATGGCTGCATCCGGCTGGCGCTCGCCTGATTCGATCATGGCCAGGTAAGCCGGGCTTACCCCGACATTGCGCGCCAGCTGCTCAGGGGCGATGCCCTTGGCCTGGCGAATCTGTGCAACTTCACTGAACGCCGGCAACGGCGCAACGGCGGCGGCCTGTTCGCTGACAACGGCCTCGGCAGGTGCCTGCCCTGCGGCCTTGAGCAGCGCCTGGTACTGCTCCCAGGGAACGACTGCGTACTCGGGTTGACCGTCCCGGCTGATGACCTGAATACCCATTACAAACCCCTTTAAAAAGGATTACAGCATGTAATCCGTAGGCATAACCCTTATGCCAATTATATTACCAACTCCGGGGTCTGTCCGGTTGAGGTGCAGTTCAGGCGTTTTTCACTGCGTATTGCGCTCCAGGCGCAGCGCTTCGGGGCTTGCGGGCAGGCGCTCGACCACACGCAGCCGCTCGGGTGCCTGGCTGTCGCGCCAGGCCCGGAAGCGCGCCAGCTCATCGGCCACGGTCTTCAATACCCAGCCCAACACTGCAATGTCATCAAGGAAGCCCACGCCCAGCAGCCAGTCGGGGATGGCATCGATAGGGCTGACAAAATACAGCAGGCCGGCCACGATGGTGACCAGGGCCTTGGGGCTGATGGCACGGTATTCGCCGCGCCACCATGCCAGGCACAGCGACTGAAGCAGTTTCACGTCCTCGCGCAACTGGCCGATGCGCGGGCCTTTGCGGGCCACGGCGAACAGCAGGGCCGGCAACCGGCCACGGCTGAGCAAGCGCTCGGCCAAGGGCAGGAAACGGGCGAAATTCCAAGGTGCGCTCATGGAGCCTCCACGCGGAACAGGTTATCCACATTTATTGTGGATAACCTTGTGAACAGGGCCACGTTTCTGACCCCGGGTGCCTGCCAGGCAAGGGCCCCGGTCAGATCGGGCGTTTTTTACACAGCCGTTTCAATACGTGGGTAGCTGGCCGCAAACGATTTGCGCCAGAAACATCCTACAGCAACAAGCTGCATTTCCTCGGACAGTATCAGCAGTTACAGGTTCGTCCAATCGTCGTAAACGAAAACGCCCCGTCAGGACGGGGCGTTTTGCAAGAACCTGCCAGTATTACTTGGCGGGTGCTTCAGCGGGCGCTTCTGCAGGAGCTTCGGCCGGGGCCTCGGCTTCCGGCTCGGCGCCTTGCAGCTGGGCCGGGTCCTTGATGGCGATCAGTTCCAGATCGAACACCAGTACCGAGTTGGCCGGGATCAGCGGGCTTGGGCTTTGTGCACCGTAGGCCAGTTCAGCCGGGATGAACAGCTTGTACTTCTCGCCAACGTGCATCAGTTGCAGGCCTTCGACCCAACCCGGGATCACGCCGCTGACGGGCAGGTCGATCGGGCTGCCGCGCTCGACGGAGCTGTCGAACACCTTGCCATCGATCAGCTTGCCTTCGTAGTGGACGGTAACCACGTCAGTAGGCTTGGGCTGAGGGCCGTCGGCCTTCTTGACCACTTCGTACTGCAGGCCCGAGGCGGTAGTGACCACGCCTGGTTTCTTGGCGTTTTCTTCGAGGAACTTCTTGCCAGCAGAGGCCGCTTCTTCGCTGGCCTTGGCCAGGCGTTCTTCGGCGCGCTTCTGCAACGCGGTGAAGGCTTCTACCAGCTCTTCATCCTTGATGCGCTGTTCTTTCTTGCCAACGGCGTCTTCGATACCGAGTGCCACTGCTTTCGAATCAAGGTCTTCCATGCCTTCCTGAGCCAGGCTCTTGCCCATGTTCAGGCCGATACCGTAGGAGGCTTTCTCTGCCGGAGTCTTCAGCTCGGGGCTGCTAGCTTGTTGGTCGCAGCCAGCCAGTACCAAGCCTACCAGGGCAACCGCAGCCGCCAAACGATGCTGTTTCATGCTATTTCCTTGTTCATGCGCCATAAGGGCAATCAGGGTAAAGCCGCGAGCTTAGCAGGCGGCCATGACCAATGGCTACCGGCATAGGAGCGGGTTTTGGTAAGGAAGTTCAGTAGTTAAACGCTTATTCATCCAAGTCAATGCAGCCACTGGCCAGTATTGACGCTTGGCGCACAAATCGCCTGGGGTTTGCCGCAATTTTTTGTCGCGCTGCCCTCCATTCCCGGGGGCAAGAGACCTGTCATTTATGCCAGTAGATCGGATGAGGGTCTGCGCTTTCAATAGTGCGGGTAGTCACAAATCGTGACCAGCCAGAGGTTAACCCCAATGACACGACCAACCATCTCATCTCTTCTTCAACAATCCACGCCTGAGCGCAACTCATTGAAAGCACTTAGTGGTGCCCCTATAGACCAGAGCTTCGGTAAAGACGGCTACGCCTACCTGCTGGAACAGGAGACTAAATCAACTGGCGTGTGCACTGACATCCTGAAAAGCCACGTTCGACAAGACCGCTACTATGCGTGCGCACTTCAATCGCATAAAGAAACCCAGGTGTTCAACAGCGCCGTCTGGCTGCTGGATGGCGACGGCAAGCGAGATCACAGCTTCACTGTCGACTTTGGATCGCTCATGGGCGAGGACAAGACCTTTACGCCCTCCAGCCTCATGGAAGATCACGAGGGCAACCTGCTCTGCCTGGGTGGAGTGTCCGAAGCCGCCAACCGGCTCTGGAGATTCAAGAACACAGGAGAGCTAGACAAGGGTTTCGCCAGCACTGGATTTGTCGATAGCGACCAACTGACCGCCGAGCGGCTGACGTTTCTCTTCGCCGCCACACTCTCTGATGGCTACGTCATTGCCTGCCACACGCCCGGATTCAAGGCCGTCCTCGTCGCCCTGTCAGCGGACGGCGCCCTGAACCCGAACTTCGGTAATGGGGGGGTGCTAGACCTTGAATCGCACTTACCTGGGTACGGTGCCGGCATAACCAGCCTTATCGCTACAAAGCATGCTGAAAGCGATCGCATCCTGTTGCTGAGTTTGAGAGGCGAAGGCGCCGACATGTTTTCGGTCTTGAGCGCCATCAACAGTAGAGGCCAACTGGACACTTCCTTTGGCGAAGGTGGCCATTTCAAATCAGAAAACGCCACCTTCTATCGGGGCCTGTCGTGCAGCAATGTGTCGTCACTGGTCACGCTATGCGGAGGGCATATGCTCGCGGATGAAAGCGTGCAGCCAGAGATTATCCGGTTGACCAGCAACGGAGCGCCCGACCAGGTATTCAACAAGGGGATACCTGTCCGCTTCGACGCCAACGCCGGGATGTGGCACCACATGATCGAGCACGAAGGGCGCCTGGTGGGGGTAGGCAGCTTCTATAACCATAACCGGGCGGTCCGCTACCTGGCCGATGGCACACTCGACACTACGTTCGTTTCGCCTTGGGGACATGGTTCGTTTGGGGCTACCCCACCGAACCCTGGTTTTTACATGGATGGCAACTCATCGATCGCCTTCGTTCCCGCCAGTAAACGCCTGCTGGTTTGTGGCGATGTGAATGTCACAGCGCAAAATCAGGTGGCTGCTGTAGTGCTCGCCTTGGCATTGGGTTAAGAGATACTCAGGGGTAGTTACCCTCGCGGTATTGCCCCGCCACCTCACGCAGCACCTCGCACACCCACTGCCCCGGCAGGCTCTGCGGCAAGGCGGCATTGCGACAAATGCCCACCGAGCCACCTGGTTCACGCACGCCCAGGTCTAGCTCGACCAGCTCGCCACGGCGCAGGTCGAGCAACACCGCATCGCGTGGCGCTACCCACAGCCCATCGCTGCCCAGCAGGTAGCGCCGGCTCAACGCCAGCGACAGGGTTTCCAGGCGCTGCGCCGGCATCTGGATGCCGCATTGCACGAACAGGCTGTCGGCATGCTGGCGGATGGTGGTGCCCGCTGGCGGCAACACCAGCGGATAACGCCCCACCTGGGCCCGCTCGACGGGTGTGCCGGCCAGCAGCGGATGGCCCGGGCGTACCACCAGGCTCATCGACTCGCTGTACAGGTGCTCGAACGACAGGCCCTGGATCTGCGGGCTGTCGGTCATGCGCCCGACCACCAGTTCCAGCTCGCCCAGGCGCAGTTGGCCAAGCAGCTGAGCGCTGACCCCGGTGACTACACTGATCACCAGCGCTTCATGGCGCTGGTGCAGGCGGCACAGCACCTCGGGCATAAGCAGGCCCTCGACCGTCGACAGCACGCCGATGCGCACCTGCGACGGCGCCCGCGCCTCACCACGCAGGCTGCTGACGCCATCGCGCAGGGCCTGCACACTGGGCCCGGCATACCGCATGAAGCGCGTGCCGGCCGGGGTCAGTTCGACACCCTGTCGGCTGCGCGCAAACAGGCGCGTTTCCAGCAGGTCTTCAAGTTCCTTGAGGGTTTTGGAAATGGCCGGCTGGCTGATGGCGAGCACGTCGGCAGCCCTGGCCAGGCTGCCCTGCCGGGCAATCTCCAGAAAGCACAGCAGGTGGCGGTATTTGATGCGGGTGTCGAGGTTCATGCGGCAAGCTTAACGCATTGCCGCATGCAGATGACCTGTGCCGGCCTCTTCGCGGGTAAACCCGCTCCCACAGGGATATCCACAGTTTCAAAGCAGCACAGTACCTGTGGGAGCGGGTTTACCCGCGAAAGGGCCAGCACAGGCAGCCGATGAACATCAGAGCACAGCCAATTCCACAGCCTCACCATTCAACCGTACCGGCCACACCCGCAGTTGCTGCCCCGCATCCTCCAGGCACACCCCGCTCTGTAGGCTGAAATGCTGTTTGTACAGCGGCGCCGCCACCACCAGCTCGCCCTGCACACTGCCCACCAGCCCACGGCCAATGATATTGGCGCCGGAGCGCGGGTCGCGGTTGTCCACCGCGTACAGCGGCTGGGCCTGCCCCGGCAGGTAAAACAACGCCACCTGGGCCCCGTCGAGCCACACCACCACCCCGGAGTCGGCGACCAGGTCTTGCGCGTGGCACACCGCTTGCCAGTTCTCCCGGGTTTGCACAACAGCATTGGACAGGTTCATCAGACAGCCTCCTCTACAGTGGGGATCAGGTGCAGCGGCGCAGCGGGCCGGCGTTGTTCGCGTTCACGCACGAAGTGCACGTCCGGATCGGCGCGCCGGTCGTTGACGAAGGTGCGGAAGCGCTTGAGCTTTTCCGGGTCGTTGAGGGCGTTGGCCCATTCGCATTCGTACTGGTCCACCACATGCTGCATCTGCGCTTCAAGCTCGCCGGCCAGGCCCAGGCTGTCATCGATGATCACCTGTTTCAGGTAATCAAGCCCGCCCTCCAGGTTCTCGCGCCACACCGAAGTGCGCTGCAGCTTGTCGGCCGTGCGGATGTAGAACATCAGCACGCGGTCGATCAGGCGTACCAGGGTTTCGTCGTCCAGGTCGGTGGCGAACAGCTCGGCATGCCGTGGGCGCATGCCGCCGTTGCCGCACACGTACAGGTTCCAGCCTTTGTCGGTGGCGATCACGCCGATGTCCTTGCTTTGCGCCTCGGCGCATTCGCGGGTGCAGCCCGATACCGCGAACTTGAGTTTGTGCGGGCTGCGCAACCCCTTGTAGCGGTCTTCCAGGCGCAGGGCCATACCGACACTGTCCTGCACACCGTAGCGGCACCAGGTGCTGCCGACGCACGACTTCACCGTGCGGGTCGACTTGCCATAGGCGTGGCCGGTTTCGAAGCCGGCCTCGATCAATTCTCCCCAGATCAGCGGCAGTTCGTGCAGCTGGGCGCCGAACAGGTCGATGCGCTGGCCGCCGGTGATCTTGGTGTACAGGTCGTACTTCTTGGCCACCTGGCCAATGACGATGAGCTTGTCAGGGGTGATTTCACCACCGGGGATGCGCGGCACTACCGAGTAGGTGCCGTTCTTCTGCATGTTGGCCATGAAGGTGTCGTTGGTGTCCTGCAGTGGCACCAGCGCCGGGTCCATGATCGGCTGGTTCCAGCACGAAGCGAGGATATTGCCCACTGCCGGCTTGCAGATGTCGCACCCCACATGGCCCTTGCCATGGCGTTCGAGCAGTTCGCTGAAGGTGCGGATGCCCTCCACCCGCACCAGCCCGTACAGCTCCTGGCGGGTGTAGGCGAAGTGCTCGCACAGGCTCTTGTCCACCGCGACGCCACGGGCCGTCAGTTCATGCTCGAACACCTGCTTGAGCAAGGCGGCACAACCCCCGCAGCCCGTGGCAGCCTTGGTGCACCCCTTGACTGCGGCAAGGTCGCTGCAGCCGCTGTCGATGGCGGCGCACACCGCCCCCTTGCTGACGTTGTGGCAGGAGCAAATGGTCGCGCTGTCCGGCAGTGCATCGGCGCCCAAGGCCGGCGCGCCACCGCCTTGCGGCAGAATCAGCGCGGCCGGGTCGGCCGGCAGGGCGATGCCGTTCTGGGCATACTGCAGCAAGGTATCGTAGTAGCTGTTGTCGCCCACCAGCACCGCACCCAGCACATGCTTGCCGCTGGCATCCACCACCAGCCGGCGGTAGGCACTGTTGGCTTCGTCGATGAAGCGGTAGCTGCGCGCACCTGGTGTGGCGCCGTGGGCATCACCGATCGAGCCGACATCCACGCCCAGCAGCTTGAGCTTGGTCGACATGTCGGCACCGGTGAACGCGACCGCTGCTTCCCCCATCAGCAACGCTGCCAGGTTGCGTGCCATGCTGTAGCCTGGGGCGACCAGGCCGAACACGCTGCCGTTCCACGAGGCGCACTCGCCGATGGCAAAGATGCGCGGGTCGCTGCTGCGGCAGTGGTTGTCGATCACCACCCCGCCACGCGCGGCGATGTCCAGGCCACTGGCACGGCCCAGGGCATCCTGCGGACGAATACCGGCAGAGAACACGATCAGGTCGGTTTCCAGGTGCTCGCCACCCTCGAAGTTCATACGGTAGCGATAGGCTTCACCATCGCTGATCGACTGGGTGGCGCGGGACAGGTGCACGCCCACGCCCAGCGCTTCGATCTGTGCCTTGAGCGCGGCACCGCCCTCGCCGTCCAGCTGCACCGGCATCAAGCGTGGGGCAAACTCAACCACGTGGGCTTCCAGGCCCAACGATTTGAGCGCGTTGGCGGCTTCCAGGCCAAGCAGTCCACCACCAACCACCACGCCACGGCGGGCACTGGCAGCGGCAGCCCGGATACCATCGAGGTCGTCGAGGGTGCGGTAGACCAGGCGGGCGTTGCCGCTGGAGCCTTCGATCGGCGGTACGAAGGGGTACGAACCGGTGGCCAGTACCAGTTGGTCGTAGCCGTACCGGCCTTCGGCGGTAACCACTTCGCAGCGTTCGCGGTCGATTTCCAGCACGCATTCGCCAAGGTGCAGGTGCACGCCGTTGGCGGTGTAGAAATCATGCTCGCACAGGGCCAGGGTTTCGGCACAGCTGCCGCCGAAGTATTCGGACAGGTGTACGCGGTCGTAGGCGCGTTGGCGCTCTTCGCCGAACACGTGCAGTTCGAAGCGCTCGTGGGCGCCGCGGCTGACCAGTTGCTCGACGCAATGGTGGCCGACCATGCCGTTGCCGACGATGACCAGTCGCTCTCGTTGCCCGCTGCTCGCTGTTGCCTTCATAAGCCGATCCTCGATCAAAAAAAAAGCGCCTGGAGCCGAAGCTCCAGGCGCCTTTGCCTGTATTCATCACGGTAGGGGGCCCGGGTTGATCGCCGTTGATCAGTGGGCTTTGTTGTAGCTGGGGTAAAGCAGGGAGTGTGCCAATTGCTGTTTCCTGTTCCGGCCCTATCGCCGGCAAGCCAGCTCCCACAAGGTCCGCCTCAGGTTTCAAGGGCAGTGACAAACCTGTGGGAGCTGGCTTGCCGGCGATAGGGCCAGCACAACAAATGCACATTCAAGGTGCAACGCTCCCCATCCTGGAGCACTTCAGTAAACATCCCGCCGATACCGCTTGGCCTTGCTCAAGCCCTCCATATAAGCATCCGCATCCACACCGCCATGCTCGGCAATGACTTCACGCAACGCCGCATCCACATCCTTGGCCATGCGCTGGGCATCACCACACACGTAGAAGTACGCCCCCGCCTCCAGCCATTGCCACAGCTGCGCGCCCTGTTCGAGCATGCGCTGCTGCACATAGATCTTCTCGGCCTGGTCACGGGAAAACGCGGTATCCAGCCGCAGATGGCCGCTTGCCTGCCAAGCCTGCAACTGGTCTTGGTAGTAGAAATCGGTCGCCGCGTACTGCTCGCCAAAGAACAGCCAGTTGCCCCCTTTCGCGCCCCGCGCTTCCCGTTCTTCCAGAAACGCACGAAACGGTGCAATGCCAGTCCCAGGGCCAACCATGATCACCGGCACGCTGTCGTCCTCGGGCAGCCGGAAGTGCTTCGACACCTGCGGGAAGATGGCTACCTTCAGCGCCTGGGCACGGTCGGCCAGAAAGCTGGAACACACGCCTTTACGCTCGCCATAACGCACGGTGGAAACGGTCAGGTGCACCTGATCCGGATGCGCCAATGGGCTGGAGCTGATCGAATAAAGCCGTGGCTGCAACGGCTTGAGAAGGTCGAGCCAGCTGGCCAGCGGCAGTTGCTGGGGGAAGGCACGCAGCACATCGACCAGCTGCCGGCCCCACAGCCAGTCCTGCAGCTCGGCTTTGCACTCGGGCTGTAACAGGCGCTGCAGGTCCGGGGCACTGCCGGCAAAGGCCTGCAGTTGTTGCGGGGTCACCTTGGCAATCTCCAGATGCGCTTGCAGGGCTTCAGCCAGTGGCATGGCAGGCTGGCCTTTCAACTCGACCATGGCCTGGCCATCGAGCTGCGTCAGCGCCAGCAGTTCATCGACCAGCGTCGGGCAATTGCGCGGCCATACGCCCAGGGCATCGCCAGCTGCATAGCTGAAGCCGCTGCCGCTCAGGTCGAACACCAGTTGCCGGGTTTCCTTGCTTGCACCGGGCCCATTGAGCAGGCGGTTTTCCACCAGGGCGGCGGCCCAGGGTTGCTGCTTGCCATAGATCGTGACCGGCGCAGGCTCATTGACCGTTTGTGGTGCGGCAGCAGTGCCCAGCGAGGGCAGCAAGGCTTCGAGCCAGCCGGCGAACGCTTCGTCAAAGTCGGGCTCGCAGTCCACCCGCTGCAACAAGCGCCGCCCACCCAGCTCAGCCAGGCGCTGGTCGAGTTTGCGGCCAAAACCGCAGAACTGGTCGTAACTTGAGTCACCCAAGGCCAGCACAGCATAGGGGAGCTCGGCGCAGAGGGTGCCCTCCTCGCCCTGCAAGGCCTGCCAGAATGCCCCGGCGCTGTCGGGCGCGTCGCCATCGCCAAAGGTGCTGGCGATCAGCAGCACGCTGGCGGCGCCTTGTAGCTGGCGAGGGCTGACGGCCTCCATGCAACTGAGCTGCACCTCCAGGCCGGCACCGCGCAAGCGTTCAGCACAGCGCTCGGCCAACAGTTCGCCGTTACCGGTCTGCGAGGCCCACAGCACTTGATGCGGTGGCGCCGGCAACGCCGCAGCGGACAACGCCGCAGGCTGGGCAAACAGACCGGCCAGCAAGCCGTCGACGAACAACCGACGGCTGGCGGCCAGCGGTGCACTGGCCGGCAGGCTGGGTACGCCTTCGGCATGGCTTTGGTCCAGGCCCAGCAGAAAACCTTGCAGGTAATGGCGCTCTTCTTCTGCCAACACCGGGGCTGGCAGGGTGTCCAGGCCAAGCAGACGAGACAGGGTGGCAGTTGGCATACGGGCTGGCTCCGCAATGGCAGTGTTCAGTTCAAGGGTATCGATGCGTTCGCCTGCGACCCGCTCCAGGGCCACGGCGCAGTGTTTGAACGCGGGTTGCAGCGACAGCGGGTCAACCGCATCGCAGGTGACGGCATTGATTGCCAGTTGCTCGCCGACCACATCGTTCCAGTGGAACGGTGCAAAGCAGTTACCTGGCATGACCCGGTCGCTGACGCGTGCGGGTAGCACGGCCTGGCCACGGCGCGAACGAATGGCCACCTGGTCTTTCTCGGCAACGCCCAGCCGGGCGGCATCTTCGGGGTGAATTTCGACGAAAGGGCCGGGCTCGAGCTTGTTCAATGCCGGCACCTTGCCGGTCTTGGTCAGGGTGTGCCACTGGTGCTGCACACGGCCGGTATTCAGCACCATGGGGTAGTCGTCATTAGGCAACTCCGGTGCCGGCAACCAAGGCCGGGCGAAGAAACGGGCTTTGCCACTGGCGGTGGGGAAGGCCAACGCCGGGCGCTGGCCCTGGGCATCGTGCAGCAGCGCCTGGCTGCTGCCGTCATTCAGGTAGCGCAACGGGCTGCGGTCGCTGTCACGGCCAGGCGCGCAAGGCCACTGGCGCGGTTGCTCACGCAGTTCGGCATACCCGATACCGCGCAGGTCGTACCCGGTGGCAGGGTTATGGAAGCGACGGATTTCCTCGTACACCGCTTCGGCATCGGCGTAATCGAAGGCGTCGGCATAACCCATGGCGCAAGCCACGCGGGCAATGATCTGCCAGTCCGGCAGGCTCTGCCCTGGCGGCTCGACGGCGCGCGGCATCAGGGTAAGGTTGCGCTCGCTGTTGATCATCACGCCCTCGCCTTCGGCCCACAGCGCGGCCGGTAGCAGAATGTCGGCGTAGCGATTGGTTTCGGTGTCGAGGAAAGCGTCCTGAGTAATCACCAGCTCGGCCTGATGCAGGCCGTCGATCACTTGCTGGCGGTTGGCAACACTGGCCACCGGGTTGCTGCAGATGATCCAGCAAGCCTTCACTTCGCCGGCCTTCATCTGTTCGAACAGCGCCACCGTGCCCTCGCCGCCTTCGCGGCGCAGGCTGCCAGGTGCCAGTTGCCATTGCTGTTCGACAAAGGCGCGGTCGTCTTCCGCCAGCGCCGAGCGCTGGCCTGGCAAGCCCGGCCCCATGTAGCCCATCTCACGGCCGCCCATGGCGTTGGGCTGACCGGTCAGCGAGAACGGCCCGCTGCCGGGGCGGCAGATGGCGCCGGTGGCCAGGTGCAGGTTGCAGATCGCATTGGTGTGCCAGGTGCCGTGGATGCTCTGGTTCAGGCCCATGGTCCAGCAGCTCATCCAGTTGCCGGCACCGCCGATCCATTCGGCGGCCTTGATGATGTCGGCCTCGGCCAGCCCGGTGATGGCAGCCACGCGCTCGGGGCGGTAGTCGTCGAGAAAGGCTGGCAGTTCATCCCAGCCTTCGGTGTGGCAGGCAATGAAGTCAGGGTTGGTATGGCCGTTGCGGTGTAGCAGGTGCAGCAAGCCGTTGAGCAAGGCCATGTCGCTGCCGGGGCGTACCTGCAGGAACAGGTCGGCCTTGTCGGCGGTGGCGCTGCGCCGAGGGTCGACCACAATCAGCTTCGCACCGGCCTTGATCCGGTCGAGCAAACGCAGGAACAGGATCGGGTGGCAGTCAGCCATGTTGGCGCCAATCACCAGGAATACGTCGGCGTGCTCGAAATCCTGGTAGCTGCCGGGTGGGCCATCGGCGCCAAGCGACAGCTTGTAGCCACTGCCGGCGCTGGCCATGCACAGGCGCGAGTTGGACTCGATGTGGCGGGTGCGGATAAAGCCCTTGGCCAGTTTGTTTGCCAGGTACTGGGCTTCCAGCGACATCTGCCCGGACACATACAGCGCCACGGCGTCGGGGCCGTGCTGGTCGATGATGCCGCGCAGGCGTGCGGCTGTTTCGGCGATGGCCTGATCGATACCGGTGCGTACCGGCTGCTGGTTACGCTGCTGGCGTACATAGGCGTCTTCCATACGCCCGGCAGCGGTCAGCGGCAGGTGCGCAGTGAGGCCTTTGGTGCACAGGCGGCCGAAGTTGCTGGGATGCTGCTTGTCGCCGCTGACCTTGCTGACCTTGCCGTCGGCAACGCTCATGACGATGCCACAGCCGACGCCGCAATAGGGGCAGACGCTGCGTACTTCGCTGTTGGCCATGGGCGGGCTCCTGTGGGGAACGCAAAAAGGCGCCGGCTGCCCCGGCTTGCTGATGCAAGCGAGGGGCAACACGGCGCCTTTGTCGTGAGGTTTTGTGGGCTGTCGACGTTGATAGCCCTGAATGAAGAGTAAGTCAGCAATTAATGGGCCAGCTGTACCGGCCCTTTCGCGGGCACGCCCGCTCCCACAGGGATATCGCAAGGCCTGAGGGCGGCGCCGTACCTGCGGGAGCGGGCGTGCCCGCGAAAAGGCCGGCACAGGTTTCGCACCACGCGGTGGCAACACGAGGTCCCGTGGCGCTATGCTGGGGCACATTCCAGCATGAGCAACCGCCCTCCCCCCATGTCCCAGGTGATCCTCAAGACCCCCGCCCAACTCGACCTGATGCGCCGCGCCGGCCAACTGCTGGCCCAGGTGTTCGCCGACCTCGACAGTTTCATCCGCCCTGGCATCACGACGATGCAAATCAACGACCGCGCCGAGGCGTTCATCGTCGATACGCTCAAGGCGCGGCCTGCGAGCAAGGGCCAGTACGGCTTCCCCTACTCACTCAATACCTCGGTGGATCACGTGGTGTGCCACGGCATACCCAAGGTCGATGAAGTGTTGAAGGAAGGCTCGATCGTCAACGTCGACATCACCCTGGAGCAAGGCGGCTACATCGCCGACTCATCGAAGATGTACTGCATCGGGAAAATCAGCGACGAAGCCCGGCGCCTGGTCGACACTACCTACGATGCGCTGTGGAAAGGCATCGAACAGGTACGCCCCGGGGCCACGCTCGGCGATATCGGCCATGCCATCCAGGCCCATGCCGAAGCAGCGGGCTACAGCGTGGTGCGCGAATACTGCGGGCACGGCATTGGCCAGCAGATGCATGAAGCGCCGGAAGTGCTGCACATCGGCCAGCGTGGCATGGGTATGAAGCTCAAGCCGGGAATGGTGTTTACCATCGAGCCGATGATCAATCAGGGTGGGCGTGGGACGCGCACGTTGAAGGATGGCTGGACGGTGATTACCCGAGACCACTGCCTGTCGGCCCAGTGGGAGCATACGGTAGCGGTGACTGAGGAAGGGTTTGAGGTGCTGACGCTGCGGGAAGAAGAACACTGACACCTGAAATTCAGGCACAAAAAAAGCGACCCTAAGGTCGCTTTCTTTGTTACTTCCGGGTGTTCAGTAGG